>JBEBUW010000016.1:0-61903 GCA_040393065.1 Lujinxingia vulgaris | reverse complement strand
CGGGCAAAGCCCACCAAAACCCGAACCTCGGTTACAACTCCAGCGGGCAAAGCCCACCAGACTTCGAACCTAAGTTCCATTTTTCCGGGCAAAGCCCACCAAACTTCGAACCTCGGTTACAACTCCGGCGGGCAAAGCCCACCAAAACCCGAACCTCGGTTACAACTCCAGCGGGCAAAGCCCGCCAGAACTCGAACCCAGGTTCCATTTTTCCGGGCAAAGCCCGCCAGAACTCGAACCCAGGTTCCATTTTTTCGGGCAAAGCCCGCCAAAACCCGAACCCTGGTTCCAAATCCCCAAACCTATTCATTCTATCAATCGAATAAACTCCCCTGCATGTTACATTCACAAACGCCACACCGAACGTCTCCCCCATGAACCGAAAAAACCGAAAAAATGACCACAAAATACACCATCGAAATCCTGAGCGGCGTCACGAAAATCGCTCCCGACACCTGGAATCACCTGGTCGGCGACGGCAGTCCGTTTCTGGAACACGGCTTCCTCGCCGCACTCGAAACCACCGATTGCGTCGGCGCCGATAGCGGCTGGATCCCCCAGATTTTCATCGCCCGTGCCTCTGATAATTCCGAGAAAATCGTCGGCGCCCTGCCCCTGTATCTAAAATTTAATTCATCCGGCGAATTTGTCTTCGACTGGGGCTGGGCCGACGCCGCTCACCGCGTCGGCATGCAATATTACCCCAAAGCCATCGTGGCCGTTCCCTTCACACCCGTTACCGGCGCACGCCTGCTCGTAGATCCGCAGGCTGACAACCCGCACGAAGTCCGCCTCATGCTCGCTGCGGCTGCCATCCAGTTCGCCGAAGAAAACGACCTGTCCTCCGTACATTTCAATTTCATTACCGAAGACGAAATCAAAGTCTTTGAAGAACTCGGCCTGCCGGTTCGCCTCGGCCTGCAATACCACTGGAAAAACGACGCCTTCGCCTCTTTTGACGATTTCTTGAGCCGCTTTCGCTCCAAACGCCGCGCCAACATCCGCCGCGAGCGCAAAAAACTCGCCGAACAAGGCGTCACCACCCAGATCCAGACCGCACATTCCGGCGCACCCATCACCAGCGAAGACCTCCAGCGCGCCTTTGTCTACTACCGGGACACCGTCCAAAAATTCTACTACGGCCAGCAATACCTGAACCAAGAATTCTTCGAAGAACTCCTGCACATCCTGCCCGAACGCCTGCACCTGGTCACCGCCTACCAGGACGGAAAACCCTTCGCCGGCGCCTTCAATCTGTACAAAAACGACCGCCTCTACGGCCGCTACTGGGGCGCTCAGAGAGACATCGAATTCACCCATTTTGAAGTCTGCATGTACCGCGCCATCACCTGGTGCATCGAAAACAACGTCCAGGTTTTTGAACCCGGCGCCGGCGGCGAACACAAATTCGAGCGCGGCTTCACCCCGACCCGCACCTACAGCGCGCACTTCATCCACGATCCACGCCTGCGCATGGCCATCACCGATTTCATCGGCCGCGAACGCGCCGCCATCGAAGCGCACATCCTACAACTGGCCGACGAATCGCCCTTCCACCGATAGACGTACAGAAAATCAGCGCAATTCGACCGCTTCCCCGAGCTCTTTCAACAAAATCTTCTGCGACGTAATCGGCTTCGCGCCCTCTTCCGGCACAATACGCGTGTACGTCCCATCCGAGTTCAGCTCCCAGGCAAACGTGTTGTCCTCCAGATGAAGCTGCAACCCCTCCCGATACACACGCGCCGCCAGCGCCTCGTCGCGAACCGGAAACACCACCTCGATCCGCCGCAACATATTGCGATGCATCCAGTCCGCGCTGCCGCAATAAATCTCTTCGTTCCCCTCGCCGCCATTGCCAAAATAATACACCCGCGAATGCTCCAAAAACCGCCCCAGCACGCTGCGCACCCGGATATTCTCCGACACACCCGGCACACCCGGCCGCAAACAACACATTCCGCGCACAATCAGGTCGATCTGCACCCCGGCCTGTGACGCCTTATACAGCGCGCGGATCAACTTTGCCTCTGTCAGCGCATTCACCTTGATGATGATCCGCCCCTCGCGCCCTTCTTTGACATGTCGGATCTCACGGCGAATCAACTTGAGCATCGTTTTGTGCAGCGAAAACGGCGCCTGCAAAAGCCGCTTCAACTTCATCGCGCGCCCCAGCCCCGTTAGCTGCTGAAACACCTTGTGCACATCCCGCGTAATCTCCGGATCACAGCTCATGAAGCCAAAATCCGTATAAATCCGCGCCGTCTTCGGATGATAATTGCCCGTCGACATATGCACATAACGCCGCAAACCATCGCCTTCCTGACGCACCACCAGACACATCTTCGCATGCGTTTTGTAGCCGATGATCCCGTACACAACATGCGCGCCGGCATCCTGCAAACGATTCGCGATCTGAATGTTGTACGCCTCATCAAAACGCGCACGCAGCTCCACGACCGCCGTCACTTCCTTGCCATTTCTGGCCGCGTCTTCCAGCGCCGCCGGCAGCGGCGAATCCGGATCGGTCCGATACAACGTCTGCTTGATCGCCAGCACCGCCGGATCGTTGGCCGCCTGCCGGATAAAATCCAACACCGGCAAAAACGCCTGATACGGATGATGCAAAAGCACATTGCCCTGGCGAATTGTCTCAAAAACATCGCCCTGCCGAAGCTCCTGCCTGGGAAACCCCGGCACAAACGACTGATACTTCAAATCCGCCCGATCGACGCCCACATACAACGCCATCAGACGATTCAAGTTCACCGGACCATTGACCTGATACAGATCTGCTTCCGTCAAACCCATCTGCCGCAACAAGTACTGCGCCGTTTCCAGCGGACAATTATCCGCCACCTCCAGCCGCACGCCCTCCCCGTAATTGCGCGTCGACAACTCATCTTCCAGCGCCAGCAACAGATCGTCGATCTCTTCCTCATCGACATAAAGTTCACTGTTTCTGGTCAACCGAAACTGATGGCACCCCGTCACCTCCATGCCCGCGAACAACACGTTCACATGCTGGTGAATGATCGAAGTCAAAAACACAAAATTGTATTTTCCGTCGGCAATCGATTCCGGCAGCGGAATCAAGCGCGGCAAGCTGCGCGGCGCCTGCACGACCGCAATGCCGCCCGTACGCCCGAACGCGTCCTTGCCCTCCATCGACACCACAAAATTCAGACTTTTGTTGAGAACCCGCGGAAACGGATGCGCCGGATCACTGCCCAGCGGCGTCAAAAGCGGCAAAACCTTCTTCTCAAAATACTCCTTGATCCAGCTCTGCTGCCGCTTCGTCCACTCCGTGCGCCGAATAAACCGGATGCCTTCCTGCTCAAGCTCCGGCAACAAAACCTCGTTCAGCGCCCGGTACTGATCGTCCACAAACGCATGAACCTTCTCGCCGATCAGCTGCAACTGATGGCTCGGCGTCATCCCGTCCACCTCGGTCTGCACCGCTTTTAGCTCAATTTGCTTTTTGATCCGCGCAACGCGAACCTCAAAAAATTCATCGAGATTCGTGCTCGAAATACACAGGAATTTTAGCCGTTCCAACAACGGAATCGTCGGATCAAGCGCCAGATCCAACACACGACGATTGAACTCAAGCCAGCTTAACTCCCGATTGATATAAAATTCGGGACGACCCAGAGACACGGAAACTTCCGTCATGCACAGCCCTCTATAAACCCACAAGTTTTCCGCGTTCTTATCCTCTGAACCAACTTGCTCAGAGATTCCAACTGATTCCTGTCATCAACAAAATTTGCCAGGAAAACACAGCCTGATAACTGCCCGGATTGTTAAAATCTCTATAACCTTCAAAACGATCTTTTGTGGACTTGCCCACAAACGGATTCCACGTAAAACGCGCCTCTACGGGAATCGAATACCTCGCCTGATAATAGTCAAACGCCAGCAAAAAAGTCCCACCAAGATACGTTTTCGGAACGGTCTCCAACGGTACCGGACTGCCCGGAATATTCTCCTCGACAACCTCCGACTTGCTGGCCAGTCCCATGATCAATTCCGGCCCGGCCGCCAGCCGTAACCCGTTCTCACGCCGATGCCCGGCCAGATGCACCAGCACCGGCACGCGCAACGTATGCGTCGAAAACGTCACCGTTCGCTTCTGCCCGCTGCTTGCGTGCTCCGCATAACCGCTGCCCGACTGCAGCCCGTACAGAAAATCCGCACTCAGCAACAACCTGGCCGAACCATCCAGGCGATACACTTCCCCCGAAACCGTCCCGCCCAGCGTAAACCCAAATCCCGAGAACGCGGAACCATGCAGAATCGTCGGCGCACCCACCGGATCGGTCGGACGCTCCAGAATACTCCAGTTGCCACCGATTCGTGCGCCGACATCCAGATCAAGCGCACGCGCCTCCAGCGGCAACCACGAACCCGCGATAAAAGCCACCGCCGCAAGCAAACCGATTCGGATACCCTGATGATCCGTCATGATTCCATGTCCTCGTGAATGAATTTCGATGTGTAGGCGTAATTACACGCGCTTGATCTCAACACGCTCCATCACGATTTCATCGTGCGGACGATCCTGATGATTGCGCGGCGCATTGCCAATCTTCTCGACCACATCCATGCCCTTCACCACTTCACCGAAAATCGCATGGCGATTATCCAGATGCGGCGTCGGCGCAAGCGTAATAAAGAACTGGCTGCCGTTCGTCGCCGGACCAGCATTGGCCATCGACAAAAGCCCCGGACGGTTGTGACGAAGCTCCGGATGAAACTCATCCGCAAACTTATAGCCCGGACCGCCACGACCCGTACCCGACGGATCTCCGCCCTGAATCATGAATCCAGGAATCACACGGTGGAAAATCACACCATCATAATACGGCTTGTTGCTCGGCTGCATCGTTTCCATATCCGTGTACTCGCGCTTGCCGGTCGCAAGCCCCACAAAGTTCGCAACCGTCTTCGGCGCGCGACTTTCGTACAACAGGATATCGATCTCACCCAGATTCGTGTGAATCACCGCATGCAACTCACCCGTTCCCGGTACATAATCTGCTGGAACCTCATCAAAACTCTTCAATTGGCTCATGTTGCCTCCTAAAAATTTCTGTAAAAAGTCACGTATTTTCATTTATTTTCTACAGCCGCCGTAATCTATAGCAGCAGGTCAAAGTCGTAAAGGAAGCCTGTGAAAAGCCCCACATGACCTTGATATTTGCCGTTGTACGTAAGTTTTCCAGGATTGCCAGCCTCAAAGGTCGCACGCTCGCTCAATTTCTTATCAAACCCCAGATTGTAACCAGCGCGAAGCTCAATCGGAATCCGAACCGGCCCGAGCTTGATATCCATCCCCAGCGTCGCCAGCAAAACCGTATAATTCGAAGTCACAATTGTATTTCTGGCCTGCAACTGCGTCGCCATCGTCGTATTCGTGTCCTCGCTGTACGTCAATTCACTGCTCGATTGCCGCACGAATTCAACGCCAACGCCCAGAAACGGACGCAGCAACGGCCCCGGAATACTTCCCTTCAACAACAACGGAATATGATACGCCGTCGTCGCCTGCTCCTGATGAATCCGCGTCAGCTTATTGCCGCCGCCATCCAGGAAATCGTTCCAACCCGAGCCATTATCACGCGAATAATAAAATCCCGTCTCAAGACCAATAAAATCCATCGCGCGCACTTCCAAAACCAACCCGAAAGCACCGCCCACACCCACCATCGGATACAATCCATTCGGATTCAAAACATACTCGCCGCCATTCGTCGCCTGGATGCTGTCATGCTTGCCCGCTCCCTGCGCCGCCGAACCGGTCAGCCCGCCTTTCAACCCGCCACCAAACGTGAGAAGAAACGCATCGGCCTGCGCCGGCACCGCAACAACTCCCGCCAGCGCCAACAAACTCGCCAAAATCACCCATTTTGCACTTCGATTTTTCATCGGTATTTCTCCTTCCAGCAGCTCACTGTCCGCAACACACTTCACCAATCCGTGCACACATTTCATCCTGAACACATCCCATTGCCCTTAACGCAGTCCACACCATTTGACAATTCAGCCAACGGTCGTAAAAACTACCCCGTCCTCCTCAAACTCCTGAATGGTATCTGATTATGAAACTTCTTGCTGGATTCGATGTCGGTGGAACCAACGCACGACTCGCCCTGTATGACGCCAGTTTTACCTGCGTCGCCCAGGCCCGCGCACGCGTCCGCGACACCACCATGCCCGAGGAAATCGCCCAGATCTTGCTCACCATGCTCGACCAGGCTTTCGACGAACTCGCCACAACCAGCAACATTTCTCCCACCGATTTACACACTGTCGGCATCGGACTCGCTGCACAGATGTCCGCCGACGGCGAACTGATCGTAAACGCCCCGAATCTGGGCTGGCGAGATGTGGCCCTGGCGAGTTTGTTACGCAAGAAGTTGCAGGGAAGGTATGGTTCGACGCGTGTGAGAATCATCAACGATCTCAAAGCCTTGCTCTGGGGAGAACACATCGCCGGCGCCGTAACCTCCTCCTCCGATGTGCTTGCTGTCTATGTCGGAACCGGCATCGGCGGCGCCATTTTGGACGACGGAAAACTCATGTTCGGCGCCGGCGGCAAAGCCGGAGAAATCGGCCACACCAAAGTCGTCGTCAACGGCCGTCTCTGCGGATGCGGCCAGCGCGGATGCGTCGAAGCCTACGCCGGCGGCGTCCACCTGGAAACGCAAGTCGCAACCATCGCCAATTCTCTCCAACTCAACCAGCTTTTTCGCGACGACGACCACAACCTCGTCGACCTGGGCCGCGCCGACGCCATGGCACATTCCGTCCCCGAACTCGACGAACTCTGGACCCGCGCCTCCGACTACCTCGCGCTCACACTGGCCAACGCCTGCACCCTGCTCAACCCCGGCGTTCTTCTGCTCGGCGGCGGCGTCATCATGAATTGCTTTGATTTTCGCGAACGCGTTTTGACCAAAATACCGCCGCTTATCATGGCCTCTGCCCGTGACGATCTCGATATCCGCCTTCCTACCCTGGGCGACGATGCCGGCCCCCTGGGCGCAGCCGTCCTCGCCAGCCTCTAATTTTTCAAGCAGATTCCATCCACAAAAAAACCGCCGATTCTCTCCAAAGAATCGGCGGTTTTTATAATTCTCAACCAGGAATCATAGACTTCTCAATGAAACATCAGAAATCTACAAAGCTCTCAAGCTGTTTTGCGCGGCTGGGATGACGCAATTTCTTAAGCGCCTTCGCCTCAATCTGACGAATACGCTCACGCGTAACATTGAAATCCTGGCCAACTTCTTCGAGCGTATGATCGCTCTTGCCACCGATTCCAAAACGCATCCGCAGAACTTTTTCCTCACGCGGCGTCAGCGTCGACAAAACCTTGCGCGTCTGATCGGCGAGATTCGAGTTCACAACCGCATCGGACGGATTGACAGCATCCTCGTCGGCGATGAAATCCCCGAGCGAAGAATCCTGCTCCTCACCAATCGGCGTCTCCAGACTGATCGGCTCTTTGGCGATTTTGAGAACTTTACGTACTTTCTCAACATGCATGTCCATCTTCTCCGCAATTTCATCCGGAGTTGGCGGACGCCCGAGCTCTTGCACCAGATAGCGTTCCGTCCTGGCCAGCTTGTTGATCGTTTCGATCATGTGCACAGGAATACGAATCGTGCGCGCCTGGTCCGCAATCGCACGCGTAATCGCCTGACGAATCCACCAAGTCGCATACGTCGAGAACTTGTAGCCACGCTGATACTCGAATTTATCGACAGCCTTCATCAAACCGATGTTGCCTTCCTGAATCAGATCCAGGAATTGCAACCCGCGGTTGGTGTATTTCTTCGCAATCGAAACCACCAGACGAAGGTTCGCCTCGACCAGCTCAGACTTTGCACGCTCGGCGGTTTTTTCACCCGCAAGCACAGCCTGATACGTAATCCGAAGCGAGTTCACTGACTGCCCTGCTTCCATTTCAACCGCGCGGATCCGACGACGATAGCTGCGCATATCTGCCCAGCAATCTTCAAATCTTGCCGGCGTCATACCGATACGCGCAATGCGCTCACGCGCACTTTCATCGCCATTGCGAAGACCACGCGCAATCTTTCGCGCATCATCAAAGCTGATTTTGGAAAGACGCTGCAGATTATACAGCTCGCTATCGGCCTTATCGATACGCGTAATCAAGCTTTTGAACTTCGCAACGATTTTATCCGTGTGCTTTTTGGTCAGGCTCACGTTTTTCATCAACGCAAACATCTCGCTGCGGTTCGCACGAATCTGTTCACGCATCTTGCGCCGTTCGGTACTGCTGATGGCAGGCTTGGTAATCAACTCCTCACCAAGCTGGCGATTTGCACGATACAAAGCCTTGACTTGATCGATTTGCTCAAGGAACCAGCGCTTGCGCTCCTCGATCGACAACTCCACCACATTGCCATCGGCATCGCGCGCCAGATCTTCAGGGTTTGGAGCTTGCAACACGCCAGACAACTTGACTTTGCCGCTTTGAATGCGGTTGCCAAGCAAGATCATCTCGCGAACACCAACCGGAGAACTCAACACAACAGTCAGGATCGTTTTCTCGCCTTCTTCGATCCGCTTGGCGATTTCAACTTCGCCTTCGCGTGTCAGCAATGGCACCTGTCCCATTTTGCGCAAGTACATCCGGACCGGATCGCTGCCTTTCAAGAAATCTTCACTCCCTGCCTTTGTTTTGGCTTTTCCGGCTTTTGCAGCCTCAGCCTCAACTTCAGGACGAGCTTTCTTCACTTGATCAGCACTTTCAACGACTTCGATGCCCAGTTCACCAAACAACATCATCATGTCGTCGATCTGCTCACTGGTCAGAACGCCGGCAGGCAACGCATTATTGACCTCATCATAGGTCAAAAATGATTTTTCCTTCCCCATGTCGATGAGTTTACGAACTTCCAAACTCGTGGCTCGCGCATCTCTTCGGGCTGCTAACATCAAACTTCTCCTTGGGTACGTGCCACAAAAAACCGATACTTATCGGTAGCTTGCAAGTGCTCCTCCTCCAAACCGCTGACTAAGGGGAGTGCACGCCATAAACTTTTCATACCGAACAGATATTCCACTGTTCCTGCAATACTACAGCTTCCTTGAAACTCGGGGCCTCTCTTACAATTAAGTCGTAAATTCATCAACTTAACTTGCGAAAAATCCCTATCAGTACACGGACTATGCGCCAGGATGAACCTCCAGATCTAATTCAGTCTTGAAACGGTTTACCTTTTCCATCTGCTGATGCAATTCCTCGAAGGTTTCACGCTGCGTACGAAAATCAACTCGGTCTAGTTCGGCCATGATGTGGTCCAGAGTCCGATTGGCCCAGTTTCTTTTGAGTGTCCGCACGCAGTCCTGATACCAGAGGAGGCTTTTATCCGCCTCATACAACTGATGACTTTCGGCCATCGCGCGCTCTACAGTTTTGCGCAACAGCCCATTACTGATTTTTTCCAACAACACAGGCCCGTTCAGCGAACCCGTCGGGCGATAATGCTCATAAGCCATCTCGAAAAATTCGGCCAATTCCTGGCTACAGAGCAATTTATCCAGTCCATCACGAAAAAAGTCTTCCAACCAATTGGGATGATCGAGCAAAACCACGAGCACGCCGTATTCGGCCGCCTCGAGTTCGGCTCCACGCTGTGCCTCCACAAAAGCCCGGCGCGTCTCCGATTCATACGCTCTGGGCCGCTTTAAGTAGTCGCGCAACAGATGCGCTTCCACCCCGAGCCGCCGAGAAATCTCCTGCGCGTAATGTTCCCAGCTCAGCGTATCACGTACATTGCTAAGCAATTCGCTCGCTTCCTTCAAAGCAGCCAGCTTACGCTCAATCGAAGCTCCTTCCACCGGCGTCAACAACCGATCCAGAGCCCACGCCATCAGTGGCACCGCCTGATCGAGCTTTTCCTGAAACCGCTCCGCGCCATAACGTCGAATAAACGTGTCCGGATCGTCCAGCTCATCAAACTGCACAATCAGCACTTCGAGTTCTGTCTTTGCCAGCACCCCCATACTGCGCAGCGCTGCGTTTTGCCCGGCAGAATCGCCATCAAACGCAATCACGACCCGCTTTACATAACGCGATAACAACCGGACCTGTTCCGCCGTCAGCGCAGTTCCCATCGGCGCAACCGCCATATCGAAACCCTGACCATGCAGACTGATCACGTCAAAATTGCCCTCGACCAGCAAAGCATACTCTGCCTTCTGCATGCCCTGCTTGGCCTGATCAAGACCATAAAGCTGTTCGCCCTTCTTATAAAAAGTCGTCTCCGGAGAGTTGATATACTTCGCAGTCTCATCTGCAGCCAGCGCACGCCCGCCAAACGCAAGCGTATTGCCCCAGACATCGACGACCGGAAAGACAATGCGATTTCGAAAACGATCATAAAAACCGCCATGATCGTTCGCAATCACAAGTCCTGCCCGCTCCAGCACCGGACCTTTGAAACCTTTTGCCGTAAGATAATCGAACAAATTCTGCCAGCCCTGCGGTGCATAACCCAGTCCAAAACTCTGAGCTACCTGCACATCGATATCGCGTTCTCGTAAATAAAACTGCGCGGCACGGCCCGCCTCGCTTATCAGCGAGGCCTCAAAAAATGCCCGTGCCTGCTTCATGATCTCCAGATAAAGCTTCTTACCCTCGCGCAAACGCCTTGATTTCTCTGCCTCTTCATCCGACTGTTCCTCAATCTCAATACTGAGTTTCTCGGCCAGATGACGCACGGTTTCAGGAAAGTTCCAGCCCTCGATCATCATCAAAAAACTGATGACATTGCCGCCGGCCGAACAACCAAAGCACTTAAAAATCCCTTTGTCCGGATGAACAAAAAAGCTCGGCGAATTTTCGCCATGAAACGGACACAACCCCTTGTAATTTGCTCCCGTGCGCTTCAACGACACATATCCCCCGATGGTCTGGAGAATATCCGTGCGCGACAGCACCTGCTCGATAACGAGGTCTGGAATCAATCCCATAAGTCGTGTTCTCTAAACCTGACTAATATCTGTGCCTGCAAAAAACTTTTTGCCACTTTCTATCTGCACCGTCAGGCCCTGCATAATTCAAAAAACTCTTTATTTTCATGGAGTTGAGATTTTTACCCCTGAACTCCAGGCGCATCAGTTTAGCAGCGCTTTTTGCCCTGTCAAATGCCTGCGAATTCATTGCCTTAGCACGGCCGCTTTTTCTATCCGCTCACCCAAAATTTCCCATATTTCAGACACGCCTGCATAACAACCACCACCACGATGACAAACCATCCATCATCATTCCATGAATTTACCCTATCCCGACCCGTACACCGAGATTTCAGGCAAACATTTCAACATCTTAATTCGTAGGTGGCCGTCATAAGCCGCCTGCATTCTACCTGCTCTGCAAGGATTACGCAAAAGATTAACCCTTAATTTACAGAAAACCGTGTTTATTATCGGCCGCGCGCGTCAGAATTCTTACATCGACGCTCTACCTCTATAAGACTACCGCTTTCGCTGCTCGTTTTTCTCTTCACCGCCTACTTGAAGGAGTACCTTCCATGAAAATTGTTCTGGCCACAGACCTTTCCGAAGAAGCCCTACATGCAGCACGATGGGCTTTTGAATTCTCGAAAAAGCTTCATCAGCAAAATATAGCGGCCGAATTTTCAATCCTTCATGTCACGTCCGAACCGAATTACTTCGATGTGAACACAAAACCTGTGTTCGAAGATCCAGATAACCTTGAGCGCATGAAAGCCAGCATCAAACAATGGCTACAACCCGTCGTAAACACCGGTAAAAGTCGCGCTGGATCGGTAGATGTTCAATACCAACTCATCTTTGATAGCGGCAATCCCGCCAAAAAAATCTTCCAGTATACCAGCACCTGGCAAGCCGACTGGTTGATTGTCGGAATGAGCGGACACGGCGCCTTCGCACGCCTCATGGTCGGTTCGACCACACACCGACTCGCACAAAAACCGCCCTGCAACATGGTAATTGTCCACCAGGAGCATGATACCTGGAGAGTTTCACCCAAAATCCTGGTGGCCGTTGACCTGCTCGATGAAAGACACGGCGCGCTCGAAGCCGCCGTTGAACAGGCCCATATCTTCAACGCCCGGCTCCACATCGTGCATGTCATCAACTCCCTGCGCGCCGTCTACCTCCCCAGTGGACTGCTCGCCTACGAGGGCGGAATGGCCGAAATCACCAGCCTCGAAGAAAGCGCACGTAAAGACCTGGATGCCATGCTGCAAAATAACGCCGAACTCCTCAAAGACGTCAATTACACAGCAGAAATCCTCAACGGTTACCCCACGCACTCCATCATCGAGTACGCAAAACAAAACCATTTCGATGCCATCTCTCTTGGATCCGTCGGCCGCAGTATGTTAGACGAATTCATTCTGGGCAGTGTCGCCGGCGGCGTCGTGCGCAACATGCCCACGACCATTCTGCTCAGCCCTCCTCCGGTGAAATCCAAGACTCGCCGATGAATTTCCCCTCCTGAAAATCATGACCTCTGTACCCGTAAAGAATTCCCATTCTGAACGCCATCGCTGGGGCAGCGCTGCCCTGATTGCCGAAAACTTATGGCGTATTCGTCTCTGTAATCCGCGCAGCTCCCTGCTCATCAACACCTATGTCTATACCCACAAAGGATATGTTGCTGTCTTCGATCCCGGCTGGCCCTGGACCATTGAAGCGCTGCAAGAAGCGCTGAAAAGCCTTCAAATCGCCGACAACCTCGACCAGGTCAATCTCTGGCTCTACACCCACACCCATATCGACCACATGGGCGCAGCCGCGCTCTTGCAACAATATTCCAGCGCACCGCACGTGGTCTGGCCCTGGATCGAGCACGAACTCGAGCGCTGGCACACCTACCAGGATATAAGCAATGACTGGGAACCCTGGCGACTCACCGCATTTGCCGAGCCCTACAAAAGCGAAATCCTCACCAAAATTCAGGAAAAAAATCGCGACCAACCCCGACAAACCATGCAATCCGTCTTTGGCGAAGGACATCTTACCAACATCCATCGCGTCGAAGTCGGCCAGACACTCGAAGTCGGAGAACTCCGCCTCCAGATTATCGACGCCCGCGGACATGATCCATTCCATATCGCCTTCTGGGAACCAGAACGCCGCTGGCTTTTCAGTGGTGATGCCGTGCTTGCCACACCCACGCCGATCAGCCGCGTCATGCACGACAATCTCGTTCTCTACGAACAAACCCTGCAACGCCTCCAGGCACTCAAGCCCGCTCTGTTGTTGCCCGGCCACGGCATGCATCATACCGAAGACATCGACCGTTCCTTTGCCAGATCTTTCGGTTATGTCACCCATTACCGACAAGAAACGTTACGCATTCTATCGGAATCACCGCAAAAACCACTCGACCTCTACACCATCGGCCTGCTGATGACGCCCGACCACCAGCCCTACACACCCGATGCTCGCTGGTGGGTTCACCTGGCGCTGATCGACAGCCATCTGCACGACTTTGTTCGCAAAGATATCGTCGAACGCCTCGAAGGCCCGCTCTATCAGCTCAAATAACGCAGCAAAATAACAATAAAAACAAAACAGCCGGCAATTTTGCCGGCTGTTTTGTTTTCTGCTTCGTTTTTCTTTTTCAGAAATTTCTTATTCTACCGTGACACTCTTCGCCAGATTTCGGGGCTGATCGATGTCCGTGCCCTTAAAATCCGCAATATAATAAGCAACCAGCTGCACCGCCACGACGGAAATCATCGGCTGTACAAACTCCGGCACATCGGGAATCTCAACAACCACATCCGCAATATTTTTCAGATGCGTATCACCCTCCGTACCAATCGCAATAATCCGTCCGCCGCGCGCCTTCACTTCCTCAAGATTACTCGCCGTTTTATCGTACACACGGTTTTTAGGAACCAGCACAACAACCGGCAAATTCTTATCAATCAGCGCAATCGGTCCGTGCTTCATCTCACCGGCAGCATAGCCCTCGGCATGGATATAGCTGATTTCCTTGAGCTTGAGCGCACCTTCTGCCGCAATCGGATATTGATTTCCACGTCCGATATACAGGAAAGAATGCACGCCCGAAAATTGCCGCGCAATCTGATGATACGGACTCATATCTTTGAGCATCGCTTCCATTTCGGCCGGAATCTCACGCAATGCCTGCACAAGCTCACGCCCGCGCTCGATATCAATCTGACCGCGGCGGCGACCAAAATAAATCGCCAACATCGAAACAGCCGCCAACTGCGTGGTAAATGCTTTGGTACTGGCAACGCCAATTTCCGGCCCGGCGTGCGTGTACAAAACACCATCCGATTCACGCGCAATGGTCGATTCGATCACGTTGCAAATACTCAAGACCCTGGCGCCACGCGCACGAGCCTCGCGCATCGCCGCCAGCGTATCCGCCGTTTCACCGGACTGGCTGACGCCGATCACCAGCGTGCGCTCGCTGATAATCGGCTCCCGATAACGAAATTCACTGGCAAGCTCGACCTCAACCGGAACACGCGCTTCCGTTTCAATCACGTATTTTCCAACCAGCGCCGCAAAATAACTCGTGCCGCAGGCCAGAAACACAATCTTATCCAGCTCGTTCAAAATCCAGTCTTCATCCAGCCCCAGCTCCGGCAAAATAACATCGCCACGGTCCACGCTGACACGACCCCGAAGCGTATCGGTAATGCGCGCCGGCTGCTCATGAATTTCCTTGAGCATAAAGTGCTTGTAACCCTGCTTTTCTGCCGAAACCGGATCCCAGCTGATGGTTTTTACCGGACGTTTCACTTCCTGACCCGCTGCGTCAAAAATACGTGTCGAATCGCTGCGCAAAATCGCCGTATCGCCATCCTCCAGAAACGTAAAATCCCTGGTGTAACGCAAAATTGCCGGCACATCCGAAGCCGCAAACGCACAATTCTTACCGCGCGCAATTACCATCGGCGAAGCATGGCGAGCGACGACCAGCTCGGTCGGATTGCTGCTTTCCATGACGATCAGGGCATACGAGCCTTCGATCTGTGAAATCGCCTCACGCGTCGCAGCATGCAAAGATTCCGCTCCCTGCTTCAATGCGTCGTCGATCAGATGCGCGATAACTTCGGTATCCGTCTCGCTCAAAAACTCGCAGCCACGCAGCATCAAACGCTCACGCAGCTCGCGGTAATTTTCAATAATTCCGTTATGCGCCAGGACCACGCGGCCTGCACGATGCGGATGTGCATTGGTTTCGTTCGGCCGTCCATGCGTCGCCCAACGCGTATGCCCCAGACCAATAGAACCGTCGAAAGGAGCTTCCACAAAAGCCCGTTCCAACTGGCCCAGCTTGCCCTCAGCACGACATATTTTTACCTCACCATCTGCCACACCAATTGCGACACCGGCCGAGTCGTATCCGCGATACTCCAGACGACGAAGGCCCGACAGCAAAATTTCGCTACAATCGCTATCACCGGCGTAACCGACAATTCCACACATGCAAACCTCGATGGACCAGGGAGTTATAAACTCTATCTCTTTGAATTTCTTATTTTTTGGAATTACTCACCCGCAATTCCTTGAATCGATGCGCCGACTCCTGAGAAACGCGCTCCGAAGCTGAAAGCATCTGGCTTGTCATCACCATCGGTGTCAACATCGACCTTGTTGCTCTGCAGCCCAAGGAACATGCAAGTCGCATCAGCCGCGAGATTCTGACATTCCACGCTGGCCGTACGGCATCGCGTCTTATCAGCCGATGAAAGTGCACAGGTATAGCTATCGTGCGTACTGTTATACGCAAAAATCGCTTCGGCATCTTGAATACACTCGCACCCTTTTCCTGCTTCGTTCAGTGATTCAAATAACGTATCACGATCCAATGCCCCGGCAAGCTCGCCCTGCGTCAACCACACACGACCTCCGGCCTTCAAATCGGCTTCTTTTCCGGTTTCATCCACAATTTTTGCCCGGATCCGCACTTTTTCCAGAATCAAATCAATCTCGTCGAGCATTCCCGGAAAGCTGATCCGCAACCGCCCGCCCGTCGCCAGCAATTCTCCGTTCAGAACACGCGCCTGCTCGAACTGCCACTTCGGAACACCCGGCATCTCATAACTATGCGGCAACACCTCAAAATCACCGGCGCCCACCAAATTCGGGCCGAAATCCTCGTCGCTACCGCGGCCCTCATACACAGTCAATGTCAGCTCCGAATCAAACTTTGGATGCTCCAATTCTGAATATTCAAACAGATAAACCAACTCGCCTACCTGAATCGCCGCATTGATATTCGCATTTACATCGCCAAAGCCCGGCAAATTCGAAACCGTTCCGATCAACGAACCCAGAAAGTTATCCAGCGAACCATTGCCATCAAAGTCGTAACAACACGACCGATCGCCCACGATTGTAAATTCATTCAAAAACGTGCCCGCCCCAAAATCCCCGGCCGGACAATTTTCGTCATCGCTTGGAAACGCACAGTCTACAGGTTCTACATCTGGATACTCTTCGACTTCAGGTTCACCCGGATCTGTATCTGTTTCTTCCTCAACATCCGCTTTCGGCCCGGCATCCGATCCGCCCGTATCACCCGGCAAATCCGTATCCTCACCGCCAGAGGAAGACGTATCTGTCTCTTCCTCGACATCAGCCGAGCTATTTGCATCCGATCCGTTATTATCCTGAACATTGTTCACGGAATTATTAGAATCGCTGTTATTACTCACCTGACCCGTCTCATCACTGGAACAGGCGGCTCCGCCCAGCAGTGCAAAGATCAACAGAACAGCAAGTGTATGATTTTTCATGGGTTTATTCTTCATCGAGCTCTCCAAATATGATCAATTCTCCATTTCAGGATAACCCGGCCATCTTGCCTTACTACAGGCCATGAAGCAAATCAGATCCAGCCCGAAAACCGTAGACTTAACCCCTGTGAATTACCTGTGAATTGTCCTGGGGATTGCTGTGCATAAATCTGTGATCTAAAAAGTTGTCGAAATTTTTCGAAATTATCCACAGCCAAACCTCCCCCCATTGCACATCGAACTGTGGATAAAAGAACCTTGTAATTTCATCCACTTAAAGATGTTTCCCACAATTTCACAGGCCCTACTAGTACTACGATCAAAAAAAGAGCTTTTAAGAATTTGTTTTTTAAAAGCATTTAGCCTGTGTGGAAAACTCGTAAAATATCCGCTTTCCACGTTTCAAAAATAGAGCCTCTGGTCTCTAAAAAGCGTTTCGTTTTGAAAAGCCGAAGAACCTTCAACAACCAGGCTCTTTCTATTGTCAGACTTAATCAGACTTGAAACATCGCCCGACCTGTGGTGGATTGTCCTCGGAAAACACTGGGTAAAAATGGTTGGAGACAACGCACATGAAAATTCGCATTTCCTGTAAGGCCCTTACCGAAGAGCTGTTCAAACTCCAGGGTGTTGTCAGTCAGCGCAGCACATTGGCGATTCTCTCCAATGCTCTTTTGGAAGCTTCGGGCAACACATTGACCTTGCACGCTACCGATCTGGATACCTCTGTATCCACTTCCTGCGCCTGTGAGGTGATTGAACCAGGCCGCGTAACACTTCAGGCGCGTAGTCTTTTTGATATCGTAAAAAATCTCGAAGAAAGCGAACTCGAGCTTACGACCGAGGATAACTACTGGGCCAAACTTACTTCTGGCTCCGTTTCCTGCCGAATTGTCGGAACCCATCCCGATGACTTCCCGCAGATCCTCGATACCAGCAAAGTCGAAATGTTCCCGATCGCACCTGCGGTTTTTCTGGACATGGTCGACAAAACTCTGTTCAGCATTTCTACCGATGATGCGCGCGCAAACCTGACCGGTGCGTTCTTCAAAGTAACCGACAAGCGCACGCTGCTCATGGTTTCGACCGACGGCCATCGCCTTTCCAAGATCGAAACACGTCCGGAAGATTTTTCACCTGGTGACAACATTCCCAACTCATTGCGTGAAGGAATCATCATTCCACGCAAAGGCCTTGCCGAGATCCGCCGAACTGTCGATGCCAAAGGCTCCGAGTTTGCTTTCGGTATTTTAGAAAACAGCATTGTTTTCAAATACGGCCCGATGAGTCTTTCCATGCGTTTGATCGAGGGAACTTTCCCGGATTTCACGCAGGTGCTTCCCCGCGAATCCGACAACCGCGGAATTCTCGAAAAAGATCTTTTCCTGCAGTCGCTGAAATTCGTCAGTCTCTTTGCCAACTCCAAAACCTACAACGTGCGTCTCACCCTCAACAGCGAAGGATTGCAGCTGTACGCATCCGATCCCGATCGAGGCGAAGCCACCAAGATGGTTCCCGTTGAGTATTCCGGCCCGGAAGTCAAAGCAGGCTACAACTATCGCTACCTGCAAGACGTGCTCAATGTTCTGGAAAGCAACGAAGTTTCCATTGAAATCATCGACACGCTTTCACCGACCTTGTTGCGCGACGTAGACCGCGAAGAAATGCTCTTCGTCGTCATGCCGATGCGTCTCTGAAATAATGCTGCTTGAAGAAGTACATTTTCGACACTTCAGAAATCTCTCCGACGTACAATTACATCCTCATCAGCGCTTCAATATCCTGGCCGGCGACAATGGCCAGGGTAAAACCAATTTTCTGGAAGCGATTTATCTGCTGAGCGCCGTAAAAAGTTTTCGTCCCTCGACGACAAACGCCTCCCTTATTCAATTTGATCAGCCCCAGGCATGTCTGGAAGCCCGGGTAGAGCGAGCCGGCTCCGAACGCATCGTCCGGATCGAAATCGGCGAACGCGGCAAACGTGTTTTTCTCAATGAAAACACTGTCCGCAGCCTTTCCGATTTCTTTGGAACCGTAAACGTCGTCATGTTTGGTCCGGAAGATATTTATCTTTTGAAGGGCGGCCCTTCCGAACGACGCCGCTTCATCGATCGCGCAATCTTCAATGCACATCCGGCCTACGCTACGGAAGCCACCAGCTTTGAAGAGATCTTAAAACAGCGTAACGCGCTGCTAAAATCAGAGCGCTACGACGCCCATCTACTCGCCGTTTACGACGAACAATTCATCGAATACGCAACGACGCTGATCACACGAAGGCTGGATTTCATCCACCATTTCCGACCTGTGTTGCAGCGCACATTTCGTTCCATATTTCACGAAGACTTCGATACCGATATCGAATATGCATTGCGTTGGCCCACAGCCCATTTTCCGCATGAAGGTTCGCTGGATGAACTGCGGCACGACCGCTCCGCCATCACAGAATTACTTCGGCAAGGTCTGGCGCAGAGCGCACGCGAAGAACGTGCTCGAAAATTCACCGTGCTCGGCCCTCACCGTGATGACTTGAACACTTTTCTTAATGGCCGCGACGTCAAAACCTTCGCCAGCCAGGGCCAACACCGCGCTTTTGTCCTGGCGATGAAAATTGCGGAAATCACCTACCTGGAAGAACGCTACCATTTTACGCCGATCCTTTTGCTGGATGATGTTTCCAGCGAACTCGACCGTGAGCGTAATCGTTATCTTTTTGATTTTTTGCGCGCGCGCGATCAGGGGCAGGTTTTCATCACAACAACCCACCGCGATTACATCTTGCTCGACGATGATGTCAGCACGTACCAGGTTCAGGAGGGAAAAATTCAGCCATGTTGAACCAGCTCTTGATCCTTGAAAAAGTTCCGCGTCCTGGCGATCACATCGAAATCACCGTCGATTCCCTGACGGTCGAAGGACTCGGCCAGGCTGAATTTCGCTATCAGCTCAAAGGCGAACCAGAACCGCGTTCCTATACGGTTTTTGTTCGCTATGGAATTCCGGGCGATAAGCTGCTGGTCCGCATCGAACGCTCGCGCCGAAAGCGCATGTCGGTCGTCATCGAGCGCATTCTGGAACCTTCGCCGCTACGCATCGAACCGCGCTGCCGACATTTTGGCCAGCGCACAGCCGATGAAAAGGAAAAAGGCTGCGGCGGCTGCACGCTCCAATCCGTTTCTTACCGCCATCAGCTCGCGCTGAAAGAAAGAATCGTGAAAAAAATCATGGCCGAGGAAAGCATTGATCCTGGCCTGGTGTTTCCGGTTCTTGGCCAGGACGATCCGTGGTTTTATCGTAACAAAATGGAATTTAGCTTCGGCGACGATCACAATCGCGACTTTGCCCTGGGATTGCATCCGACCGGCATGCGCTACGATATCCTCAGCCTTGAAGAGTGTTTTTTAGAGTCTGAATTTGTTTCCAAACTCGTCAAAGCAGTGCGGATCTGGGCAGATTCGCAGGGATACCAGCCATTTTTGGCCAATCCGAGAACTGGATTTTTAAGAAATCTCATCGTTCGCGAAGGAGAACGCAGCGGCGAGCGTCTGGTCGAATTGATCACGACCGACGACGAAACCACACAAGTCGGTGGAAAAACCGTTCCAGCACGACAGGCGGCCCAGCAATTCTGTGATTTTTTACTCAGTTTTGCGGCCGAACAAAACACTTCGATTACCAGCCTGTACTGGACGCAATTTCGAAATGTTCCCGGCGAGCCTACTTCGTATCGAGAGCATGTAATGAGTGGGAGTTTGCCGGTTTTGCATGAAGAAATGCACTTACCAGGCGGCGTGCAGCTTCGCTTTGAAATTCATCCTCGCGCGTTTTTTCAGCCGAATACTCTGCAAGCAGAATTGCTCTACGCAACCGTTCTCGATCGCACCGGACTGACCAAAAATCCAGAAAAGTCGTCTCAGAAAAACGTCACCGTGCTGGATTTATATTGCGGCACAGGCACGATCGGAATGTGTCTGGCGCCTTTTGCGCACCGCGTCATCGGCATTGAATTGCAGCCAGACGCTGTCGACAACGCAAAGAAAAACGCCGCTCTGAACCAGATCGAAAACATCGAGTTTTTCGTTGGCGATGTCGGCAAAGTACTCGCCAGCCCCGAGTTTTTGGAATCACTTTCCCAGAGCACGGAAGGTCTGGGCCGACCCGATATCGTGATCGTAGATCCGCCCAGATCTGGTTTGCTGCCGGACGCGCTCACGCATCTGGAGGCACTGGGTGCGCCGCGTATCGTGTATGTTTCATGCAATCCAAAATCGCTGGCGCGCGATTTGCGCCTGCTGCGAGACGCCGGTTACACCTTCGATGCGATTCAACCGGTCGATATGTTTCCGCAGACCTATCACATCGAAAACGTCGTTGTGCTGCAACGCGATGAGACTTTCCAAAAATCACCAGAACATGGTGTCTGAATCATCTTCGATACTTCCGAAATCGCGAATTTCCTCACTTTCTTCAGGCCACAAACCCTGCAGATCTCCGGTGAGCATGCTCTTTACGTCGTCGATTTCGCCAGAACTCACGTATTGACTGAGCAACGTGAAGACGCAGCTACAGAGCCAGCTTGCGTCGATCTCGTCACCAAAATCCGGTGATTGCATATAGTTTTTGGCCACACGCTGCAGAAAAGCCTCTAAATTTCGCTCGCGCCGCGGAGTTTTTGAAGGCATCCAGCCCTCGTAATACATGCCGCGTAAAATCATCGGTAATTGCGCGGCCAGATCGACGGCCTCTTCCAACATCAGCTCATCGCGCAACGCATGCAAAACCGTACGCAGCGCTGCATAGCTTTTTGCGCGATCATCCCAGCCCATGATCCTGTCCAGGTCACGTAACCAGATATTGGTTGTCTGAATTGCGTTATCTAAGTTTCGGATTCCGGTGGACATGGTAACTCCTTGACAGCAAAGGCTTTTTTGAAAGACCGGCCCTGCCAGGGCCAATGGCGGATAACCTCCTCCATGCATGATCTTCAAGCTATGCACTTACGAAAAATACCAAAAATCCCGGTAATCTTTTCAGATCTACCGGGTGTTTTCCTGCCCTCCCTGCGAACTTTCTGGCTTCATCAATCAGGCAGATTGTAGCGACGCTTATTGGCCCGGACTTGTTTCGGATACTTCGGGCACGTCGACTCCTTCACCAAAATCCAGAGCCCAGAAACGCGGCAAATTCGGATAGCGTTTCGCCTTGGCCAGATCGAGTCGAACAATCGGCTCCAACATGCCATCGTCCGCCAGCGGAAACGTTCCGTAATGGACTGCGATGCTGGTCGAAGCCCCGAGTACCTCATGGGCCTCAACGGCTTCCTCCGGCGAAATGTGGACGTCTTTCATAAACCAGACCGGCAAAAACGCACCGATCGGCAAAATCGCCAGACGAATCGGCGCAAATCGCTCGCCGATTTGCTCAAAATGACTACCCCAGCCGGTATCGCCTGCAAAATACACCGAGCCTGTTGGCGAACTGACCACGAATCCACCCCAGAGCGTGGCCGCCCGATCGGTCAGCCCGCGACTGCTCCAATGACGCGCCGGGACAAAAGTAATTTCCGTCTCGCCAATCTGCACGCTTTTCCACCAGTCCATATCGTGCCCGTTGTGCAAGCCATTTTCTTGCAAATAGGCGTTTACACCCAGTCCGACAAGAATTTTCGGATTGTGTTCTTCAGCAAGCCGCTGAAGCGTTGGGAGATCGAGGTGGTCGTAGTGATTATGACTGATCAAAACAGCATCGATCGGCGGTAAATCCTCAAAGCGAATTCCCGGTGCGCGATGCCTTTTCACTCCCAACCACGAGGTAGGACCCACACGGTCGGACCAGACCGGATCGGTCAGAATATTGAGCTCATCCAGCTGCACCAGCGTCGTGGAATGATTGATAAACGTCACACGCAAATCGCCCTGTCCAACCCGTTCCGGCGGCTTAGGACCCGGCTCCGCATCCACCCACTCAGGCCACGGCCCCTGCTTGCGATTGACCATCCACCGCAACATATCCATGCGTTTATGTTGCTGCATTGGCTCTTCGTTTAAGAATTGCTTTCCATCGAAATTTTTCGAAACCGGCCCTTCATATCCGGGCGCCGCAAATGTTGCGCAACCTGTCAGCCACAAAAACATAATGAGCCAGAAAAACGTTAGAAAGGATCGATGCAAAATAAAAATCTCCACCAGAACACATGTTTCATCGGTTTCACTGCAGTTGGTTCCGACCAATGTACCCCGAATTTTGTTCGAATAACCAGAATGAAAACATCGGCAAGCAGTGAATTTACCGAGTCAGCCCCGATCTGGCTGAATTCAACCGGCAATCGTCTTGTACCAGAGCGCACAGAATTACGAAAAATACCCCGCACATACAAAGATGCGCCGGGGTATTTTTACCGGTTCTAACAACGAAATTTCTGGATTTATCTAGTGCGCCCGGCAGGTCTCGAACCTGCGACCCACGGCTTAGAAGGCCGTTTGTAGTAAGGGTAAAAGTGCCACAAGTCATTGTATTTACAAGACCTGCAAGCACCATATAACCGTCTCTCGACCTGGCAGGCAACACCTCAATTGGTGACTTTGGTGGTGACCACTCTTTGTAAGTGGTGACTGCGGGGCTATGCGTCCTGGTAAGCGGTAATCAGGATTTCACCTCACCCATTTTTGCGTGATCCGCGCGCCGATTTCAATCCGGCGATACCGCATCGTTTCGGTCGATTTGCACGACGCCAGAATCCGTCGAATGCCGAAAACCTCGGACCACTCGGCCGCCTCATGTTTGTGGCCGAACAAAAGCAGATCCGTGCGGTGGGAGAGCGTGGCGAGCAGTTCGGCAGAATCGGCCATATCCAGACCGAGGCCGCGATCAAATGGATGGTGATGGCCTGCAACCACCGCACGGAATCCGCCGCGTCTGGCTGCCTCGAGTTCGCGGGCGAGTGACTGGAGTTGCAGGTAGCCGACATTGCCACGCGCAAGCTGCGTGGGTTGTGTGCAGGTATCCAGGCAAATAAACCTGCAATCATTGACGGTATAAACGAACGGGAACGCGCCGGGCAAAACGTCCAGACCTGTCAGCACGGACACAAACAACCGGAACCGCTCGCGCGCGCTGCGGTCGTACAGCATGCCCTTTGCGCCGACATCGTGGTTGCCCGGCACGAGCAAAAGCAGGCAATCCGGCCGGACAAGCGGACGCAGTATCTTGAACGCTCTTGCATATTGCGAGTTCGCCCCGTCGTCGGTGATATCACCGGTGATGACGATGACGTCTGGAAGGTCCGCGAGAATGGAATCGACCAGCCGGCTGGCTGCTTTGTCCGCGCCTGGCTGGCCGATGTGAAGATCGGAAAGGTGGGCAATGGTGGTCATGGATGCACCTCCATCGGTTCGGAAAACTCCTCGACGGCGGCGAGTCTGGCTTTGAGGACTTCGATTTCGTGGTCGCGTTTGTCGAGCGCACGCTTTAAGACCAGGCGCTCATCCAGAAGCTCGCGCACGGCCGATTCAAGTGCGGCGACGCGCTGTTTTAGTTCTGCATTATCCCTGCGCAACTCCTCGCGAAGTGCCCGCGCCGCATCCGCATCCTCGCGCCGCATTTTGAGCAGACCGGCCAACACGGTGCCCACGACGCCGATCGCTGTGCCGATGAGGCCCCAGAGTTCTTTTGGCAACTCATTCATCTGGCACCTCTCTTTTCTCTAACCGCTCGTCTTTGCCTTGGAGTGTCTGGCGATGCACGGAATGGCTGAGAGCCGCCACGCCAGCGGCGCCCACCCCAAAGAATGCGCCGTGCACCGCCGTCCAGCCGAACAGGTGCGGGCCGATGGCATATCCGCTCGCCGCGCCGATCACTGCTGGCAATAACGGCAGCGCGCGCACGTAAAACGGATGCTTGTCAAAACCGTTGGCCCTGGCTGTTGCCTTGATCACTGTGACGAGCGCGTAAATCGCGGCGCTCCACAGGACGTACATGTCGTAATTCAGCATGCGGCACCTCCGTCTCGTGCCTGGTACACCGCCAATGCGTTATCAAAGCGCCGGACGTATTCGGACAGGTTGGGGATGCGGTGCTTTGCTGCTGCCTCGGCAAGCGCCTGCTTAAATGGCACACCTGCTTTCAGTAGTGCGGTCAGTGTTTTGGCCGTGCCTGCGCCACCTTTATGAAGGGCTGCGATTCGGCGCGGGTCATAGTCATGGCGCGCTGCGTACCGTTCCATGTAATGCAAAAACACCCAGACCGAGAGTTCGGCACTGCCGAGCAGTTGACGTGCCGGAAACACAGGCTGCCGCGCACGCTCACAGGCATCCTGCACGTAAGCATTCATGCACTGAAGAATGCCAAAATGCTGGCCGCTGGGTGAGATTGCATCCACACGGCCGGCGCTTTCAATGTGGATGAGGGCCAGTATCACCGCATCAGGGTATGTGTCGGCGGTGAGGCCAACTCTGGTGCGCGCAAAATGAATCAGCGGCAAATGCCTCAAAACGTCTTTATTCTTCATCGTAAAACCCAAGAAAATAAAAAAGCCCCCCGAGGTGGGAGGCTCAAAATCGTTCAAACTGTCAGGAAAGAATTACTCGATGACGCCCGGCCCGATGGCCACCATGCACGCACCATCGGCCACAACCTCGACATACATCCGGTCAAATCCGGCAGTGTCGAGCCGTTCGGTCAGGCCACGCACATCCACGTCGAGCACGCCGTTTCGGGCCAGCGTCCATTGCGGCGGCCGTGCACCCAGTCCTCCGGCGAGCAGATAGACGTAGGCTGTGGCCTCGGTGGCGTCGGCCGTGTGTGTAATCGTGCCCGAGCCGACGGTGATGCTGGTGGCAAGCTCGAATGCGTCAGCCGTGCGGCCGCGCAGCACAATCTCTCCATCCTCTACGGCGGCCAACACGATGGCGCCGGCTGCTATATCTGCGTTGATGGCATCCGCAACGGCCTGCAGCGTAGTTTCGAGGTCTGTATCGGCCGTGACGGTAACTGCATGTGAGTCGACTTCGACCTGGTAATCGGTTCCGGCTTCATACGTCAGCGAAATCCTCGCCGTGTGAAACGCCGCGTCTTCACGCAAACTCAGCGATACCAGTGTTTTTACGCTTCCGGCGATGCTTACGCCGTCTCCCGGTGCAGCCGGAGGCCCGCCCGTTGCTTGTTGCTGCTTCCATTCCGGTTGGCGCCCCACAGAGAGCACGCCGAGCCGGTTCAATGTTTCAAATATGCCCATGACACCTTCCTATTTACCAATAAATGACGAGACTAAACGCACAATCAGCCGCTGCGCCGGTATCGTCGAAGGTGCGAACGATTAAAAGATCGCCGCTTCCTACCGTTGTGGTTATTGAAATGGGAAAAATCCACTGCGCCGCAGTTGCCAGCACAATAGCGTCCGCGCCTGTAATGCCCGGCACAGTTACGTGATACACTCCCGCAGAATCCTGCGTTGCCGATGTGACTTTGTATCCGCGAACAATTCCCCCGGGTGCGGAAATAAGCGCCATGGCTCGCGGTGTGCTCAGTGATTCAATGTGTGTGAGGTTTTCAGAGACATCCTCAACACGCAGCGGGATGTTTGCTGGGCTGTCGGTGTTTAGTGTTTTTGTTAAAACCTTCCCATCATTTGATGCCTGGATAGTTCCATCCACTTGTAACCATGAACGGTTGGCGGGGTTTTTGTTTTTCACAACCACCAGGGATGACGTTTGGATAATTTCATACAATTCTACTGTTTCTGCCTTGACGGTATCGGTAGAGAACACGCACTCACCTGCAACACCATGGGAATGTCTGTGCTGTATTTCATGGGTTTCTTCCGTGTCTGTAACGATGGACAATTCTCCATGCAGCCCGTAGTCAATGTGGTCGTTAAAATCCACTTTCAGCGAGCTCATTTCGCCCGACCCCCCATCATGGACGTGGTTGTTTAGCTTCAAGTGCAGCCAGCGAATCCACCGCCCCACCGCACGCCACATCCAGTTGATCTGCTCCGCCGGCGGCACATAGCGAAACGGAAAACCTCCCGCCCGCTCGTTGGCAGGCTCCGACACCTGCGCGCCCGCTCCCTCTGCCCAGTCCACATTCTCATCAGGTCTGCTCATTACAAAATCCTCGATAGTTCGCCCGCGTCAAATCCCGGGCCGTCGTCCAAAGTAAATGCTGCTGCTGTTACCTCAATCAGTGTCATACCCACGCCTCCCGGCTTGACCTCAAACATGAGCCCGCGCACACGCGCACGCAGGCTGTCAGCCAGCGGATCTGTGCGAACGACCGTCAGCGCAAATCCGGCCGGATACAGCTCGACATTTGCCACCACCGACGGCGCCGTGATGCTCCTCAAAATGCTCACCAGCTCATCGACGGTGCCGCCGCTCAAATTCGCTGCAATGCGCGCACGCACGAACCCGCGATAGGCTTCGTCTTCCAGCCCGCCGCGCGGCTCCGACACAAACCGCCCCAGCCTGTCCAAAAGCTCGCCCGTCGCGTCGTTGACATTGTTGCTGATCAGCAGGTCAAACGCGATGTCCTCCAAACACTGCGACATGCACGCAGACGCGCGAACCAGCGCCACAATGCGCGGCTTGCTCCGGTCCTGACTGAGCAGGTCCGAAACCGCCCGCTCGGCGTGATTCGCAATGTATGCCATCGTCATAGAATCGCCCCGCTCGTTGTATGGAACACCACCGCCCCGCTCACGTTGAGCTCGTCCAGACCGGTTGCCCCCTCAAACGCCAGCTCCTCGCCGCCGTCCACAAAAATCCGCCCGGAAATCTCGACCGTGTGCGCACCAGGTGAAAACGCCGCCCGGAAATCATGCAACGCCACTACCCCCGGCGTGGTTGTAATCAGGTCGCGCACGAACGCCGAAATGTTCTCGATGCGCGGCGGCTTTCGCTCTCGCCAGCGCGCGTACGGCACGCCCACGCGCCTGTCCAGCAACCACTCACCGCGGTGCATCAGCAGTCGCCGCCGAATGCGCTGCGCTACGACTTCAGGCCCGCGCACAAGCCGCGGCCGCTCGGGCAAATCGCCGTCGTCGTTTAATAAAATGTCGTACATGGTACCTCCAAGAAATGAAAAAGCCTCCCGGGGTGGGGAGGCTTGATAAACGCAATTTTTTTCTCGACTAACTTACTCAAGGCATATTTAGCTTAGAGAATAGCCACTGATTTCGTTGTTGAGCCCTAGTAACAAAAGCATCTAAATCTAAGACTTCAATATGGAGGTTAAGCCCGGCATTATAGCCGTACCACCGATTTTCACCCTCCACAAACTTTAAATCACGTATTCTCATAAATTGATTCATTCTTTCGGTCAGGCTAACAATAGCAAACCCATCAATACGAACACTGTGAGCAACTCTAGAAATGGTCCGATTGTTTGGATGCTTAGCGCCACCATCTCGCAAAAGCATTGCATATTCAATCAGTTGACTAACCGGATCTTCATCATCGCGATCTGGCCGCTTAAACTCAACAAGTGCAATATGCTGAAAGGGCTCCCCAGTCTTAAATGCCAGCAAATCAGGTCTTCGAGTCGAGTCCGTTTGTGTTACTGACTGTGAAAGCCTTTTATCAGATGTTAGGTGTTCATAAAAAACAAGTGTATCATCGAATAGCCACAGATTATGGTCATCGTATGTGACCTCATCAGCGCTCTTATTGCGTGGAAATACAATATCATGAACATGAGACTCTAAAACCCTTCCGGTTTCAGTTCTTATTAACTTCTTTAAGATTGTTAAAACAGCACGCCGTTTAGCTACATAACGGATTAGATTTGCCTGTCCCGCCTCATTTATGTTCAGCATTACAGAACTTAACTCTTCCGCAAGGGCATGCACATCCCCACCCTCAATCAACTTTTCAACATCTACTTGCTGTTGCCTGACCTGAAGCATCCACTCTTGCTGTAGCTTGTAAAGCTCAAGGTCTAGATAGTTTGGATCAGCTTTCCATTTAATTTTACTTAGTCGTTCTGGCATTCGACTTATCAAGAATCTATATTCAGGCGTTTGTGTGCGAATATGATTTTGAATCTGCTTAAAATTTTGGTTTTTCTCTGCCTGGATTATGTCAGATAAATGCTCATTGACGTGACCGCCTAATTTATAAAGAAGTTGTTTCTTATCTATTCCTACGCCGTACTCTAGAAGCGGTTCATCATCTGGCAAGTCGATAGAAATCCTTGATGAGTTAACGCTTTGGTCTAATATTTCCCCCTCAACAAAAACATGATGATACACCTTTTCACCATTATTCCCTTCGATTGGGTCTTTACCTAGCTCCGAGACGGCCGGCAATGAAAAATTTTCGACAACCCGATGATGTGCACAGAGGTGTATTGTGTGTTGACCTCCAGAACGAGCAGGTTTTTGAACATGCCGTACATGGAGTGCATGACTTCCAATGGAAAGGTCTTTAACACTTTCCATATGTAACTCTTTTACCTTTTCGTTCAGAACAATATTTAGGTCCAGGTCTTCGTCTATAAATGTTATTTTCGGACACTGACCTATAACAAAATAACTAAAACAGTGTTCAAATATTTGCTGCGCAATTTTCTCTCCAGGAAGATGAAGGCTTTTATGATATTTCTCCCGAACCTCCTGTAATTCTACACATGTTTCAATTGACTCGTTCTTAATTCCTGCCTCTACTTCTAAACCTTCTATGCCTCCCCGTGTAAGTTCAAAGCTGAATCTGCGATGACTCAGCACATTATCCTCTTCAAAAGTGCTGCGGATAACTGCTCTGCCGAAAACAATCAACCAGGTGAACCGCCCAACCCCTTTACCTCCAAGCGCCAACTTAGCCGTACTGTCAGCAGTTCTGAACGACTCCATGTTCTCCTGGTTAAACCCAACCCCATTGTCTGTAATGACAATTTTAGAGATCCCCATAGTAGGTGGACGGTCGACCAATTCAGAAAGAACCTCTTGCGGATCCCTGTGGACCTTTATCGTAATGCGCCCTTCCTTTTCGGTATCCTCCCCAAACCTGGTCGTCGTAGAGTGGATGCTATTCACAACCGCTTCAAAAAGAGGCAAAAGCGATGCCTTTTTAGGGAGTTGCGTATTTCTAATACGGCCTCGAAGATCCATTTTCATATCGTTCATCACAATAAAAAGTCTTATCTATCCCCGGATTTTCTGTCGGTTTTGTGTGTCGGGTGGACGAATGTAACGACAACCAACCCATCACGCAATCTTGCTTATTACAAAAGTTCGCAAAAGATTGTATCTTATTCTCTGTTGTCATTACGTCAAACCCAGCCTCACACGCACCCGGCACGGAGCCCACATGCGCATTCTGATAATTTCCCTGCTCTTTTTGTTTATCGCCGCATGTTCCGGCGAGGACTCCGCATCCAACCAGCATACGGGCGAGCGCGACGTGGCCGACTTCGACGCCTCCGAAGACGCGGCCGAAACCGAAGACGCGGCCGACCGCTGCACCTGCAACACCACAGACGCCTGCTGCGACGGCTGCCAGCCCACGAACGTCGGCCAGGTGTGCGACGACGCCCGCGAGTGCACGCTTTCCACCACCTGCCAGCCAGACGGCACCTGCGGCGGTGCGACCGGCTCGCCATGCGATGAGCTGTTGACCGAACCGCAGTGCCAGGCGGCGAGTTGTGACGATGTGCTTGGATGTACAGTCCAGAACACGCGTCAGGGGTTGCCGTGCGAGGCCGATGGGATTCGCGACGCTCGCTGCGATGCCGGCGAGTGCAAGGGCACCGTGTGCACCTGCGACGCGGAAAACGAGTGTTGCGATGGTTGCCTGCCGCTGAACGAAGGTGAGGCGTGCGATGATGGAAATCCTCGCAGCGTCGACGATACGTGCACCGCCGGGGTTTGCGCGGGCACGCCCTGCCAGTGCGACGAGGAAACCGAATGCTGTGACGGCTGTTTCTTCGTGGCGAGGGATACGCAGTGCAGTGACCAATCTATTGCATCTTATGCTGAATGCACTGGATACAATACATATCGAAGAATCTATCGACGCCCTGCTTGCACCGGAGAAAGCTCTGAGTGCACGAATGACTATTATGTCGACATCTACTCACAACATGAATCTACATGCTCGGTCGGTACGATTTGCAAAGGGAATGGATTGTGTAAGTTCCCTTAATTGCTCACAACTACATCACCGTTTATGACTCCAACTTCGACCTCTGAAGTAATCACATCGGCATCCAGGCCATTCAACAGCACTTTTACATCCGTTACGCCCTGAATCCCGCCGACAGCAACCAAAATTGGCAGGCGGCGTACCGGATCACCCACTTGAATGGTCTCAAAATAATCATCAACAACTTTCTTCACTTCAGGCTGAATTGAGGCTGCATCCACACCGGTGACTTGCACCTCAACGGTGATCATCACATCCTGTGCATACGTCCACTCAATCAGCTTCCGCCCGCCGTCCTCGCCGATCACCGTGCCCGACTGATCGATCCCAAAGCATTTCACGCCCGCCACGACATGCTCGTACAGCACGCGCGCCGTTGCCTTGATTTCTTCTGGGTCGTTTGCCCACTCAAAACGCCCATTAGGCCGATCAGCATAAATCACCGGCACCACACTGTGCGGCGGCACATTCGGAATCCCGGCCACTGTCTTCGGGTACGGCGTATCGTTCTCCAAAACCACCGCAGCCTTGATGGACGGCAGAGCCAAAAGTCGCGCACGAATCGCCTTGCAGCTTCCCGAGCCGCGAATCTGCATCGACTGCTCACGCCGGCGCCGAAGGTCCGCATCCGTTTCCCGATTCCGGCCGCGCGAAATCGACGTAAACCGCACGCCGCTCCACCCGAACACCGGATTCACAATCTGCACCGGGTCGTTCAAATCCGCCGGCCCGTGCGGCCCTGTTTCGGTTGCCAGCGCGTTGGCGGTCGCCTTGCCGGACGCATCAAACGGCGTCGCATCCATCACAATCCACCACAACCGGTTGGAATCCATGATGCGCTTGCCGTCGGGAACCACAATTCCCGGATCTCCGGTGAGCTCAAGCGTGGCCGTCGAAGTCGACGCGCGGTGCCTGCGAATCCCGGAAATGTTGCACAGGTTGTCGAGCTGCACGCCCTGCGCGTTGTTCGGGTCTTGCTGGTCATAAATCGCCTGGAGCGTTTCCGCCTGCTCGGCATACTGGCGCGCCGACGCCACCAGAAACGAGTAAATCGCGTCGCCCGGCTCCCTATTTACTTTCACGCCAGTTTCCGCCTCGTACGATGCAATCCCCATCTCAAGCAGATCCGCGTAACGCGGGATGCGCAAGCCTTTTTTCGTGAGGCCAAACTTCTTCTTCGTTTTCTTGATGCGAGATACCATTTTGCTCTCCTATGTTGTGAGCATAAAAAAAGCCTCTCGAAATGAGAGGCCTGGGGGGATTAGCGAGCAAATATCTGCTCGCCTTGGAAATATTCATTTACGTCTGTATATTATACATCACGTACATATTGTACGTTTTGCACACTCTCAGACAACGAGGTCAAACATGACTCGACTTTCTACAACCGAAGCTCGCAACCAGTTCGCCGACGCAATCAATCGCGTGTCCTACCGCGGCGAGCGCATTGTTCTCGACCGTAACGGCAAGGATGTAGCGGCACTGGTTTCCATCGAAGACTTAGAGCTTTTGGAACTACTCGAAGACCGCATGGATATCGAAGCCGCCCGCAAAGCCATGGCCGACAAAGAAACCGTTAGCTGGGAGAGCCTTAAAAAAGAGCTGGAGCTTTGATTGTCCTACACAATTAATTTCGCCCCATCTGCTGCAAAAGAGCTCAAGAAGCTCGATCGCCCTGTACTGCTTCGTCTCAAAGAGGCGATTGATTCCCTTGCCGACAATCCTCGTCCCAACGGTGTTAAGAAACTCTCCGGCGAGGATGATTTGTGGCGTATTCGTGTGGGTGATTACCGAATCGTTTACACAATCGAAGACGATATTGTCCTGGTCACGGTCGTGCGCGTGCGCCACCGTCGCGACGCTTATTGACCCACCACCCTGCACGTCGGCTTACTCGTCACGCCGACGATGTTCCGCTCGACATGGTCACGGCCTTCCGCTGTGAGCTGGTAGCCACCCAAGCGACGCACCCAGCCTTTTTCGCACAGGTAATCAGCCTCGCGCTTGACATCGCTCAGGCTAAACTCATCGGTCGAGCCAAATTCGGCCCAGGCCGTGTGTGACGCCATGTACATTTCGTAAAGGGATTTCAGTAGTTCAGTGCGCAATCGTTCCCATTTGTTCATTGTGAAACCTCGTTGTGTTGTGGGCATGAAAAAACCCGCCGGATGGGCGGGTTAATCAACAGTGTCTTCTCGAAATCTCTCAAATAAATCCGGAATTTTTCGGCGCTCGCCAATCCAGACGCTCATAAAGAACAGCGTTGCCAGAAACAGCACCACCGTCACCGCTGCAAATGTTGCCACGACGGCTGGATTGTCCGAAGTGTTGCTCAGCCATGCCAGACCGCATGAGATGAACGCGCCGCCGCTCCCGGTCAAAAACCCGAACGCCATTTCACTTCGTCGGGTCGCTTCTGTGTAGACTTTCAAATCTGCTTGCATAATTTCAAAGGTTTTGATGATTCGGATGCGGTTAAGATCGACAACAGGCGCCATGCCTTGTTGCATCATACCTAGCCGATCTCGTTTTTCAACACGCTTCATAATCCACACCGCCAAACGCAAAAACATTTCCAAGAAATAAAAAAGCCTCCCGGGAGGGGAGGCTTTTAGGCGCAATGGCCTGTAGTTCAAAATTTTAAGTTTAGTGATCATTGAGTCACGTGGCTGATCTGACCCCGGCATCTAGGACATAACCTAGAAGTCACGAAAGCGAATTAATTACGGTCGCGTTCGTGAAAAGCCACTCGACGACCTTCAATTGTCAAAAAATAGACAGGTTCGCCGCAGCCACAGCCTTTTTTAGTGCAAAAATATTGCATTATAAGACCTCTGGTACGGTGCAGGGGTCTTGACATGTTAATATTTAAAGCTATAGCTTTAAATTGTTAAGCAACAGTAAGGCCCTCACACGGGTTAATAAAAAGCAGTTCCCATCCAAGTTGGCGCTTGGGTGGGAGAGCTGCCAGGCTAAACTCTATGGTGGCTGATGCACCTCTTCTACAGCCACTAAATCATCAAAAAACATTCAAAATCCACTCATTAAAGAATTAAAAAGCCATCACAAGTATGCGCTCCATTCGGATGCGCGCAGCCTGATAACTGACACCAAAGTGCTCAGCCATACTGGCAATGCTTACCATCTCCGGATCTTCACAACGTACGTAATCAATCCATTTTTGAACCGCATCGCGCGGCATTAAAAATGCGCTGGCAAACACGTTGGCTTGCCATTCGGGCGATTCGTAAATCTTCATCCCAGGCTGCAATGCTTCGGAGGGTATACAGGCGGCATCACGGTAAACAACACCTCCTGCAAGAATCTCATCTTTATGTAGAAAGACGTGGCCCAGCTCGTGCGCGAGCGTAAACCGTGCACGACCATCCCCCGATTCAATCAGGCGCCAGACATCATCCCGAAGCCTTACTTCAATCCCCCCTGTTGAGGCTGGTTGAGCTGAAGCTTCAAACGGACTGCTATCATCACACAGGCTAAAAAAAAGCGCGCAACCAAGCTCTGTATTCAGCCTGCTAGTCAACTCGTTGTCATAAAACAGCCTATCCAGTGGCATTGCCTCGTAGTTCTCAACTTCTTCAGGAAATAGAAAAACAGCCAATTTCTCGGCAATTCGCTCTATTCTGCGTCGGCTTTTGGGTGAAACTCTTTCTACCGATACCGCCTCTGCCTCCATGCTCGCCCAGAGCTCAGCCACAGCGGCGATTTCTGGCGAGAATTCACGAAGCTTTGCGGAAATAAATCCCATTATGTCTTGCAAGTATGCCTGATAAACGTCATGAACGCTCACCTCTAAAGCACGTGCAATTTTCGGCAGGTCCTCGTTCTTTGGCCGTGCCTTGCTGCGCTCGATATCAGCTACCCAGCTTTTTGAACGCCCAATGCTCAAGCCAAAATCGTCCTGACTTATACCTCTCCCACTTCTTATGTTTCGCAGCCAATTCCCGAAAGAACTCATCTGAGACCTCCTAGATCAACACAACGATGGAGAACCTTACAAGGCAGGAATAAAAAAGTCAAGCTAAAAAAGACAACATTAACCATAGCTCGTGATTCATGATGGATTTTATTCCTACTCCAGAAAACTATTGACTCAACATCAAGACAAAAAACTATTCAGACTTGACTTTCAAAGAAGAAACGCTTGATGCAACTCCTGACACTGCTGGCGGTGCAGACAGAGTAGGTAGCGCTGGCGGCGGTGCTACCTGGACCAAATGAGTGTGGCTGTTGAACGCGTTCCAAAGCGCATCCAGCTCCGCTTTCACCAGACTCGCAAGCGCGACGTAATCGCTCGCTGACGCACTCCCGAGCCGTATTTCATCCCCGCGAATCACCCGCGCATCCGCCACGGCCGCACCCGGCAGCGGGCTTTTCCTCGACGACTGCGCAGGCGTTGCCACCGCATCCGACAGATTGAACCGCCGAACGCTGGCCGGTGTCACGACCGACGCATCCGACATCACCCACTCATCGATGCTGCGTTCGGCAAAATGCACCCAGACCTCGTCACCCTTCTCAAGCGGCCATGTGTCGCTGTACGCGCCACCGCCGCCGGTGGGCCAGAGAATCGGCACGCCCGATAGCGGTGCGGGTGTGTAGGGAATCCGCTCACCGTCAAGCCCGCGCCGTGAGAACTGCACACCGAGCTGCACGGTTGCCGTCTGGTTCACCTGGTCATAATCAACCACTCTGCCCGGAAGCGACGTGTGCACGGTGGCAATTTCTCCTTTGATGGCGTCGGCCAGCACATCGGCCAGCTGCGGTTTCGTGCTCATTTGACCTCCTTTGCGACAACGACGGTATGGAACGACGAATCCCAGCCAGAATCGAACACGTGCTGCACCTCACGCGCGCGGTACACGCCGTTAAACTCCCGGCTTTCAAGCACCAGTCGACGCCCGGGCCGCAGCCTGCCGTCGAGCAGAGCGGTAATCTCAATCCCCTCGCTTCCTACTTTCGGCGTGCCAATCAGATTACCCGTGCGCGACGACACCTGCACGACCGCCTCGCCTGTATCTTCAGCATCCGAAAGCATCTGCAACGCACCATCCTGAATCGACCACTCGGCCCCCAGCGACGCTGCCAAATCATCCAGTACACTGCGCGCCGGACCGGTCAGCGTCAGCCCGCGAGGAAACTGCACGTTGTCACCCACCGAAACCGCACCGAGTTGCACACCTAGCCTTGAGGCGAGCGCGCCAAGCACCTGCTCCATCGTCGCCGTACTCGAAAACGACTCGTTGACGTGCGCTTCCTGATAACTGCGGCCGCCGTCCATCGCCTCGATGGTCAAGATTCGGTCCGGCCCGGCCTGCTCGATACGTGCGCCGTTTTTGATAACCGTGCCAACGAACAGCAACCTCGGCACATCGTAACCGGCCATAACACGCACGAGCGCGCGCGGGTTCTGTGCGGCCGCAATCGAATCCGGCGACGGGTTGTAGATTTCGAGCACGGCCGTATTCGGCCCTGATTTGGGTGATTTATCGACGCGGCCGGCCACCCGAAGGTTTTTGAACCGACGCCCAACACCGCCCGCTTCGCCGATTTCTACGACGACTTGTCTGCCAAACAGCTTGCTCATGGTTCGTACTCCTCCAGATACTCGCCTACGGCAGCCTCGTCTTCGAGTTCTTCTGGCAAAATGAATATCTCGCGCAAATCGCCGCCAAGGTCTTCGCGCTGATACGAGTCAGGGCCGCGCACGTACAACAGACCGTCAAAGTCCACATCCAGCCCTGTCAGCGGCGCCCACTCACCGCATAGCCTCCGGCCACTTACAACCGGCTCGCCGTCCATCGTTTCGATATCGACATACCAGCCGCGCATCCTCGGCATATACGTGCGCCGATAGCGATACGTTCGGCCGTCAAGCGTGAGCGTCATGACGTGCTGCGGAAGGTTTGGAAACGCCGGTAATTCTTGCATCATGAACCTCCAGTTGCCCAATCGACCAGGCGGGCTGCCACGCTTTTCAGCTTAGACTCTTCTGCAGGCTCAACCGGCTTCGTCGGCTGCGCGCCCGTATCGACTTCCGGCGGCGCACTATCTGCCACCACCGGTCGGGGCACCTCGCGCGGAAGCATGACAAGCTCGGTCGTCGCGATGCGCACCTGCCTGAGTGAAATCTCAAACGCCAGCGCGCGAAGCTGCGTGATATCGTACGGCCACGACTCCAAAATCCAGTTCCCGGTCAGCCCAAACCTGCTTTCCATTTCCAGCAGCTCGCCGAGCTCGCCGGCCTCGTTCAAAAACCGCAACGCTTCCTGCACGCGGTCGGGTGATGCAGCACCGAGCGGCGTTTCACTCACAACTCCGGTCAAACTCACCTGGTCGGGCTGCCTTTGCACATGGTCGGAAACAACTGAACCATCCTCGATGGGATGGTCCGTGATGGTGTTGCTCTTTTGAAAGCCGATGACGGGCGTGGCGTCAAAGGTCAACGTTTGCCCGTCCGGCCGTATCAGGGTTGTGCTCATAACTCACCTCCTGCAAACGCCGCCTGCGTCTGGCGCATCCAGCGCGCATTGGTGTCGTCCACCTTACTCGCCGTAACGCTTGCGATTTGCTCCGGGCTGGCGTTGGTTTCGGCGTTCACGGTGATGTTTGTGGTGCCACCGCTCATTTGCACGTTGTTCGACGCCGGCGAGCGTGGATTGTTGGTGGCGGACGGCGCGAACCTCTGGCCTACTTTGGAGAAGAAATTACCAACGCCTCTTACTGCATCCGTTGGTGTAGGGATTTTGTCGACAAGTGCTCTGGCTTTATCAACTTTTTCCATAACCCAACTGATTTTCTCCATAATGCTGTTGATAACTCCACCGAAAGCATCATCAAACCATTGTACAATATCCGACCACATCAGCTTGAAGGCGTCCCCGAGCACCTCCCAGTCTTCATGAATTCTTTCTAAGATCGCCGACAGACCATAAAAAAAGTCAGCCCAGAAATCGAAGATGGTCTTTAAAACAGGGCCCACTATATCTAGCAGAATCAATCCTACGTACTGAAGGATTACCCCAAGGACTTTCAATAAAACCTTGGTCAAATCCCAGGCAACGCCCCCCAGAGCAACCAAAAACCGGCCGAGCATTTTGAATGCCATCACAAGCGACTCAACCAGCTCACGCCCCTGCTCAAGCCTCCCAAACTTCTCCAGAAACCGGCCAAACAACGAATCACCGCCTCGCATAAAAACAACAACATCCTCAATCGCCAGGGCAATCGCCGCAATCAATGCAATAACGGCCGCACCAATCGCAATCGGTTTTGCAAGTGCGGCAATCGCTGCAATCTTGAACCCTTTGAGTGCCATGACAGCAACTTTGATACCGTTGCCCATCATGATGAAGTGCCCGGCTACCTTCAGGATGCCTAGCACCGCCATCGCCTTGCCAATGCGCTTTAATGTGACTTCCCAGCCGCCCCACTCCTCAATCTTTTCGTTTACCTTTACAAGCCCGCGCGCCATGTCATCGATGAAGCCAGAAACCCGAGCAGCAAAATCCTCGATTTTCGAGTTGATGACTTCGCGATTCACCTTCGCCCACCGCAACATCCTTTCCACCAGCTCATTGACTTTCGGCAATAGCGCTATGGCCAGCCTGTTGCGCCAACCTTCCAAAAGCTTCCGCCCACGCATCAGATTGTTATTCAAGTCCTGAAACGAAGCGGCCGCGTCCGCACTGATGACATGCCCGAGCTCACGCGCCTCCTCACGCATCTCCATGATTCCGCGCCTGCCCTGCCGCAGCATCGGCAGCATCTTCACGCCGGATTCTCCGAACGCCGCCACGGCCGCACCCAGTTGCTCGGTCGGACTCTTCATCTTCGCGATGCGGTCGGCTACGTCCATCATCAGCTCGTCGGAGCTTTTGAGCTGACCGTTTGCACCTTTCAAGCTCACGCCCAGGCGGCGAAACATCTTCACGTTTCCCTCACCGCCTTTTGCAGCATCAGCCGCACGCATCGACAAATCTTTCAAGGCATCCCCCATCGCCTCGATGTTCGTGCCTGACAACTGAGCCGCGTGCTCAAGCTCCTGAAATACCTCCGTCGTCAGGCCGTAGCGCTGCGCACCGGTAGCCGCAGCATCCGCGGCATTTGCCGTCTGCTGCACCATCTTGAGCATCGCAAATCCGGCGCCAGCCAGCACAGCCGACAGGCCCCCCATCACCTTGACCAGACCCTGCGCAGAAGTCTTGACCTGTTCCAGCCCGCCCTCAAACGCCTCGACCGCCGCAAGGTCGGTCTGCACCCCAAGTTTTACGAATAGTTCGCGCAATGTTGCCATTTACAGCCCCTGTTTTTCCGGTTTTTCGATTTGTTGCCAGACATCGAGCACACGGTGCGCGGCCACCAGCTGGCGCACGCTCCACTTGCCTTCAATATCAATCAAACGGTCGTTGTATTTGCCCGATGTGGCGATGATGTGCGTCCACCAGTCCACGCCGTGCGCGCGCTCAATCGCTCGACTCACTGCCAGTTTCGGCGAGTCGGCCGGCTCGTCTAGGCGCTCAGAGACGAGCCGATAAAACCCAAAAAACCGTTGACCTCCACGACCTTCCAGACGGCACGCAGCAGCTCGATGTAGTTTTGCTGGTAGGCGATATCGAACACTCCACTTTGCGAGAGCTGCTGCCCGTCGCGCAGAGTGTATTTGAGGATTTCGAAGAACAGCTGCTGACCGTCCACGCTCGCCAGTGCCGTGCGCACGTCTTTTGCGACCTCCGCCCAGGGCACCGACTGCAGAAGACCGCCCAGGTCGGAATCAAGCGTGATTTCCCCGGACTGAAACTGTCCGATTAAATCTGCCGCCTTTGACTGAAACAGCCGACCGAGCGGTTCACCCGCCAATCCCATAAGCGTCAGCACAAGCCGCGTCCCTTCACTCGCCGGGTGCGGCTGCACCGAATACGCGTGCTCCACGCCTTTCTGGTCTTTCAAAACAAACGTTTCCATTACATCTCCCACATGAAAGCATTCCGCTTAGAATGCTCTTAGAATAGTCTTAGAGTGCTCTTAGAATCACAGAATCGTCGTCGCCCCGATGTGCTTCGGATACGGCAACATCACGCGCCACACCCGATCCTGCGCGGATTTCTGCTCGCTTGGCCCCGGCACTGTCTTGAACACGCAGTATTCGCTTGAGACACGCTCGCCCGTGCGCGGGTTAAACGACTCAAACGGCAGCGGCAAAATCTCCGACTGCAGCGCCTGTGCCGCGGCAAAAGCCGAAAGCCTGGCATGTCCCGTGCTCGTTTGTTTGACCGTGATATCGCAGTACATGCGTCGGTCGTTGTTCCTCGAAAACGTCACCTCGCCATCGGCACCGACCGTGTCCTCGCCGATATCCGCTCCCATCTCGAACTCCACGCCGCCGTCATCGCCAAAACCGCCGATGATGACGCCGCCGATCGTCAAAACGTATTGCTTAAAATCATGTGTCCGTAAGCGGTTCATCAGGCCACCTCCTCCTCATTCACAGCGGTGCGCTGGAAGTTGAAATCAAACTCGAAAATACGCGCACTTACCGAGAGCTGCGCGCGGCCGGTCGCCCGGATACGCTGCGCCGCGATGTCGGCCGCGGTCGGCGCGATAAACTCCACCGATGTCTGCCCGGGTACGAAGTGGCCAGCCGCCTCGCCTTCCGCGAACTGCGACTCCACCAGCGGCCGCAGAATCGAAACGCCCTGACTCCCAAGCGGAATCTTCTCGCCGCGTGCACTTGCGTTGATTTTGGCCTGCGCAATTTTCGACTCCAGGCGAATCTTGAACCAGTCCGCGCTCACCAGCTCGTACAGCGGACGCCCTGCCAGATTCACGCCGGCGTCTACGAACGCAGGCGAGGGACCGTAGGGAAGCATCAGGTTGCAGTGCTTCGACATCGCCGACAGACGCTGCCCGGTCGTAAGGTTCGACGCATACGGCGCCACACCCTGAATCGCCGCATCCCACGGCGCGCTGAACGTGTCCGGATTGAACACCAACCTGTTTGCAAGCCACGCACAATCTGCGTTCTCGGTGTTCGTGTCGTGAAAGATGACGGCTGTGCGCTCAGATGCAGCAACTGCCGCATAAGCAGCCGGCGGCGATGCTCCAGATGCCAGCCAGTCCGCCGCACTCGACTGTGCCAGAAACAGCTTCGTGCGGGTTTCAGCCCATGCCGAAATCAGCGCAATATCTGCGTCGGTACGCGTTGCGCAGGTGAATCCGTACCAGTCATCATCGGTCTGCTCGATGGCCGTAAGTGCTTCCACCCACGTCTCCGGCGTACCACCCGTTGCACGAAACCCGAGCTTCACAAGCCCCGGTCGCCTCAACTGCGCAAAGTGCGCCTTGAGTGCGTCCTTCGTAGCGGTCGAAAGCGTAGCATCCGCGTCGACCTCCTTTGCGCTCGCAAATGCACGCACGCGGTCCGTCACTGCGGCAACTTCCGCCACATGCAACGGCGTAAAACCAAACAACGCGGCCGGAGCCGCGTCGAGGGTGATGCTGATAGAAATATTTGAATCATGTGTGGCCATCTAAGCCTCCAGATTTACGGTAAATGAGTTGGTGAATTCCGGATTGTCGTCGGTCCCCACGTTGAGCGAGAACGTCTTCAGGTGCGGCACCGTTTTGGCGTCGGTTTCGAACGCATAATCCAGATAAAAATCCTTTACGAAACGCTTCTCAATCGCGGTATCGACCAGGTGCGAAATGTCCTGCGTCTGGCCGACCGGTGTTAGTGTGATGCGTGCATTGTGCAGGTGTTGCTTTACGACTGTCTGGCTCAAAGACACATGACAAAGCGCCAGCAAATCAGCGCCTCGCCTTCCGTACGCGTTGAGTGAAACTGTTGCCCTGCGATGTCCTCGGACCGCCTCAACAAGCGCATCATCATCGACGCTCAAAACCTGCTCGTCGGTCCCCTGCTCCAGATCAAAAGTCGTAAGCGTTACCGTAATATAGGGAAGTGGCGGCCGCGTGCCGTGATCGTCGGTCGGTATGACCTGCCCGGTTGGCAGCGAGGTCGCCAGAAGCACCCAGCTCCTCACCGCTTGCAAAAGTGATTCATGTGTTGCCGTCATGGTTCATCCTGTTCTTTTACGCGGACAAGATCCGCCTCATAGTGACTCAGCAAAGAAGGCCAGTGAGAGACGCGCACCACGTCAAACGACTCGCCATTGATCGTTATCCGATCAGCTAACCGCCCGGTGATCTGGTCGGCTGTGAAAACCTCCGACCGCGTCCACATCCGCCGCGTGACCGACTGCCGCAAACCTTCCGGCAACACCTCGCGCTGCCTGTCGGAAAGCGGCTGCACGGACGCCTGAATCGTCGTCGTGCTCGCAACCGTTCGCACAACGCGACCGCTCACCGGATCGCGCGCGCTCGTATAGCGGGTGAGCGTGACCGGCATCAGCCCCAGAATCATGGTTTCTTCTCCCTGCGAATTTCGTACGTAATTGACTGCCGAAGCTGGCCGGTGTCGATCAGCGGGTTGCTCGATTTCTTCATGCGAATCGTCGAGGCCGCATTCGGTGGGTCTTTGATTTCCACAATCTTGCGCTTCACATCGCGTTCGACCGTCAAGCCGAGCCTATCCAGCGCCTGATTCGGCGTGATTTTCCCGTCCACTACCCGGCCAACGAGCTTTCCCAGAAGTGCTGAATATTCTTGCGACTTCTCATCGACCGTAGACCGCAGAAACGACCGCTCCGGAATCCGTCCGTCATCCGAACCAAACTCGTTCACGCTCGCCACCAGCACCTGGTTCGCACCGTCCTTATACTCGCCAGCCGTTCCCGGAACGCCCACAAGCACACTGATTTCCCCGTCCATATCGTCCAGAGCTTTAAGCAAATCTTTGAAGCCAAAATCACGATCCGTAACACTCGATTTCATGGCCTCACCAGAAAACCCTTCGTCTTTGGACGACTCGACCGAAGCGCCAGAAACTCCAGCCCGTACGCCGTGGTTTTGAGCGATTCATCACCCAGGCTACTCGCTGCCGTAACCTGAGCCTGGCCAAACGACACCGACAGACCGCCGGTCGTCACACCGGCAACCGGCCCGCCACCGACAACGCCAGCACCGGCCGCAAACGCAGCACGCTGCGAAAGCACCGCAAGATGTGCAGCCAGATAGGCCACAGCCTGCGCATACACCCGGCCAAACACTCCGGGCGAAATACGCTGCGCCGCAAGCTCCAGAAACGCGTCGAGCGAAGCATCGGAAACATCCGCAAGATCCGGTGCAATCGTGCGGATGAGCTCCACGCTCACGACACCTCCAGCTTGCCTGTCTCAACGAGCGATTTCACGATCGGCTGTTTGCTCAGTCGCTCCCAGTCAGCTTTCGCCATCGTGACGGGGTGGGGCGAAAAGCTGCCCTTCTTCATGCCCGGAATCGTGATGTGTCGGTCCTCTTTCTCTTCCACCTCGCCCAGCCGGCTTTCACGCGTGAACGTAACCAGCGCCGGCTCCACGGTTTTGCTGGATTTTGTGATCTTAACGATATCAGCACACAGCGTAATCTCTGCCTGCGTGCGGTTGATAATTGTGACTTTTGCGGCGCCAACAACTTCAATGGCTTCGGACATTTTGGATCCTCCAAGAAATAGAAAAGCCCGCACTTAAGCGGGCAAAGCGTGAACTGTTCGGAATTACCGAAGGGTTCAATCCACTTCGATATAACAAATCAGGTTGTTCAAAACGTCGCGCTGCACAACGCCGCCGTGGCTCATGTAGCAGGGAATCAGATACGACAGCCCCTGCTCCTGAACAGGCAACATCGTGAAACCCTTCGGAATCACGTTCGCAATGCTGCGACGGTCGCGGCGACAAAAGAGCATGGCGTCCGTACCACCCGGCCCTGCCCCCTGCATCTCCCAGGCCTCCTCGACATTCTGGATGCGCGGATTCGCCTTCTTGAAGAACTCAAGCACCGTGGTGTCGCTCACGCTGTTGGCAATGCGCGTCGTCGACATGTAGCGATACATGCGCGGCGAAACGATCAGCGTGTTCGGCGAGTAGACGGTTTTGCTTTCTTCGTGTGCGAAGTTTGCAGCCGCATTGAGTTGCGCCAGCATCGCATCGGTGTCGGCATCGGCAGTAGCAGCCAGCGCCAGAACCATCTTCGGCGTCCACGGATAGTTGAGCACACCGTAGATGCCGTGTTCCTCGTCGCCAAACCAGGTCTTTTCGTTCAAAAACTCCTGCATCGTGACCTGCGCGGCATCCTGCAACTCCTGCCGAAGCCTGGAGTTCGCAAAATCCGAAGCCGCAAGCTCGAAAATGTCGAATCCGATGCCGATCACGTAGTGATGAACCGGAAAACTCTCCTCCTCCTGGCTGACACTCACGCGCGGAATCTCGCTCGCGTTGCCCCGGTGCACCTTAGCCTCGCCCTGCTGCGAAATGCGGCGGACGGTATGCGTGCGAGCGCCGACCGGCACCGAGCCGTCGACCGGAATCATCGTCATCGCATTGGTCGGCGGGAACTCCTCACGCAAAACTTCGTCATAGATATGCTCGAGCTGGCGAGCAAGATGGAAGCCTTGCCCCGGCGCCATCGAGTCGAAACGCTGTTTATTCACATGGTCGCGCATTTGCTTAACCTGCTTTGCATCCATGCGAAACACGGTGTCCTGCAAGCCCAGACTCGCACCACCAATATTGATACCGTTCATCATAGCCTCCTACGGCTTAAAAAAATCAGAAGAAATTACAATCCACGACGGCCAGACCATCGGCCGCGCGCGACAAAAAGAACCGGCACCGATCACGACTGAGCGCCACACGTCCCGAGCCGCCCGACGCGAACAGCTTGCCCGCATCGTCGCCAACGAGCCCCGCGTACACCGTGCCGCCCTCAGCCGCGTCTTCCGAGCACTCAACCCAGATTTTGCCGCGGCGAAGCGCCGTCACACCTGCGTTTGCCGGATAGCCGACCAACCCCTCTTTGTACGTCGATTCCTCGTCGTACGTGCGCCGGCTGATGCCGATTGCCAGCTCGTTCAAATCATCCCCGGCCGTCTCGTCTTCGACGGTAGCACTGGCCAGAGACGTGATCTTGAGGCCTGCACCGACCGGAGCCGTCAGTGTGAGTTCGTCGGAGCTAACCGCTGCCGTAAGCCCAGCTGCACCATTCAGCGCCGTCTCCAGCGCCGCAATCGCGCCGGTAGCAGACACAAATTCGCCCCCCACCTGCAGGCTCACCGATGCCGTCGAGGTGATTTTGAGCGTAACCGATGCAGCCGTAAGCCCGCTGGCCGAAGCCACACGCCCCTGCCGGTTGTCGTAGGCTTTCGTATTGCTGCCGCTGCGAATGCACAGCCTGCCAAACCCAATTGCATCCGCTTTGGCCGCCGACGTTACCAGCGTCACCGCACCGAGCTTTGCATCCGAATGCGACGCCTCAAACGAAAGCCCTGGCAACGCCGATTCAAGCGTGATTACGGCCGCATCGCTGGTCGCCACGACCTGCCCGCGCGCCATCGGGTGCGCATTGATAGCCTCCGCAATCCCGGCCGCCGCCGTCGTGGTCGTCATACCCGTTGCCGGGTTTGTGTAGCTGATTTCAGCACCGTTCACGTTGAGCGCATACACTGCACTTGCCGCGGCCGAACTAACCGCGATGGTGCTCTTTTGTTTGGCCTGCGGAAACGCATTTACAAAATACGTCTCGTCATTAAGCCCAGAAATATCAAACAAACCGCCCACTACGCCGGGCGCACGTCGAGCGCGAACGGCTCTCTGGCTGATGGTCATGATTTTCCCTCATGCTGTAAAAGTGATTTCGTTTACCTGACAGGTAAACACTTTTGCTGACTACTTGCGCTGAAACGCCGTCTGAAAATGCTTCATGTAGGCATCTTCGGCACTGTCGACGCGCTGGTTCTGTTGGTTCTGCTGGCCATACGTAGGCGGCGTAAACAAAGCCTGGCCAATCCCCGCATACGCATCCTCACGCGGCTGCTGCGGCACCTGCGGAACGGCCTGGCTTTTGATGATGTCGTATGCCGCCGAAATGTACGCAGAATCCGTGCGCGGAAGCTGCCCGTGCACAGCCTTCACAACCGCACGCTTGATGTCCGGAATGTCCGCCGACTCAGCGACCTGAGCTCCCACACGCGCAGCCACCTCGAGAGCATCCTTGCGCCGCTCAAACCATTTGAGACGGCCGGCGATGGAGTCGGTTTTCTCATCCTTCTCATCCTCATTCACCTTGTCGTCTTCGTCCTCTTTGTCGGCGTCTTCCTTTTCCTTGTCGGTGTCCTTTTTATCGGCATCCTTCTTGCCGAGCTCGTCCATCTTCTTGCCCATCTCGTCGAGTTTCTTTTTCAACTCTTCGTTTTCGCTCTCCAGGCGTTTCAGCTTGTCTTCCGAATCCTTGCGCGCGAACTGCTCTTCCACCATTTTGCGAATATCGACCGTCATTTGTTCCTCACTGATTGTTGGTTGTTGCGTTGTCTGAACCGGAAACGGAGTCACCTGCTCCGCACTGTCTTTGCGTAGCCGAACCATCGGCCCCGCCCTGCCCGCACGCGTAATCGCCGTGTGGTTGTATCTTCGGTTGCGCTGAATCGCGTCGTACGGCCCGAACTGGGGATGCGTGCCCGGCGTCGGGTCCAAATCGCACACGTAGCCCGGCGAGAGCTCGCAGATGCCGGCGTCGATTGCGGCGATGCCATCCGCGCGCCTGACCGACATCTTCACCTTCACAAAGCCATTCAGCCGCTCGATCTCCACCTCGCCATCCACATCCCCCACCGAGTGCTCGCCCACATTCTCCGGCGTCAGAAACTCTTCCGGGTGCTCAAGCGTCACCGGCTTACGCGCCAGCGTCTCCAGGCTGTCCGCCCGGTGAAGCTCTTCCGGAAGCACCAGCTCACGCCTGGTCGAACCGTCGGCCTCCACATACTCCAGCACGCCCGGCCGCGAGACGTAGCCCTCAACGAGGTAGTAGCCCTCTGCCGTGCGCACCGCGCCTTTTAGGTGCCCGCGATCATAGCGCTGCACCGTGGTCGTTTTTGTAGTCATTGCGTTGCCCAAGAAATAGAAAAACCTCCCGGGTGGGGGAGGTTGTAAGCATCTAAAGCTCTGGAATCCCAGATATGGTAAAATCAGAAATAAAAAATTCCGCCTGAATGGCTGCCGATAATAAATTTGCATTTATTTCTATAAAGGGGCGCCAATAATAATCACCGCTATCAATGCCAGGTGGGCGAATATCTTCAATGTAATAATTGGATGTCGAGTTTGTCGACATATAGGCACCCATCGGCGGTATTAGATTATTTGTGTTTCCAGATTGCCTGACCTTCTGCGGAAAAATACTTAGCTGCATTCCATTAATAGCCGATCCGTAGGTGACGTTCTTCGGCTCCTCCAGGTATTGGAATGACCTACGCGCTTGGTTGCTTGATGTTTCATATCCTTCGCAAAAACGACTACTTGTTGCTCCGGGAACGATATGAGCATTTCCGTCTTTATCCACGGTCTCCATACCGCATCGGCAATAAGTTCCGTTCACGGCTCCAGTCACAGAGCCCGCCCACATGTTCATTGAAAACTGAACGCCTTCAGCATGAAATAGCCTGAATCCGTACGGCAAGAACAGCCGAAGGGAATGTGCACTGTTCGCACCCGAATTAACTGCATCTCTCGATGACCACCGCAAGCGGTTTGAATTGACAGATAGGCCTGCCATGACTTGAGCTGGCGTAATTCCGACCAACTCAGACGGTTCAAACCTTGGGACTTCCGAAAGATCGCGCTGCCACCCCCACATTGTGTATTCTGATGGAGCACCCAGCCACTTCCCACCCTTCCACACACCATCCTTCGGCGGCGCCTCACGCACGATTCCACCACTCAAAATCCCCATCATCCACCTACCAAACGCAAGAAATGAAAAACCCGCCGGGTGGGCGGGTTGATATAAGAATGCTTAAGAAGAGCAATTAAGAAGCAGTTTCGTAAATGAAGTCGGTAACTTCAAAGGCTTCAAAATTCAAATCAATCTCTTCCAGGGGATACGGCATTAACTTTGCTGCCTTTGCAGGGTCAATCCGATAAATATCTTTATCCTCAACAAGACCAAAAAAGAATGAGACTCCTTCAAATACTTGGTTTGATAGCTGCTCAAGCATTTCGTCAGCGAGCACAAATGGTGCAAGCTGATAAACATAGGCCACAAAGGCATCTCCATGAAAAACCATCAGCCAGTTTTCATTAGGCCCACCACTAACTCGGCCTTGTAAGCCTAATCCAGCGAGTCTGTCTGCCACCTGGCTTGCTTGCGGGTAAGACCATGGAATTTCACTATTGATAGCTTTTTCTAAAGCACTTGTAAGATCCATCATGGCTGTTCCCTTGGTGCATCTGGATGGGCATGAATCGCACCAGACTTTTTTCGGTGCAAAGTAATAAACCGTGTTGCCTCATTAGTGTAAGCATCTATACCAATTTCGACACCCATATCAATAGTCGCTCGATTTCTATCCCATAGTCCTTGTTCATCTGCAATTCTGGCAGCTTCAAGCGTAAGTAATTCAGCATCTACGTCTACATTGAAAACACTTTTCCCAGCGGGAGCAGTCCCTTTCATGTGGCGTTTCGTGCCATGAACACTTACCCGATACACACCATCTGTTAACTCGCCCTGCTTATTCCGATGCACCTCAACACGCTTGGCCACAGACTTTGCAGCCGCCCGCGCCTCGGCCGCCTTCTTCGCCACCGCCACCGGATCAAACACCAGATCGCTCTCATCCGCAGGCTGTGCATCCACCGCCTCATCATCCCACACCGGTTCTGCCGTACACCGGCAATTGATCGCCTCGCCCGGATGCCCGTCATGCGGTGGATTAGACCACGAGAACAGCTTGCCGTTGCGCGCGTAGTGGTCGCCGTGCCGGTGGTTCGGCCTCGACTTGTTGCCCGGCGCACCGACCACCCGCTCATCCTCACTCGTGCGCCAGATGTATTTCGTCGCGCCGGCCGCCTGCTGCTTCGCCTGGCTAATCTTGGAAACCAGCGTGCCCATCTGGTCGCGTGCAATCAGATTCGCGCGCTTCGCCGACAAACCGTAGCGCTCGGCAATCACGCTCGAAAGCTGTTCCCAGCGCGCACCACCCTGCATCGCCTGCAAGATGTCCGCTTCCAGGTCTTGAAAAAACTCCTCGCCCACACTGCGAATCAGCGCCACACTGTCGCGGGTGAACTCGCTGGCCTGATGCTTGAGTCCAACCGTCGGCAAAACGTCGACGCCGAGCACCGCCTTCACCTGCCGAGCCGTCTGCCGCTCGATGTAGCCCGTAACCCGCCCCTCGACCTCGAGCGCCAACGACTCGTCCGTGACCTCTGTGTACTTCTCAAAATACAGCACACGCACACGCCCGATTGCACGCCTGACCCGGTCCTCATCGCTTGCACTCGAGTCAAAGCGAATCGCCTCCTCGTCGCCCTCCACCAGAATCTTGCGCACGCCACGAGCCGCCAGCCGAAGCCTGCGCCGCAGCTTTGCCGCATAGTCGAGTTCTGCCCCACGAGGATACAACGAGCGCGGTGCCGACTTGCGAGCCCGTGCGCCCGCCGCCGTCACCACAACGCCTCCTCATCGCTGCCGTCGGCCGCGACCGTGTCCATCGACCAGCCGCCCTTGCCGTCACGTGAGCGCGCCACCTGCTCAGGCGTACGCACGCCGCGGTCCAGATAAATGGCGTCTGTCTCCGCCACTGTCCGCCGAAGCTCAGCCACATCCTTCTCGTTCGGCTCATCCAGCGCATGCCACTCCAGACGCCAGCCCGCGGGCTCCACGCCCTTTGTCGGCCCGTCCTTTGCGCAGAAGATGCACCGATACAGCTTCACAAGCTCCGGCGCCAACTCCTTTTCCTGATACGCCCGCACCTGTTTGTGCCAGGACTGGATGCCCGATTCGCCGTCGGTGTTCAGACCCGCCGGCGCCGCACCAAAAAGAATCGTCTGCGGCATCCGCGCCGCTTTTGACACCGATTCGGAGAATCCCTGCCGAAGCTCCGGCAGCCCGGCCACGCTCGACGACTGCCGCATCAACTGCTCGCCGGCGTCCGCATCCAACAGGTACGCGTTGATGATGCTAAGACCCTTCGCCAGCATCTTCATCCGCTCCTGAATCAGCTCCGCGCCGTCGTCGTGCTGCATCACGCTTGCAAGCCCGGCCATTGCAATCGTCGTGACCTCGAACGACTGCACAATGCGCGCCATAGCCTGCTCAGTCTCACAGAACCGCCGAATTGCATCCCACGGCCGCTGCAGCACCGAGTCATCAAACCCGCCGTTGTGCGACCGCATCTTTCGCGGCAATGCCACACCGCCAAATCGCAACAGCCTCGACGCATGCACAAGGCTTCCCTTCAACCCCTCGGTCGCCCCGCCCTGCGTCTGCGGCAACACCTGGTAGATATCCGGCTCGCCGAACGTCGTTGACCGAATGTTCGTATCCCAGCGGTGCGGCGTGACTTCGTAGCGGTCCAGGTCGACAAGGTTCACGACGCTCTCAATCTTTGTCACATCCACCGGCGTCGATGGATCGAGCCCGTCATTGAGCACCATCAGGACGAACCCGCCGCCGTACAGCCGGCCCCACTTCGCACCGAGCGCCACGGTTTCCGGAACCAGCAGCCGCTTCGTCCACTCCGCGCACGGGTCGGTCGTTTCCGTATCCCCGTCCACGGCCACCCGGTAACCTTCCCGGAACGCCTCATCCACGATCTCGTCGACGATGATGCCGCCCAGGTCGTTTTGCAGATACAGCACCTCCAACTCGTGCGGGTGCAGGCGCGTGGCCAGTGTCGGCCGCCCAGAACTGCCCGAATCGACGCCCGGATTGCCCAGGCTGGACAGGTAATTTGCGATCGAGTCCGAGCGCTCAGCGCCGTTCAAGAAATCCCCGAGCGCATCCACGCGCTGCCGGTGTTTCTCAATCACTTTGGGTGCAGAATCGCTCATCGTTTACCTGTAATACGTCGCAAATGCTCGATCGGGTCATGCCCGTCGGTGATAAATAAATGACTCAAAGCCAGCGCCATCGCATCGACCTGGTCGTCATGCGAAGCCGCCGGAAACATCGTCAATTCTGCAATGAACTCGCCAAGCCACGGCGCAAGACTGTCGTCTGGAAGCCACACGTTTCCGGCTGCCCAATACGGCGCAACTGCTCTTGTCCGAACAACCGGGTTGCCCTGCGGCTCCACCGTAATCAGCCCCGGAATCTCACTCTTCAATCCCGCAACGATGCTCTTGCCGTCGGCCTTGTTCTCCACCAACTTGGCCCGCGCATTTCGCCAGAGCGGCAACTTCGACAAACGCCGAAACTCCGCCAGCGTCTCCGGCTGATCCCAAAGCCCTCGCACCTGGTCGATTAAATACACTCGCCCCGGATACGCCTGCGGCTGAAACCACAACTGGATAACCACCCGCGAGCTCTTCGGGTCTTTCGAACCCGCTTTCGGGTCACAGCTCCAAATCCATGTCCCCGGACCTGCCGGAATCGTCGTGTAGCGGTTTTCCGTCCACACCGTTTTGATGATCGTGCCGCCTTCCGGTGCCGGCCGCTGCTGCCCGAGCGCGGCATAGCCAGCTTCGTCCTCGGCCTTATCCTGCGCCCATTCGGCCTCGTCTTTGAAAGCCGGCCAGAGCGCCTCACCCACTTCCCGCGGATCTTCGGGATGCCCGCCGACTTCCTCAGCAATACCCGGCAGCGTCAGCACTTCCCACTGGTCAGCGGCCGGATCGTCCTTTGCCTGCTTAATCAGCCGCCCTACAAGGTCATCCATGTGCCAGCGCGTCATGATGATCATGATGCCAGCGCCTTTCGATCGGCGAGTTTTCAAAACCTTGGTGTACCAGCGCCAGATATTTTCGCGCTCGGTTTCCGATTGTGCCTGTTTGTCGTCCTTAATCGGGTCATCAACGATTAAGAAATCGCCACCCTTACCAGTGATGCCACCGCCCACGCCGCGAGCCAGATACTGGCCAGCGTGCCCGACAATCTGCCACTGGTCGGAAGTGTTTTTGTACGCCTGGCGAGAGTCCGTTACGACGTTCGAGCCGGGTAGTTTTGTTGCCGGGAAAACCCGCGCATATTCTTCACTCTGCACAATCCGCTTTGTGTCGCGGCTCATATCAAGCGCGAGGTCCAACGCATACGAGCACGCAATGATTTTCTTGTTCGGATTGCGCCCCAATATCCATGCAGGCAGCCGCCGAGAGGCGAGCTCGCTCTTTCCGTGTCGTGGCGGCATGCAGATAATCAGCCGCTTAATCTCTCCGCGCTCAAACGCCTCCAGCTTGTCGCACAGCAATCGGTGGTGCCAGTTCACATCGAACTGACCGTCAAACGTGTAAAGCGTAAAAGCCAGCAAGCTCTCGCGCGCTAAATCAAGTGCCTCCTCTTCCAAAAGCTCCAGAAGTTCATCATCCGTTGTCATCGCGTTGCACCACGTTCTTCATCGCCAAAAGCTCAGCGATTCGGGCGCGGCGGTCTTCCGGTGTGCGCGTCGTCTGAATCGGCCCGCCTTCAGGCCCGCTATGCTCCACACGCTCGACGAACTTCCCGGCCAGCTTCAGCAGGTTCAACGTCGCGTCCTTCGCGTCGTGCAACTCGATTTCCAGACCGTTCACACCCTGCTTAATTTTCTTAATGAGATGCAGGTTCGCCCGCGCCTCATCCGTCGTCAGGTCCACAACAACACACGGCCGCCCGTCGTCGTCGGTCGTTGCTCGAACAAACGGCGAGACATCCCCGCGCGCCCACGTCGCGAGCCGCGCCACTGCCTCATCCGCGCCCATCGCGCGGGATTTCAACCGCTCGTCGATTGCCTGGCGAATGTCAGGTTTGTTCAGGTTTTCATGCCCAATCGAATATGCGGTCTTTTCCGAATACCCTGCGCGAATCGCCGCCCGCGTCGCGTTCATGTCGATCATGTACTCGTCGATAAAAGCGCGCTGCTTGTCCGTGAGCGGGTCATGCTGGTGACAAAACCCGTACGGACCGGCCGCGCGAGAGCACGCTGCCCCCTTCGCTGTAGTCCCTTTACAGGTCGTCATAATGTCACCCAGATATGGCAAGAAATAAAAAACGCCCCGTATGGCCGGGGCCACGCCTTGCCCAAAACGAAGGAGTTACCGGTGTTGGTCGAGTAAAGGAATGAACCTCAACGCTTGCGGGACACCGCCGGCTGGTCCCTGTGAAGCATTGCCTCTACCCCTATGTGTATTTTTCCCTGATTTAATACAGGTGGCATCCCGCACACCCAGCAACCATGCGGGAAATATAGGTGGGCCACTTTAACAGGTGGTGACTGAAATTGAGTCACCACCCTCATCAAGCCGCTTCACAAGCTGCGCAACTCGCAAGCACTCTCGAAGCTCCGCAACCTCCCTCTCTTTCTTTTCAAGCCTGGACTGTATCCACCCCGCAGCACGAGGTTCTTTTTTAACCTTGAGCGCGTACCGGTACATCCGCACAGCCGAGCTGCTCGTACCATTTGAGAACCCCGCCGCACGCCACGCTTCACGGTGCCCGGCCCCCTCAAGCCTCAGCGCAATATATTGCTCCGTTTTCGAAAGTTCAGACATACGCCACCGCCTCAAGCCGTGCCTGACTCCGAATAAGCAGCCCGCGCTCAAACAACTCCTGCTCAACCACGGCATCCACCGACTCCAGATACCTGGCCACCGTCGAACGCCCGAGCTTTGCCCACCTCGCCACCGCCCGCTGACTGCAGCACTCCAGGCGCACAAGCTCCCACAGCATCCATCGCTGCTCATCCACGCGAGACTTGGCCGCCAACAGCACGTTTTTCAACTCGTGGAAGTCGTCAATGCCCTCAAGTGCCGGGTTTTCCTTCGCCGCCTGGCACTGAATCAACGGCCGACTGTAATCAATCGCCTTCAACCCACCCAAAGATGTAAGAAAATGAGAATAGCTCGCCGCCGCATGCTCGGCTGAAAAATACCGACGGGTCATCGTGACTCCTGAAATGATGACGCCATCCATGGCGAACATTGAAGATACAAGCAGTGTAACAATAGGAGATCAGGTGAGCAACTCTCCGGAAATCCCGGATAGTTCCTGCAACTCCCCAGCTTCCACCCCACTCCCCAGCCTTTCCAGCCACTGCATCACTACTGGCCGATCCCCATACTCACTCGAAACCCCACGAACACCCAACACATCAGCGTCCGGATACAACCCCACCAGCGCAAGCCGTTCGCCCGAACTCAGCCCGGGGTCACGCAATACCCCTTCCAACCACTTCTCCATTCCCAACTCCTAAACAACCCAAAAACACTGAACAGACGTGCATTGTGTTTCGTGTCGTTCACGAGGTCAATAGGGAAAGCTAACGAATATAAAAAACAAGAATTTGTCACAGCAAATGCGTTAACCAAGAAAGATTAACAAACCCCTTGACATATTTTCTCAGGGACTTTAATCTTGGAAAGTGAACATGGTTAAAGCATCGGACAGGATGCCCCATGCGCCTGTTCACTGCACGTCTTAGTTTTTATCGGAGTCAGTCATGAGCTCTACACCATTCGGAGATTTTCTCCGCCAAAAGAGAGTAGAAGCTAAAAAAAGTTTAAGGGAAATTGCAGACCATCTGGGCGTCTCGCACGTTTATTTGAGTCAAGTAGAGCGAGGTAAAACAACCCCACTCACCGAAGATAAATGGGAAAAGTTAATCGAAGCCCTCCCCGAAATAACCCTTGAAGAACTACAAGAGCTCTCGGACCAGAGCAGGCCTGTTAATCTGGAGCTCGCAAGCCTATCAAAAGAAAGGCGAGAGGTGGGATTGCTCTTGGCCAGAAAACTAGAAGAATTACCCGAACATGATCTTGAAGAAATCCTAAAGATTTTACTCAACAACTGAATTTTTAATGAGATTTTTTAATGAGCAGTTTTGGCAAAGAGCAGGTTTTGATTATGCCTCCAATGAGCACCGCAGCCATTGAAAGGAAATCAATAGAACTTCTCCAAAAGATTTCTCCAGAGACATTATCCAGCCCCAAACCGCTTGATATTCTACACTTGGCTGAATATGTGCTTCCACAGATAGGAATCCACGTTGGTCCCGGCTCAAATGCTGAACTTGTAGGGTGCGAAGCTTTCACGGACCCAGACGGCAAAGATGGCAATGATATCAACATTCTGCTCAGAGAAGACTCTTGGAATCAACTGCTCGCCGGTGGCCGTGATGCCAACCGTGTACGAGCCACTATCGCCCATGAAATAGGCCACGCTATTTTGCATGTCCCTGTGATTCGCGGCTCGTTATCTACTCTACTCAAAGGACAAACGCCTTTTGCATTAACTCGCTCTGCGAGAGAAAATATCCCAGCCTACAAAGATCCAGAATGGCAAGCATGGACAATGGCCGGATGCCTTCTAGCCCCTCGCCGAACCATTCTCATGATGGCAGATCTGCCAGTTGAATGGATGGCAGATGTTTACGAAATAAGTCCAAGTATGATGGAAAGTCATTTAAAAAAGCTAAAAATGACACGTAAATTTTCAAATATGGGAGGCTCACGCCCCCCATAATGATCACCAGCGGGGCAGCTTCCCGAGCGCCAACTCGGAGTGGAAACCGCATAGTTGCTGGGCGATAAGGACATTAGCCCTGTTCAGAGTCTTGAAAGTAAATTTCAGGATGGCTTTTGTCAAGTTGCGGTACCCGGCATCGCTTTTTTGCTCAGTGAGGTTTGGTCATGCCAAATTATCCTGGAAGCAAACAAAAGCCTGGCCATAAGCTTATCTTTCGAGGTTCCGTAACCTTGAAATGCGGTAAAAAGCTTCTTGCCAGTGCTTACGGGCTACGTGGATTCCCTATCTGGGTTCCACGGTAATCCGGTGAGTTTTTCAATGACACCGGTCATTGATGGGGTTTAAGCGACCACATAACTCACTGCTCAAACCCTCCCTTGTTCACTCAGGGGAGGGTTTTGCGTTTCCCCAAACCTCAACCGAAACACCCACTCCACCTGCCCGACCCGCTCAACCCACGGACTCTCCACCACCCGGGGCCACACCTTGCGGATTCGTTCCGCCTCATCCTGCATGTGCGTAGTCTCGATCAGCTGCTCAACCGTCGTCAGCACAATCCAGGCGCTTTCATCGATCAGCGTGGGGAGCGTTAGCAGTAGCAGCCTGGTCATCGGGTCCGGGTGCTTCGCGCGGCCGACCGCTCGCCACCAGAGCACCAGGCTTTCGGAAGAATGGACGTAATCAGGTGATTCCGGGGCTGTAGTTGTGTCGCCTCCCGACTTCCCCCGCAAAGCCTCCAGCTCATCAAGCGTTACCCCCAACGCATTGGCCAGATCCTCCAGGCGCTCCACAGGCACGTCGCCGGTTCTCTCCCAGCGGGAAACCGTCGTCTTATGAACATCTAGCGCATCGGCGATGTCATCCTGCGTCTTCCTGCCCCGCTTTCTCAATTCTCGAATCTTCAATCCAAACATTATCACCTCATATTGAGGCACTAATTACCGCAACTTTGCACGTATTTGCAACATTGTGCATTTTTTACTTGCCAGACGCACTAAGTAGCGCTACTTTAGAAAACATAGCGCAATGACGCGCAATGGAGAGAGCAAATGACCAATAAACGAAAGCTACGAAACAGAACCAAAGCTGCTGAGTTCCTTGGGCTTGACCCTTCAACGCTGTGGCGAATGGAGCAACGAGGAGAAGGTCCGGCATTTTACAGAATTTCCAGAAAAACAATCGTTTATGACGAAGACGACTTGCTCGACTGGGTGGAAAAGCAACGCGTTGAATTCCCATCTGACCCAAACAATAAATTAACGCCTGGAGCCCAACAATGAGTTCAAGAAACGAAATTGCCGGAACGGCGGCCACCGTCCCGGCAAATAACAACAATCCCAACCCGAAGAAGGAAGGAATCATGAACCAAACTCTACGCACCAAAGCCCCGGAAATCAAGTGTCCTCGCTGCCTGTGCCCTCCCGGCGACGGCGAAATCTTCATCGACGGTTACAAGATGGAATGCCCGTGCCACTGCCACGGCAGCATCCCCCCGGCCGACTCTCCGTCACACGCCCGCACCCCCGATCGCCACACCATCGGCGGCGAGCTCGCCCGCACGGTGTACGGCATGGGTGGCTTGCGTGACCGCATCAAAGCGAAGCGCGCCTGCACGTGTGAGGTGCTGCCATGCTGAAATTCGAAGACCGCGTCATTGCCCTTCAGTTCGAGGAAATCAAAGAACTGAACGAAAAAATCACCAGCTTGCGCGACTACAACCACAAGCTCATCGATGAGTTGTCCGAAGTGCGCGCGCAAAACCGCGCCCTGCAAGAGCAAATCGCCGACTACGAGCTGCTTATCGAAAATGAAGAAAAGGTTTCGGCCGCTCTGGCAGACGCTCTGGGGACAATCGAGAAACTTCAAGCCGGCGAGGTGCTGCCATGAACAACCCATACGTACCCTGGGAGAAAATCGCGTGCGCTCGCTGCGGTACCGTCGACGGCCGCATGCATGTCGACGGTCGTTCGTGGCCATGCACAAGCGACTGGCACCAGATTGCACCCTCTGAATGGCTGGTGCTCGTCCATCCAGAGCCAGAACTGTTCGTGTACTGCTGGGCGCGTTCGAGCGCCGAGGCGCTGGCCTACGCTCGCCAGCCTAAGCACCGCGCACATGCTGCGACGCTGGAGGCAATCAGCACAACCGGTGCGCCGCTTGATCACGACACAGGATATATCGACGACAGCCGAGGTGCAGCATGAGCTTTGAACGCTGGGAAAACCAGATGGCCGACGACTTCGACAACGGCCAGCACGAGCCGTGCGAGTACTGCGAAGACGAAGAATGCACGTGCAGGGAAGATGACGGCTATGTCGACCACCTCATTAACGATTACGAAACCGCTCGCGATCTTGGGGAGGACTACTATGACTAAGCCAAAGATCGGCACGATCACCTCCAACCTGGAGCCGGTCCCCTATCAGGGAAACATCCTCGGCGAGTACCACCAGCGCGGCGCAACAAACGGCTGGCGCGCGGCGCAATCCTCGCCGGCCACACCACGCCAATTCGATGAGACCACTGCAACCCGCCGCATTGCGGTGCAGGTGACACGCATCCAGCACACGGTCGTGTTCGTCGAGGTCATGAACGCCACCGAACTGGATGCATGCACTGAAGCCCGCTACCTGCTGGAGCGCCAGCCAGAACTGCTCGACGCGGCCGACACCTGGAGCAAGCCGACTGTTCACGTAAGCCACGGCCGCGTCACAACCGAAGCTATTGAGCCACTGGCAAGCCTTTGCCTGCGCGAAGAGTACGAACGCCGCCGCGACCTGCACAAAAACGCCGTACGCATTCCGCTGACTTTTGAAAAAATGGAGGGGAAACCATGAGCACGGAAATCCAACACATTGAACGATCGCCTCAGATGCTGCAATCCAACGACAGCGGGATTACCAGTGAGCAAATCGACCTGATCAAACGGACCATTGCCAAAGATACAACGGATGACGAACTCGATCTGTTCATCACGCAATGTAAGCGCACACGGCTCGATCCGTTTGCCCGTCAGATTTACGCAATCAAGCGCTGGGATGCGACTGAAGGCCGAAAGGTCATGAGCATCCAGGTGAGCATCGATGGCTTACGCCTTATCGCCGAACGCACCGGAGACTATGCCGGACAGCTCGGGCCTTACTGGTGCGGTCAGGATGGGAAATGGCGCGATGTCTGGCTGGAAACCTCTCCGCCGGCGGCAGCAAAGGTTGGGGTCATCCGCAAAGGATTTGCGGAACCACTGTGGGCGGTCGCTCGCTACGGCGCCTACGTGCAAACCGTAAAAGGTGGTGGAGCAACTCATATGTGGACCAAGTTCCACGATGTCATGCTGGCCAAATGTGCCGAAAGCCTCGCTCTCAGAAAGGCATTCCCGGCCGAAACCAGCGGGCTCTACACCACCGAGGAAATGGGTCAGTCGGATGTTTACGAAAGCATCGAACAAAATCGAACACACCAACGACCAGACAAGCCCAAAGAGATTGAGGCCGAGTTCGAGCCCACCGGCCCCATTGATTACTCCGGCGATGAACACACCGCCACGACCAGACGACTCTACGCGCTCGTTACTGATTGTGGACTCGGTCAGGACGACGGCGACCAACTGCGCGAAGCACTCAAGAAACTGCGCGGCGTAGAAAGCTGGAAGCACCTCAGTCCAGGCTACATCCACGCAATTTGCGAAGCTCTTGCCAAGAAGTCACCCGTCACCGGCAAAAATGGAGAACTCCCCGAGCGAGCCGTCAGCATCCTGACAACAACCGGAGCCATGCCAAAGCCAAAGCCAGCTCCGGCTCCCGACCCAGCCCCATACGCTGACGAGTACAACCATTACATCGATTATGACTACAAAGACGAACTCCCCCACTACTGATTAACCCCACGCAGTCCATGGACGGACGCCACACGCAGTTTTTGTGGCCTCAAGGAAGAGGCTTAGAAAAATGCTGGACTGGAGCATGAGATTTCACTTCATCGCACTCACCACCACGGACGTCCTGAACTGCTGCATGCTCGATGTGGATGTCTATGTCACCGAATCCGGACCGACTGCGAATGTGAAATTGCTCAATCTGGACAGTCAGGAAATTGAGCTGTCCGCACCGATTACTGACGCCGGCCTCTGGCATTTAAAACGCCGCGTCAAACACAAGCTGAGACTCACCGGGCACGCCCGATACTGGCCCCTAGTGCACATAAAAATAAATGACGTTTTCAGTACCGGGTCACCCGCTGACCCGTGGGAGTAGATAAAATGAATGCCGTAAATTTCGTAAATGAATCCGACCGAATCAAAGAACTGGAAGCCGAGCTCGCCCGCGAAAAACAGCAATCAGAATACTGGTTTTTACAGCTCACAGACCTGGAGGCCGATCAGGCCACCAAAGAGCGCATCATCAACACACTCAACCAGACCAACCCGGAGACTGCCGCGCATGTTTACCTGGCCGAACAACGCCGCCGTCGCACCCGCTACATCATCGGCGCCGCTCGCGCCGCGAAAGAATCCGCCCGCTTACTGATTTCAGCCGTCGCCGGAAAGGAGGTTTGATCATGACCAGCACCACCGCACTTCAAGAATTTAATTTCGGCGAGCAGGAAATACGCATCCACATGGATGACCGGGGAAACCCGTGGTGGGTTCTCACCGACATCTGCGCAGCCCTGAACCTCACCAGTCCGCATAAGGTTTATGACCGACTGCATGACGATGAAAAGGGTCGGACTTTTACTCCGACCCCTGGAGGAGAGCAGGAAGTCACCACCGTAAATGAAGCCGGCCTGTACCGCGTAATCTTCCGCAGTAACAAACCGGAGGCTCAGGCTTTCCAACGCTGGGTATTCCACGAGGTTTTGCCCGCCATCCGAAAAACTGGCACCTATACCCACCCGGCCGCACAGCCCGAACCGGTAAACAGCAACCTCGGTGTTCTGGCCGGAATCTCCCAGCAGCTGGCCGGCGTCGTTACCGACCACGAGCACAGGCTGGCCACACTCGAGAAGCGCATCGAGGAGCGCCCGGCACTTCCCGGCGAGGCAATGGTTACCAATCTGTCGACCGTGCGCGCTCGGTTCTCCGGCGCCCTGCGCGAAGCCGTTGCCGCCAGCGGCATGACCCGAGGCATGGACCGCACCACGTCCGCCCGCTTTTATCAGGATTTGAATAGCACACTCAAAAACCTTGTGATGTGCGGCCGTGCGCGAGAAAACTGGAAGCTCGAGCACTACCAGCGCGCGGTGGATTATCTTAGCGTCAGGCACGACCTTGACTTGCGCTGGATCTTTAAGACCACGCAGGAGGTGTCGGCATGAACCTCTCGCTGATTCAGGAACAACCGCCCGCACCGTGGACCGTACAAACGAGCGACGCCATCGACTTTCTGCGCAAGCTCAACTCCGGTTCGGTGGACTGCATCATCACAGATCCGGCCTACGCGAGCCTCGAAGCACACCGCGCCGTCGGCACCACCACACGCTTAAAAACATGGTTTGATGTTGTCGACAATAGCTACTTTCCCAGCTTTTACCTGGAGTGCTGGCGAGTGCTGAAAGAAGGCGCGCACCTCTACACGCTGTGCGACCAGAAGACGCTCGATGTCATCCGCCCGGCCATGGCATCAGCCGGCCTCGACTACATCAAGTTTCTCATCTGGGACAAAACCAGCATCGGCATGGGCTACCACTACCGCTCCAGGCACGAGCTGATTGCCTTCGCATCCAAGGGCACGGCCAGACCTGTCAACGACCGTGGCGTTGCCGACGTGTTGCGCTGCCCACGCGTATACAACGGATACCCAACCGAAAAGCCGGTGTCGTTGCTTCGCACGCTTGTTCGTCAGGCCACCCAGCCCGGCGAGCTGGTGATTGACCCCTTTATGGGTAGCGGCAGCACCGGTGAGGCGGCGGTCAGCCTGAGCCGCAGATTCATGGGCTGCGATACCAACGAAACAGCCGTCACCACCGTCACCACTCGCCTTCAAGATGTAGAGGTGCGCCCATGACAACCTTCAATCGTTTTGAATGGCAAAACGCCTGGATTGACGACCCGCGCGTAAATGACGAGCTGATTTCCGTGCTCGCCGTGCTGCTTCGCTACATCAACTTTGATGGAACCTGCCACCCCTCACAGGTGACAATCGCTGAACACTTGCAACGTTCCATCAGCACCGTTCGTCGTCGTTTGTCCCAGATCGAAGATATCGGGTACCTCGCGCGGCTCAGCAGGACGGGAACCAGCACGGTTTACATGGCAAAAACACCCCCTGCACCCGTGCAACCCCTAGCACCCGTGACCATAACCCCCGTCACCGGTGCACCCCCTTCACCCGTGCAACCCCT
>JBEBUW010000015.1:0-62828 GCA_040393065.1 Lujinxingia vulgaris | reverse complement strand
CCCGAAGCTGCGCGAAAAATCTCGTCCTTATTCGCAGTCCTTTGGGCCTACTTCCAAAACTTCCTACAACAGGCCCGCGGGTTTCACGCAACCAGGTCACCCTACCGTAGCGCCTCTTCCACCACTTCTCTCTCCCGGGATTTGCACCGACCGCGTGCGACGACAGCATCCCTGATGGCCACTCGGGATACTGCGGCTGCCTTCGCACACGGAAGCTCGCCAGTGCGCCTCCCGGGAACTACGAGTGAAGGGCTTCCGACTTGCTGGATCTGTTTTCGGAGATTTGCGGAAAATGTTGCCTGAAAATTTAAAAAATTTGCAAAGTTCAGTTGAAGACTGATGGCAAGTACCCGGTTTTCCCTCTCGGCACATGCCTGTACTGCATAGACCGTCCTCTCCGAGACGAGAATGCGCCACCGCCCCGGGGCCATGCACAGGCATAGCCAAACACGTTAAAAAAATGCTACAAAAAACCGGTGCCGGATTCCTGCACGCCAGCCAAACGATTGCCTCACCCCCAAAGAACATGACCGACATCAAACAAATTGACGACTACACAGCCACCTGCGACCGCTGCAACGAAAAACGTTATGTGACCCGCGCCGCCGGAGACGTCGCCCACGCAGAAGTTTGCACCGCCTGCTTCGAAATCTGCCCGGCCTGTCACGGCGAAGAATATACCTTCGAGCGCGACAAGTTCGGCTACAGCCATGTTCGCAACTGCCCTGTTTGCACCACGCTCAAAAAACGCGTTCACACCTTCAACGACGCCCAGATCCCTGCACGCTACCACGATCTGAACTCCACGCTGGAAGCCTTTCAGACCGATCAAACCACCAGCGATGGCAGAACGCGCCCCATCGGCAATCTGCCTCGCGTGAAATTTCGTCTCTACAAATGGGCCACCGGATTCGTCCCCGGCGAACGCGGTTTTCTGCTCTACGGCGACGTCGGCACCGGAAAAACCCACCTGATTTCTGCCATTGCACGTCACCTCACGCTCGAAAAAGGCATCCCCACACGCTTCGTAGAATTTACCCACCTGCTCGCCGCTCTACGTGAGCAATTCGACCAGGGCCGCGGCGAATCCGCCATCATGGCGCCTCTCATGGACGTGCCCGTGCTGGCCATCGACGAGCTCGGCAAAGGCCGCAACAACGAGTGGCAGCTCTCCATCATCGACGAAGTCATTTCCAAGCGCTACAACCGGGGCCTGACCACACTCTTTACCACCAACTATCCGTTGGATGCCCCGCCTCCCATGGCCGGCGAAATCCACTCGGCTGATTTTCGCCGCAACGCCCTGACCGAAACCCTGCGTGAACGCATCGGCGAACGCATCTTTAGCCGCCTGCATGAGATGTCTGATTTTATCGCCATCGAAGCTCCCGATTTTCGCAAGCGCCCTCGGTAGCCTGCCTTCACCCACCTGCATCCTGCTGCGACGCAGCGCCAGATCCCAGAATTGCACCCGCAGCCTCCCGTGCACGCGTTTTCTAAATAAAAAACGCGTCTGCAACCGCCCGCGCATCCGTTTTCTAAACAAAAAACGCGCGGACAGGCCCCACACCCCCGTCTCCTAACTGAAAACCCGTCCCCGCGAGCCTCGCGCGCACGACCACCTCCTGCGAAATCCTCCCCGCGAGCCTCGCGCGCGCAGTTTGTGCTTTTCAAAAAACTCATTTTCCCTGTCGCGACCACTCGCGTGCCAGTTTTCTAAATAAAAAACGCATCTGCGACGCCCGCGACTCCGTTTTTTAATTCAATAACGCCGCTGCATATTATTATCGCCAATCAATAAAAAAGGCCGCGTAAGCGGCCTGTGCTGCGTCAGCAGCAAATGAACAACGTAAGCGGCGAATAATAAATCGAGGAGCGCGAAGCCAGACCCGCTGGGATTGGCCTGATCGGCTGTCCCGAGAGTCTGGCTTTGCGTTCTTCTTCGGTATAGGAGCGCCGCCTTCCTTTAGGTATTGATGCAGACTCCCGGCGCTCCATCCCTGCCCGGCGCACAAACGCCGCTACAGCACTGAGCACCATCGATGCAGCTTCCACCGGCCGGCAAGCATGCCGGAGTCACGCACTGCATATTCTCGCAAACATCCAGGTAGTCACATTCGCCGCAGTTCAGTACGCCGCCGCAACCATCACTGATCGGGCCGCACTGCGCACCATGGTCCGCGCACGTCAGCGGTTTGCAAACCGAACCGCATTCGTTGCGTACCCCGCCGCCGCCGCATGTTTCTGGCGCCTCGCACGTGCCACAGTTCAACACGCCGCCGCAGCCATCATTGACCGTGCCGCAATTGGCCTGGTGATCTTCGCATGTCAACGCCTGACAACCCTGCTCGCTGATGCACACGTTGGCCTGAACGCCCACGCCGCAGTACTGCCCCGGCCCGCATTCGCCGCAGTTCAACGTTCCGCCACAACCGTCGCTTACGGTGCCACACTGCGCACCGTGCGATTCACACGTCAATGGCTCACAGCCGCATTTGTTCAATACACCGTTCGCGCCGCAGGTCTGGTTGCCAGCACACTGGCCGCAGTTCAGCGTTCCACCGCAACCATCGGGCACCGTGCCACACTGCGCACCGTGATCGCCGCAGGTCAGCTTCTGGCACTCACCGCCGCACTGATTCGGAATGCCGCTCGCGCCACAAGCCGAACCACTCGGGCACGAACCGCAATTCAGCACGCCGCCGCAACCATCACCAATCGAACCGCAGGCTGCATTCAACTGCGCACAGGTCTGAGGCACACAAACCGGCAGCGGCGGCGGTCCGCCACCCTCGGTAATGCATGCGCCAAGGTCGAACAGCATAAAGGCGAGCACCTTCTCCTGCGGCGTTAGCTCCGTTCCCACACAATACGACGGGAACGCCGGGCCATGCTTCGTATCCACTTCATCGACATGGAACGAGCTATACACAACGCGTCCACACGCATTGGACGAACCCACCGGCGTATCAAACGAATACTGCTGCACCGAGCTGTCGCCCACGTGCCCGGCCTTGCCGCGCTCGGTATAAACCCAGCGCGTAGAATTTGCCTTGTTGTTGTCTTTTACCCAGTAGCGCGGCTGCGCGATATTGATCTGTCCCTCGCCGTTGGCACCGTTGACCGGATGATTGGCCTGCACGTTCACCAGCCAGTTCCAGAACGCCATGCCCCGAGCGTGGCTTTTATCCACAAACGCAAGCGACTGATTTTCATTTTGCCAGGTTCCGTACCAGGTCGCCGTCGTGCTCAGCGGATTGGTCTGGTACAGCCAGCTATACGAAAGGTGCGAGGCAAAAACGCGACCGCCACTGTTGACATAGTTGAGCACGTTCTGGCGCTGCGTGTTGTTACGTTCGGGATACGCATTGATGCCTTCACAGTCAAAAACGACCATATCGTACGACTTCAGCGTATTTACGTTGTTATACAAATGACTGGCCAGATTCTCTTTAATCACAGCCTGATTCGATCCACTGCAATTGCCCTGGTGGTTGTCCGAACAAACCCGAATGTCACAGCCCACACATGCATTGGCCGCAGCCTGGTTCGGAGTTCCGCCATTGCCTCGATACAAATGAATCCGCCCTGAACTTCCCCGGCCCGTAAACTGATCCGCATCCACGCCGATTTTCTTCAAAACACATTCCATCGCATCGACATAACCCGTCGAAAACGCAGTTTTCGGAATGTTGTTCTGCCACATGCCGCCTTCCTGATGACGCTTCGGCAAACGCGTCTGCTCTGCCGGCAATGCCACGGTTCCACAGGCCTGCACCGGTCCGACTTCCACCACCCGGCGCCACTTTCCAACCTTGATCACCAGCGGAAACTTGACCCCGGCCGGCACATGACGAAGCGTGAAGTTCCCCAGCTCATCACTGACCGTGGCCACCAGCGGATCGCCAAACTCTTCGTCCTCGCACCGCTCACAGCTTGCACCGCTGGCAATCGCCGGCAGCTGCGAAATCGGAACATTCGGCACGTACACAGCCGCGTTCGGAATCGGCAGCGTTCCGTTCGGCGCAAACGTCCGGCCCGTAATGGTTGTCGCTGCACCGCCCTGGCAAACAACCTGATCCAGGCACAGGTTCTTACAATCCGCGCCACGGCTATCCGCACCGCACACATTGGCAATACCGCTACCGCCGCAGATTTCTCCCGGAACCGTGCAAGCTCCCAGATCAATCGTTCCCGAACAACCATCACTGATCGGCCCGCAGTTCTTTGTGCCCGCATAAAACGCCGGCGTCCGAGGCGTACAGCTCGGTGCACCACACTTTCCGCTGATGCCGCTGCCGCCGCACACCTGCCCCACCGGGCAGTTGCTGCCAAAATCCACGACGCCGCCGCAGCCGTCCGGCATTGATCCACATTCCATCCCCGGAAAATCTGCCTTTACCTTCGGCGTGCACTGAACGCGCTCACACGTTCCGCTGTTACAGGAATGTCCATCCTGGCAACCGCCGCACTGCACAAATCCGCCACAACCGTCCGGCATCGCGCCGCACTGCATTCCAGCAGCCGCACAATTGGTGCGCGGAATACACGCATCCGGCAAAATACACTGGCCGCGCGTCGGACCATTACCGCACTTCGTATTGCCCGTGCATGTGCCACAATTGATCACGCCGCCGCAGCCGTCCGGCACAAAGCCACACTGAATACCCGCGCAACTTCCACTGTTCTCACAGCGCGATGCCGAGCAGACTCCATTGTTGCAATAATCGCCATCCGCACACGTTCCGCACGAAATCGTGCCACCGCAACCATCCGGAATCTGACCACAACTCACACCGGCCGCCGCGCAGCTCACCTCAAACGGACAGCTATCATCAGCATCCGCTTCTCCCACATCACTGCCCGATCCGGTATCGCCCCGATCACGCGGCACACAGACATTGTTCTGACACGTATCCTCCGGCGCACAATCCGTTTCCAGAACGCATTCACCCGACGTGTTGTTCTGAACAGGTCCCATCGTCCCGGAATCTGCGCAGCCGCCCACCCACAGGCCAGCCATCACAAGCACTATCAAAAAATAAAACCTGCCTGACCAATCATTCATGATACTTATCCAATCGCTAAAAATCGCTCGTTCAATGCACAAACAAACTAAAATGACCCGCTGAGTATGCACTACATACCGTAAAAAATACACATCAGGATCATCGTGCCGTATCCATCAAACGCGCGATTTCTGCAAATCCGCCCGCCCTCATTATAAAATTATAAACTTTTATAAATGATCCCTGGCCGTGCTTACGCCCCGGTCCGTAGCCTCCCGCGCCACAGACCGTTCACACCCGTTTCCCTTCAGCCAGGCATCAATCATTCAACAGATAAAAAGCCGCCCCGAACGTCCCGCATTGCCGGCTGTCGCGCCAGAAATTCCAGTGCAAATACACCCGCCCATCCCTGCTCACGATCTCCTCCGGCGGATTCGGATGCCTGCCAATCGCCCTGGCCACCAGCATCGTCTCCGCATCAAACAACATCTCGCCGGACGAGCGAACGACATTGGTCTCCTCCACCACGCCGGTCTCCGCATCGATCACAATCTCCAACAAAGTGTTCAAATCCATGCGATTCAACGGATGCGAACTCGGCATATGATGCGTCGCGTTATAAATAAAATCATTGACATACCGATCATGAATCCGCCGATGAACCCGCGCCAGATACGATGCATACACAGCCGGCGACGCGTTGACCCCCGTATGATTGCCCGGTTTGACGTGCTGCACGAAATTCTCAAGACTCGCCCGCATCGCTTCCTCTTTATTCTTCCAATCCTTGAGCAAACGACGCTTATTCGGATCAACCTTTTCACGCTCACGCAAACTATCATCAACCCCGCCAAACACCTTCTCGTAATCATTGATATCGGTCTGAAACAAGGACTTCGGATCGAACTTTTTCTCAGGTTCAGCCACCGGCTGTGAAACCTCCTCCTTCACCTCCGCCCTGGCTTCACGCGCTTGCTGTGCCTCACGTGGGTCTTGCTCCCCGAGCCCCTCCTCCAATTCCAAAATCTCTTCAAGTGCTTCCTGAGCCTCTTGCTTCACTTCCGCCTTCAATAACTCAGGCTGCGGCAACGGCTCAGGCGTTGGAACCATCATCGCCGGCGCCGGCATCGCCGTTTCCAGCACGGTTTCTTCGGCCGCAATGTCGTCTTTTTCCGCCAGCTCCGTTGGCTGCATCGCATCTTCCATCGGATTGGCATTCTCCTCGGCAGGCGTTTCCACTTCCTCCATCGAAGTTTCCTGCGCCACCGTCTCCTCCTCTACCTTATTGGCCTGATCCGAGATATGCGCCGCGTCTTCCGGAATTTCCTCATTCGTCTCCTGCACAACCGCCAGCTTGTTGAGATCTACCGGTGGCGGCTCCTCAAAAGCCTCCTCCTCTTCTGCCTGCTCCTCTTCCAATTCGGCCACAACCTCTTCTTCTGGCTCAGGTTCGGGCTCGGGCTCAACTTCTACCACGATCTCTTCTTCCGGTTTGGGCTCAGGTTCGGGTTCTGGCTCAACTTCCGCCACAACCTCTTCTTCTGGCTCAGGCTCAATTTCTGATTCCAGATCCTCCTCAAAAACCGCCGTCACCTCAAACTCCTCAACCTCCTCCAGAGTCGGTTCCTCAGCCTCCGCTTCCTCCCATTTCTTTTCATCTTGAAAAACACCGGACGTCAGCAGTACCGCCAAAAGCAGGTGAATCCCCACCGATAAGGCTACCGCTCCGCCGATGCTACCGCGTACATGACGCTGCTTGCGATTGTTCATCTTGTCAGTTCAACCCACCGGGGGTACATAAGAGCGAACGAAAAACGAGCCACAAGTCACAAACTTGTCGCCCCGTAACTTCGAGGCTGGTGCATCGTGCCCAGTTACACCTGCCGACCCAAAGTCGCCAGACACAACAAGACAAAATGCAAAATATCTTCCATAAACCCTACGATACCTTTCTCAAAGCTGCCTGCGCACTCATTTTTCTGCTATTCGTCTCTGCCTGCGCGGCAGAAATTGGCGATGAATGCGAGCGTAGCAATCAGTGCCCGGCCGGCGCAATCTGCGATACAAGCACGCCCGACGGCTACTGCACAATTCCCCAGTGCACACAAACGGGCTGCCCTCAGGAATCCACCTGTATTGAATTCGGCCAACGCACCTCGTTCTGCATGAAATGGTGCGAAGATGACGGCGATTGCCGCTCCGGACACCAATGCGTCCGCGAAGAAGGCCAGAACGTCGGCTACTGCTACGCAAAAGGCTAACGCTTTGTATCACACCCGTCTTTGCGCTAGTCTCGTGTTGTGATGAATGCAGCCCGTACCCCCAAAAACTTGCCCGCTCCAGCCCCCTTCGCCGGCCTCTCCCTGCGAGAGCACCTCGGCGCGTTTTTCTGCGCACTGTTTTTCCTGTTTCTGACAACCGCCGGCTGCATTCCCGAAATCACCTGCCTCGACATAGGCTGCCCCGCCGGACAAACCTGTAATACCACCACACTTACCTGCGAAATCCCGCTGCGTGATTGCATGATCACCGGCTGCCCGGCCGGACAACGCTGCGATGAACAACAAAACATCTGCCGCCCCGATGCCGTCAGTTGCCGCAACCAATCTTGCGGACACTACCAGACCTGCAACACCCAGACCGGATTTTGCGAAACCACCGCAGACTGCACCACCAGCGGCTGTGCTTCCAACGCCGAAACCTGCGACACCATCTCCGGCCTCTGCGTCGCCCTGAGCTGCTCAAGCGACGCCACCTGCCCCGGCGGATTCGTCTGCGGCGACACCGGCCGCTGCATTGCCGGCTGCCGCCTCGATGGCCGCTCCTGTGCCCAGGGCCAGTACTGCCGCATCCATACAGGCGACTCTCTCGGCCAGTGCGTGCCCCAGTGTATCCACGACACCGACTGTCCCTTCGGCCAGCGCTGCGAACTCCATAACGACCGCGCCACCTGCCAGCTAGAAGCCGCCTGCGAACATTCCGACAACTGCCGCGACGACGAAATCTGCCTCGATTCTCTCTGTACCCAGCCACCCTGCGCCAGCGATTCCGACTGCCCCGGCACCCAGACCTGCAACCGCTCCACCGGTATCTGCCTCGACGCCGCCTGTGACGAAGACATCTTTGCCCCCAATCACGCCCCCAACCAATCCGCCTTACTTGCCCCCGGCAATTACACGCGTCTCACCCTGTGCCCGGGCCGTGACGACTGGTTCTCCATCGACGTCCGCTCCAGCGACGCCGTCCGCTTACGCATCAACCACGCCGGCGACAGCGACATCGACGCCTACCTCTTCGACGCCGACGGCCGACTACTCGCAGCCAACCAACGCCTCAATCCCGCCATCTATCTCGACCACGTCGCCACACGCGCCCAGACCCTGCGCCTGCAACTCGTCTCCACCAGCTACCAGACCACCAGCTACAGCGTGTACCTGACCCTCAACGAAGATCGCTTCTGCAGCGACGACGATTTCGAAGAAAACGACTCCATCCACCAGGCCACCCGCCTGCCCACCACACCCAACCTCATCAGCGAACTGCCCCTGCGCATCTGCGGCTACGACGAAGACTGGTTCGTTCTCCCCGACCTGAGCGCCAACCAGGGCCTGCGCGTTCGCTTTCGAAACGCCCCCGGCGACTTCGTAGGCCACCTGCTCACGCCCGACGGCGCTGTCATCCAGCCACCGCTCGATCAGGATCTGCAGCTCACGCGTCTTGGCTCCGCCGGCGACTACCACCTGCACGCTCGCTCCCTGACCGGACAATCCGCCACCTACCGCATGCTCGTCGAAGTCCTCCCACCCTGGCAGTGCACACCCGAATCTCACCCCAACACCACCCGGGCAACGGCCTCCCTGCTCCCCGCCAGCACCACCCAACCCCTCACCCTCTGCCCCACCGACACCGGCTGGAACATCTCCTGGTTCGCACTCGAGCCGCCCTCCGGTCCATCTGCCGACGCAACCCTTCACCTGGAGCTGCACCCCGAGCGCCACGAATCCGCGTCTACCCACACGCCTGCGCTCCATCTCACGCTCTTTGAACTGATCGACGATTCCCCCACCGTCCTCCGCACAGCTGTCCCCCAGGCCGACGGCAGCTTGCGCCTCCAGACTCGCTTCACCAACGACGCCGCCCATCCCCTCTACATCCGCGTCTCCTCACCCGATCCCGTAGGCCGCGCCTTCACCCCACCCGGCTATCAGCTCTCCTACACCTGGGAACTCCCCGAATCTCCCAACCGCGAAGACGACGGCGAAGATCCCCCACCCACCGACAATTAACCGACACTGTGTCAGCAGCGCCACCCAACGTCCGCGGCAAGGCATAAATCGAGGAGCGCGAAGCCGGAATCCTGAGGGATAGACGTGCAGGGTCGTCCCGAGGATTACGGCGAAGCAATCATCGATTTAGGACCGCCGCCCATCCGAGCGGCCTGTTCTTTTCATATACGCTTCAATTTCGGTAAAAACGCCGTGCCACAGCGACGCTTCGCGATTATCCAGCCCGGCACGCAAAAACATTGCGCGCACCGAACGCATGATATGCGCCCCGTTATCGGACTTAAAAAACTCAATCGCATTCAAACCGCGCTCGACCTGCGCAAACATCGGCTCCAACCGCTCCATCGTCGCAAGTTGCCGACCTCGGCGATGATTCACCGCCTCTTCCACACGCTCGATCTGCACGCGCTGCGCTTCCCGGAAAACCTCCCAGACCATCAACAAAACGGCCTGCCCAAGATTCAACGAAGAATACGAAGGATTGGTCGGCACCGTCACCACGACATGACACCGATCGAGCACGTCATTGGGCAAGCCGCTATCTTCGCGCCCGAACACAAGCGCCGCCAAGCCGCCTCCGCCTGCCGCCTCGACCACGTCCATCGCTGCGCTTCTTGGCTCAACCACCGCCCAGCTTGCGCGACGCGTCCGCGCCGTCATGGCCGTCACAAACGTGCAATCTGCCAGGGCTTCATCGACGGTTTCAAACCGCTCAATGTTCCCGATCACGTCGTCGGCCTTCGGCGCACTGATCGCAATCCGGGCCGGATCCGCACTGGCCGGAGACACCAGACGAATCCGCGTGATTCCGAAGTTCTTACACGCCCTGACCGTGTTTCCGATGTTGATATCGTCCTGCGGCTCTACGAGTACGACCACAATTTGATTCAGGGCCGTACTCATTGGCTGCTGCTCTGCGCCCTCGCTCACCGGTCGTCTTGGCGGCGGGGTTTACGCAAAAAGGTGGGAACTTCCATCGCTTCCTCTTCGATGGGACTCAGACCACCACCGAGCGAGCTGCCGCTGCTGGTCGGCGTACGAATAAACGTCGCCCGGCGATCCACAGCCGCATGTTGTCCGGAGGGATGCTGCTGACCCGGCGGCGGTGGCGGCTGATGCGTCGGCTGAGCCGCGACGGTCGCCTCGGCATGCGCACGCTCAAATGCGCGCCCCGGACGCTGCGCCTCGACATAGGCAGACTCTTCTTCTCGCTCCTCGGTCTGCCGCTGCGCCACAGCCGGCACCGATGCAGCCGGATGTCCCATCATCGTCGACTCGCGACGCCGACCGGCCTCCAGCGAATCCGAAGACGCGCTTGGCCGCTTTTTATCAAAGCCGGTCGCAATGACCGTGATCAGCATCTCGTCACGCAAGTTTTCGTCGATGACATTACCGAAAATGATATTTGCATCTTCATTCGAAGCCGATTCGATCAGGCTCATCGCGTCGTTGATCTCGTTCAACGTCATATCGATGCCGCCCGTGATATTCACAAGAATACCGGTTGCGCCCTCGATCGAAACATCTTCCAACAGCGGCGAAGAAATCGCCATTTCAGCAGCTTCCAGCGCACGCGTCGGTCCCGTCGCACGACCCGTTCCCATCAACGCCAGACCCTTGCCCGTCATGATGGTGCGAACGTCGGCAAAGTCCACGTTCACAAGACCGCGCACCGTAATCAGGTCCGAAATTCCCTGCACAGCCTGCAACAACACCTCGTCCGCCTTCTTAAAGGCTTCCAGAATCGTTGTCTGCTCACCGGCAATCGCAAGCAAGCGCTGATTGGGAATCGTAATCAGCGTATCCACCGCCGCCGACAGATTCTTGATGCCTTCCTCGGCCTGACGGCGACGACGACGTCCCTCAAAATGAAACGGCTTGGTCACCACGCCAACCGTCAGCGCACCGGCCTCGCGAGCCAGCGCAGCGATGACCGGCGCCGCACCCGTGCCCGTTCCGCCGCCCATGCCGGCCGTCACGAACACCATATCCGCACCCTTCAATGCTTCCGTAATGCGTACCTGGTCTTCCAGCGCAGAATTACGACCGACATCCGGATTGGCGCCTGCTCCAAGACCCTTGGTCAGCTGGTTGCCGATCTGAATTTTTGTGATCGCAAGGTTGGTTTCCAGCGCCTGCAAGTCTGTGTTTGCGGCGATGAATTCCACGCTATTTACGCCTTCGGTAATCATCGTGTTGATAGCGTTTCCGCCACCTCCACCCACACCGACTACCTTGATTACGGCGGAATGCTGGACTTCGGCATCATCAAATTGGAGCATAGGTTCTACCTGAACTTCGAAAAGATACGGATACAGTTACGAAAATTACAACGTCACGAGGGCCCTACTATAAAGCATCGTAATGCCCCTGGACAAGTGGCGAGCGAAGATAGCACTGCAGGGGGTGAGGGGCAATCGAGAATCGTTCTATCTGATGTCGCCCGGCCCACCCACGCCCCTTCAAAACCCACTTAACCTGTTGAGTTCCCAATACTATTCAAAACATCTCAGCAAACCAGCGTTTCATGCGCAGCGCCACTTTACGATACACGCCTTCTTCACGCACACGGAACAAATTCACGTCCGCATGCTTGGCGCCATACTGCACAAGACCCACGCCGGTCGCGTATTTCGGGTCGCGCACCACATCCACAAGCCCACCAATACCACGCGGAATTCCACGACGAACCGGCAAGCCCAGAACCTCCTCGGCGATCTCCGGCATGTTCTCAAGAATCGTCGTGCCGCCCGTGATCACAACACCACTCGCGATCAGATCTTCGCAGCCCGCGTTTTTGATCTCACGACCCACGTACGCAAAAATCTCTTCCACACGCGGCTCAATGATTTCGCTCAACACCTGACGAACCAGCACGCGCGGCGGACGTCCACCGACCGACGGAACTTCGATGGTCTCCTCCGGACTGACCTTGCTCGTCATCGCGCAACCATAGCGCTGCTTAATTCGCTCGGCCTCCGCCATCGGCGTACGCAATCCGACCGCAATATCATTGGTTAGATGATTGCCGCCGATCGACAACACCGCCGTATGCACCAGGCTGCCGTTCGCATAAATCGCGATGTCCGTCGTGCCGCCGCCGATATCCACCACGGCCACACCCAGTTCACGCTCATCCGCGCTCAAAACCGCCTCGCTGCTGGCCAACTGCTCCAGCACGATATCCGCCACGTTCAAACCACAGGCATTGGCGCACTTGATAATGTTCTGCGCACTCGTCACCGAAGCCGTCACAATATGAACCTTGGCCTCCAGGCGCACACCGGTCATGCCGATGGGTTCCTTGATCCCTTCCTGCTCATCGATGATGTATTCCTGCGGAATGACATGAATCACTTCGCGGTCCATCGGAATCGCAACCGCACGCGCAGCATCCACAACACGCGCCAGATCCGTGGCCTTCACCTCTTTATCCTTCACCGCCACAATTCCATGCGAATTGAAGCCCTGGATATGTCCGCCCGCAATCCCTGCAAACACCGTGTGCACTTCGCAGCCCGCCATCAGCTCGGCCTCTTCCACGGCTTTTTTAATCGAATTGATCGTCGCATCAATGTTGATCACGACACCTTTTCGCAACCCTGCCGACGGATGGCTCCCGATACCGATAATATCGATACCATCCGGCGTCACCTCCCCGATGATGCATGCAATCTTGGTCGTCCCAATATCCAACCCAACAATGATTTCTTCTCGACGTCCCATACCACTCCCTTCCCTGGCAACGGTTATGCTTAATTCGCGTTCAACCTATTCATATCAATTTGCTTCAATTCATTCATTCTTATTTCCCCCCGCATCACGCACGCCCCGATCCCGGAGCGCTCAATGCGAACCACCACCCTCGCCAATCCCTGGCTCCGGGCGCTGACCTACAGCAATGCGATTTAAATCCCCATCCTGATCGACAAGCACATAATCCGCATCCATTCCCCGCTCAATCAAGGTGCTCTGCACGGCCTTCAATCGCTCCAGCCGTTCATCATACCTTCCCCAACCCAGGCGGATTTCTGTCCCCGTTTCCTCAGTCACAAGCGAAATCCCCATGACCGCATCCACATGGATTTGACTGAGCCGCTGCAACTTGCCAAGCCCCATGCTCTCATAGAGCTCGGCCACCTCAAGTGCGTCCGTAAGCAATCCACGGCCGCGCTCGCTTGCAAGCTCCGCATGACCAATACCACTGATCAGCGGCAATTCTAGCAGCGACTCCAACGCCGTTCCCGCCGCAAGCCGCAAAAATCCGTGGCCTGCCGCATCCACCAGCATATACCCATCATCGACAACGATCGCCGCCGGCTCGTACTCCTCAATCCGTACCGAAACGCGGTCGGGCAATCGCCTCTCGACATGAGCCGATTTCACGTAATCCAACTGCTCGATCAACGCGCGACTACGCTCTGCGTCGACCGAAAAAATATTCATCCCCTCTTCCAATTGGCCGGCCTGCAAAACCTGCACATCACGGACACGCTTTTGACCGCTCAACTCGATCGTCTCCAGCGCAAAATACCCGCTCGACATCGTGTGCAAATACGCCTGGTAGCTCAGATACGGCAATCCCGTCGCGATCACCGCCAACAACGCAAAAGGAGCACTGCGACGCACCAGCGCCCAGACACTTTCCACTCCCTCCCGCAATTGTTCACGACGATCTGGCCGCCGCCGATTGATCTGGCGCCTTCGCTTCACTGCCATCATCCCTGAATCATTCACCCTCATCCGTGAGGGCTGCTACCAACAATTGCCTGCAATACCAAAAAACTTGCAGACTCCTGACCAACTGCTACAACCTGAACTGACCACCTGCCTGCTCGACGAACCCGAAAAAAACGACCCCGTTCCAGGGCTCTGCCGCCAAATCCTTTTAGCGACCGCTCGTCTCACATCCGGCCGAATCCAGCATCCATTCGACGAACTGCGCAAAACTCAAACCTTTGCGCGCCGCCAACTTCGGTACCAGACTCGTCTCGGTCATACCCGGAATTGTGTTGACTTCAAGCACAAAAAGTTCGCCCTTGTCGTCCGCTTTTACGTCCACACGCGCAACCCCGCGACATCCAAGCGCATTATACGCCTGCTGCCCGATAGCCTGCAGCGCTTCCAATAAATTTATATCTTCGACATAGCGATAATCCGTCGTTTTCGACTCATATTTCGCCTGAAAGTCGTAAAACTCCGCCTCCGGAACGATCTGTATCGCGCCCAGACACTCCTGGCCTGCAAATCCCACGCTATACTCCGCGCCCGCCAGATACGCCTCCAGCAAGATTCCCGCCGATGCAGCCTCGTCCAGCATGCCTTCCAACTTCTGCACCGCATGATACGCCGACGCCAGATCACGACAGATATACACGCCCACGCTGCTGCCGCCGTCGTTCAGCTTCACCACCAGCGGCCAGGACAAACCCTCTGCCTCCAGTCGATCCGCAAGCGCTGGCTCCGAATCCACCTCGCCGCCCGCCAGCCGAACACCACGTGCCAGCGCTACGCCCGCATCTGCCATCACAGCCTTCGCACGCGCCTTGTCCATCGCCAGCGCCGACGCCAGCGGCCCGCTGCCCGTATACGGAATCTTCAAAGCCTCCAGGTATCCCTGCAAGACTCCATTTTCTCCGATTCCGCCGTGCACGCCCAGCAACATCGCTGCCGGTGCATCACTGGCCACCTTCGCCAGATCCGTCGCGATATCATACGCCGTCACCTCATAGCCCAGCGATTGCAACGCCTCCACAAACGCACGCCCCGTCCGCAGGCTGATCTCGCGCTCCGACGACTCGCCGCCCAGCGCCACACCGACCTTCTTCCCACGAAACTTATGTTCTTCCTGCAACCCGATCATGCGCCCGCTTCCATCTGATGTTCAATCTCAAGCATCCGTGCCCAGCCATCAAAACCCACGAACCGAACCTCCGGCCGCAGCTCCACGCCAAACTCCGCACGAACTCTCACACGCGCCAGCGCCATCAACGACAAAAAGTCATGCGCCGTCGCACCGTTCTCATTGATAAAAAAATTCGCGTGCAACGGACTGATCCGCGCACCTCCAATCGACGTCCCCTTCAAACCAGCCGCCTCGATCAACCGCCCCGCAAAATCCCCCTCGGGATTCGCAAACGTACTCCCCACACTCGCCAGGCGATACGGCTGCGTTTCATTGCGCCGGTCCTTATCAAACTTCACCCGCGCCCGCGCCTGCTCAATATCTCCGCGCTGCACACGCATCCCGCCGCCCAGCACAATCGCACCTTCCGGCAATTCCGTATGACGATACGACATAGAAAGTTCCGCGCGCTCGACCACCTGCGTCACAAATCCCTCCCCCGACGCGTCCGGCACCATCCACTCAACATACGCCAGCAGACTCTCGATCTCCTGCTCCTTTGTCCCGGCATTCAGTGCCACAGCGCCGCCAAACGTCCCCGGAATCAACGACAAGAACTCCGCCCCCACAAAACCTTCCTTCAACAATCCCCGCACAAGATGCGCATTCACCACACCGCCGCCCACTGCAGCCAGCGCCGCATCGACCCCATCCTCCGCCACACTCCAACGCGCAAAATCACCACTAAGACGGATCACAAGCCCCCGCACCCCTTCATCCGGAAACAATACATTGCTCCCCAGCCCCACCACAAAGACATCCACGCCCTCACGACGCGCAAGCCCCCACAAAGCCTCCAACTCCGCCCGTGTTTCCACCTCGGCCCAGACCGACGCAGCACCACCCAGACGCAACGTTGCATGACGCTCCAGCGCCGCATCCAGGCTCAGCCTGCCGACCATCCCCAGCGCATCCCCCAGCTTTTGAAATGATTGTCTAAACACTACGAATAAACCTCGGTACGGCCATACACCAACGCTTGTTCAAGATCTTTGTACGACAAGATTTCCTGAAAGTAGCATTTCGGTAACCTCTGCAAGCGAACCAGAGAATACATCATCTCACTTCACCCGCAAGCGCACTCGCCCTCCCCCAACAAGCCAACCAAACCCTTATTTACCAACCACTTACACAAGAATAACAATACACATGCACGACTTAGCGCACCTTAGTTCATGTTGATTCTTGCCCCTATAATTTTTCTCTAAAGCAAGTTCTAAAACTTGCAGCCTGCTCTCGGACAATCCCGGCCCAACAACCTAAAGCATCACTTCAAGAATCGACCACCACTACCGACGTTTCAAGCCTTTACTTCATCATTTCCAGGATCTGTTGCGCGATCGTTTTTGCCGCTTCCGGCCGCCCCAGCATCCGGGCACGATCTGCCACATTCGACAGTGCCGTCGGATTGCCCATCAAACCGATCAGCAATCGGCACGCCCGATCCGTACCGATCTCCGAATCATCGATCATCAAACCCGCCCCGGCCTCCACCACCGCCAGCGCGTTCTTTTCCTGATGATTGTCCGCCGCACCCGGGAACGGAATATACAACGCCGGAACGCCCAGAATCAGAACCTCCGCCATCGTACTGGCCCCGGCCCTGCAAATCAGCAAATCGCACCACGCATACGCCTCGGCCATGTCATCGATAAACTCCACGACCTCGGCTTTCCCCACAAATCCCTCATAGCGCGCGCGCACTTCTTCCGCACGATTTCTGCCCGCCTGATGCCGGATATGAATCCTGCGCCCCGGCTCCTCCTCCAGATTCTTCATCCAGCCCGGAATTCCCTCATTAAAACTACCTGCGCCGCCGCTGCCCCCGATCACCAGAATCCGAAACTCGCGCCCCGGATCCGCCAATTCATACGAAAACCCTTCCGCCCGCTCCAGAATCTGCCGACGCACCGGATTCCCCACCACCTCGCAGCGCGTTTTCCCAAAAAACTCCCGACTCTGCTCAAACGTCAAAAACGCCCGATCTACAAACCGCCCCAGCGTCTTATTCGTCATACCCGGCGTCGCATTTTGCTCCATCAACGCCGTCGGCACCCCACTCAACGCCGCCACCATCGTCATCGGCCCCGCCGCATACCCGCCCACGCTGATCACCACATCCGGCGCCAGCTCCTTCACAAACTTGCGCGCCTGCAACCCGCTGAACGGCAACTGCATCATGCCCCGCGCCATCCCCAGCGCCCCCGCCCCCTTCAACGACGCAACATCCATCAGCCGCAGCTCATAGCCCAGCCCCGGAATTACCCGCGCCTCGATCCCTCGCTCCGTCCCCACAAACGTCGCCCTCAAACCCGGCTCCATCTCCTGAAGCGCCTCGACCACCGCCACACCCGGAAACAAATGCCCACCCGTTCCACCACCTGCCACCACCACATGTCGATTCTTCAAGGCCTTCCCATCTGTACAGTTAATCGTTCACCACAACATTTACATCGCCCCCTTATAACTCAGCCCGCCCTTTCATCCATAAAAATCCCCCACATTCACTCGCCAACCCCCTCCAAACCACTATTACCGAGATTATTGCGATCTTTAAAACCAAGATCGCGCAAATTTTGCGTCTGAAGCCAGTCTCACAACCAGGATCACTTCAATTCCCAACCGGAAGCCCCTCAGCCGCAACAACAGACCGTAATCTCCCACCTGGAGCGATCTGCAAAACCAGGATCACTTCAATTCCCAACCGGAAGCGATCTGCAAAACCAGGATCACTCCAGTCCCCGACCGGAAGCGATCTGCAAAACCAACATCCCTTCAATCCCCAACCGGAAGCCATTTTCCCCACGCAACTCCCTCCAATCCGCCATCTGAAGTCTTTTGCCTCCCCAAACACCTTCCCACACGTCCCCCTGCCTTTGCTGTGCCTTTTCCTCGCGCCACCGCCCACGCCCCAACAAAAAAGGCCGCACAAGCGGCCCCAATACCTGATGTCTACATCAATTCAAGAACGCCGCCCCCGCGAGCGCATAATCCGAGCGCGCTTACGCTCCCACCGCCTCTCCGCCCGCAAACTCTCGCGCTCCTCCCGCTCCAGCTCCCACCGATCCGGCGCATTCTTCGAGATATTGAGCAAAATCCCCACCGAAAACAGCGCCAGAATCATGGAACTACCGCCAAAACTCACGAACGGCAGCGTCAGCCCCTTCGTTGGCAACATGCCCGTCACAACCCACAGGTTCAACATACCCTGCAGGCCAAACATCGCCGTGATGCCAAACGCCAGATACATCCCGAACGCATCATGGCTACGCAGCGCAATCCGCACCCCGCGCCAGATCAGCATCACGAACAACGACACCAGAAACACAACCCCCAAAATCCCCAGCTCTTCAGCGATAATCGTCCCGATAAAGTCGTTCCACAGCTCCGGCACATACCCGAGCTTGCCCGTGCCATTACCAAGCCCGCGCCCTTGCAAACCACTGGCCCCGACCGCGATCAACGATTCACTGATCTGGTAACCAATATCCTGGCGGTGACTCCACGGATCGAGAAACGCCATGACTCGCTTCATGCGATACTCACTGCCGCTGATCGCAAAGTACGCGCCCGCCGCCCCCAGCAACGTGAACAAAAACAGGTACGAGAGTTTCGCTCCGGAAACGAACAACAAGATCATCATCAATGAAAGCAGAATCACCGACGAACCAAAGTCCGGCTGCAACATCAACAGCCCGACCATCAGCCCGATCGTCGCCAGATGCGGAATAAACCCAATCGTAAAACTCCCCATCCGCTTGCCCTTCTTACTCACGGAATACGCAAGAAACATCAGGGCCGTCAGCTTGGCGACTTCCGCCGGCTGGAAACTCATACCGCCCAGGCTAAACCATCGCCTGGCACCGTTTTGAACCGTTCCGATGCCCGGAATCAGCACCAAAATCAGCATGAAAACCGTTCCACCCAGAATTGGATAAATCAAACGCTTGTACCAGCGATAATCCAGACGCAGCGCACCGACCAAAATCACGACGCCCAGAATCACTTTCTGCAACTGATTCTCTAAAAGCGTCAGGTGCCCGCCCATCCGCTGTTCCGCCATCACAGCACTGGCGGAGTAAAGCATCAGCAGGCCGAGCGCGACCAACAAAAAAACAATCAGTAAAAGCCACCCGTCCCAGCTTTCATCCGACTCACCCGGCGCCGAAACAGCCGCCTGTTTGCTAGTAATCGAAGACAGTAAATCCGAACTCATGAGGCCCTCCGTGGCCGCACCAGGTGCAACATTTTCATTCAAAAAACACGTTCAAACCGTCGGATTTTTGCGTCATTCTTCCCTGAATCCCTCAAAAATCCGACTCATTCAGCGTTCTTACTTCAAATTTCATTCAAAACATCAGCGCAGCTTCAGACTCGCCAGCGCAATCAAACTCAACATGATCGATATAATCCAGAATCGCACAATAATTTTGGGTTCCGGCCAGCCTTTCATCTCGTAGTGATGATGAATCGGCGCCATCCGAAACACGCGTTTCCCACGTGTTTTATAGCTCACCGTTTGCGTAATAACGCTCAGCGCCTCCACCAGGAAAATCCCGAAAATAATCGTCGACAACAGCTCATGCTTGGTCACAACGGCAAGCGTTCCGAGCGCGCCACCCAGCGACAGGCTGCCCACATCGCCCATGAAAACCTGCGCCGGAAATGTGTTGTACCACAGGAATCCAACGCCTGCGCCGACAATCGCCGCGCAGAAAATCGCCAGCTCCTGCACACCTTCCACCTTCGGAATCATCAGGTACTTCGCCACATCAAAGCGGTGAATTACCCGCACCCCGTCGATGATTTCCTCCTGCTGCAACACCGTGGATGTTCCCCAGGCCAGAATCAAAAACGTCGCCGCAGCCACGATGACCGGGCCGATCGCCAGACCATCCAGACCATCCGTCAGATTCACTGCATTGGCCGTTCCCACAATCACCAGCAGCGCAAACGGCACATACACCCACAACGGCAAGGTCAGGCTGAACTTTTCCGTACTCACAAACGGCAAATATAGCTCGGTTGAATAGCTAAACGCCTCCGACTTGAACATCACCATCAACAACGCCAGCGCACATCCAAACTCAATCGCCAGCCGCACCTTGCCCGACAGTCCCTTGCTCGATTTGCCGCGCAGCTTCGATGCATCATCAAAATAGCCGACGACCGCAAAACACACGGTCATCGCCAGCACGACCATCACGTACGAATTCTTGAGATCCGCCCATAAAACCGTCGAAATCACCACCGAAAACAAAATCATCACGCCGCCCATCGTCGGCGTGCCAGCCTTACTGAAATGACTCTTCGGCCCGTCTTCCCGAATCACCTGGCCAATCTGCTGCGCCTGCAATTTCCGGATAAACCAGGGATACAAGAAAAAACTCATCCCCAGCGACGTCAGCATCGCTGCCACAACCCGAAAGCTTACATAGCGAAACACGTTGAATGGCGTGAACGCGTCTTTAAGCCAGAAGAAAAGTTCGAACAACATAGCCGTCTACCTCAGGTGCTGCCTGTTCACAGGTTTCTAAAAATCTCCGGCGTACAAACCGTGCTTCACCCTGGAAGCAAACGCCTCTTGTACGCTCACTTTGTCGCACGCTCAACCCGTCCGGTGTTTTTCCAGAATTTCTAGAATTTGCTCCAGACGGCTTCCTCGACTTCCCTTCATAAATACAAGCGCCGGGCCATGAGCAGCCCCGTACGCCTCCAGCCACTGCGCAGCCTCTTGCGTCCCCGCCGCTGCAAACGTCTCAAGCCCCGGATTGCCCGATTCCCGCGCCGCTTGCCCGGCTGCTGTACACATTCCGGCCGCAAAACTTCCCACCGCAATCAATCCATCCAGACCAGCCGCCGAAGCCACATACCGCGCAACTTCCTCATGTAGCCGCTCCGCATCCTGCCCCAGCTCTCGCATTTCCCCCAGAACCGCAACCCGCGCCCCGACAGATTCCATGCCCATAAACGCATCAAACGACGCCCGCACACTCGAGGGATTCGCATTGTACGCATCATCGATCACAACCAGCGGACCAACCTGCTTGCGCCGCCACCGCCCGCCCGGCAGCTCAAATCCATCAAATAAATCTTTGCGGTCAAAAACCTGCTCCAGCAGCGAAACGCCGCCCGCCGCCACCAGCGTCGCACTTGCCGCCGCCAGATTACTCGCCTGGTGCGCGCCCGCCAGCGGCAATCTTACCGACCATTCCCGAGAATCCACTTGAACCTTTACAATCTGCTCGCCGCCGGGCAGCACTTCCTGCACCGAACAACGCACATCCGCGCCCGTTTCCACCCCAAAGCTCAGAACTTTGCCCGGAAAACCCTCAACCATCACATGAGACTTCTCCGCATACGGCACCACACCGGTGGTCGTCGCATCCGCCTTCAAAAAAATCTCCGATTTCGCGCGACGCACGCCATCCAGCGATCCAAATCCTTCGATATGCGCGTGCCCGATCGACGTCACCACACGCACCGCAGCCGGCGCAAATCCGATCAACTGCGCAATATCCCCGGCTGCGTTCGCCCCCATTTCCACGATCAAATAATCACAGGCCAGCGGCAGCGCACACAACGTCAGCGGCAGGCCGATCTGATTGTTCAAGTTTCCGCGCGTTGCGTGCACCTTCCCAACCGAACTCCACAACCTGGCCAGAATCTCCTTCGTCGTCGTTTTTCCATTCGAGCCCGTCACCGCAATCGTGTGCAAACCGCCCGCCGTCGCTTCCTCCCACAAAGCATGGCCCAGCGCCCCCAGCGCAGCTTCCGGATCGTCCACCACAATCATCGCAAAACCGGCTCGCTCCAGACGCGCCACCGACTCGACCGCACGCCCGCGCGCCACCAGCGCAGCAACTGCACCGCCTGAAAATGCCTGCTCCAAAAAATTGTGCGCATCGAAGTTCGCTCCCGACAGCGCCACAAACAACGCCCCCTGCCCGATAGCTCGTGTATCGCTCGATACGCACGAAACCCGGATGGCATCCCGGGCTTCCACAGACAAACCTTCCGCCGACAAAACTCCGCCAACCGCTCTTGCAATCCTTTCAAGGCCCCACGTCGATATCCGCAACATTTCACTCATAACCGGGCCCTGTTAGCGGCGCGCAAGCAAAGCTTTGCGTGCTTCATCGACATCATCAAAAACCAGCTTCTGTCCCTGAACTTCCTGATACTTCTCGTGCCCTTTGCCCGCGATCAGCACGACATCACGGACCTCTGCCTGCTGAATCGCCTGCACAATCGCCCGGCGCCTGTCCACCTCATGCGCCACCCGGACCATGTCGTCGGCATCAATACCAGCCAGAATCTCCGCCACGATCGCCCCGGGCTCCTCGCTCCGAGGATTATCCGACGTCACCCACACGCGATCCGCAAGCTGCGCCGCAATCCTGCCCATCACCGCGCGTTTTTGCCGATCGCGATCCCCGCCGCACCCGAAGACCACCACCAGTTTTCCCTCCACCAGCGGCCGCAAAGTCAACAGCGCGCGCTCCAGCGCATCCGGCGTATGCGCAAAATCCACAAACACCGCCGGCATTTCCCTGGTTAAGTCATCATTCTCAAGACGAACACGCTCCAAACGCCCCGGCACACCGTGCACGCCGCCAAGCCCCTTACAAATCGCGTCGCCACTCACGCCACGCGCCAGAGCCGCCGCCACCGCCGCCAGGCAATTCGACACGTTGAATTCGCCCAGCATCCCGGTTTCAATCGCCAACACACCGCCCGGAATCCGAACCTGCATCGCCATCCCGTCGATCCGCTGCTCCAGCTTCGTGCAATAAATATCTGCCGTTTCCTGCGAAACCGCATACGTCAAACACGCAATCTCCGAGCGCTTCTGCACCTCTTCCGCCAGAAACCTCCCCTCGGCATCATCCAGATTGATCACCGCCACCGGTTTTTTGCCCGCCGCGCAGGCTGCCGGCAACGCCTCCAGAAACAAACGGCGCTTGGCGCTCGCATACGCATCCATCGTGCCGTGAAAATCCAGGTGATCCTGCGTCAAATTCGTAAACACACCGACATCAAACAAGACCCCGTGCAAGCGATGCGTCGACAACCCATGGCTCGAAACCTCCATGACGACATCCGTCACATCCTCACCCTCCATTTGATGCATCAGATCATGCAGCACCAGACTTTCCGGCGTTGTATTGGCCGCCGCCAGCACTTTTTGCCCCCAGCGATAATTGATCGTCCCAACCACACCGCATTTTCGCCCGGCCGCAGCCAGAACCGCTTCCACCAGATACGACGTCGTCGTTTTCCCATTCGTTCCTGTAATTCCGACCACGCCCAGCCGCCTGGACGGCTCTCCATAAAACGCCGCGGCCACGCTCCCCAGCACAGCCCGCGTATTATCAGCCGCCAGAACCGCGCATCCAAGCAATCCGCAGTCCACGCCGGCCACGCGATTGCCCTCCACACGATTTCGATCCACTAGCACCGCCACCGCCCCCGCCTCTGCAGCAGCCTGTACAAAATCATGCCCGTCATGCCGCGCTCCCGACAGCGCCACAAAAAGCGTCCCCGGCCCCACATCACGCGAATCAAACGTAACGCTACCAATCGACTCCAGCCCACGACCGCTGCCAGCCCACACAAGCTCCAACTCCGAAACTTCCGCCAGCATCTCCTCCAGACTTTTTCCCTGGTTTTTCACTAGATTCCTGAATGTTTTTCCAACCTGTCTACAAACTCGCACAAAAACGAAAACTTCCGTCCGTCACTGCAACGTTCCCTGCGAAGGCTCATCCGCAATCAGCCCCTGCCCGGTCGCTGGAGAAAGAACAAGATTCAACGTAAATCCTTCCGAAACAATCGTGCCCGGCGCCGGACTCTGTGAAACCACTCGCCCCCAACCTTCCACATGCGGCGAAATCCCCAGATCTTCACTGCGCCGAATCGCCTGCCGCAGCGTCATCTGCTGGAAATCTGGCACACGCACCTGATTCGGCAAACGCTCCCCCTCCGTCCCCTCACCCAATTCGCCGTCCGCTCCTTCCAGATCTTCCAGCCCCGAAAAATCTTCATCAAACACACGCATCGCAGCCATCATCACCGTTCCTGCCGGCGCCGCTGGCTTCAAAATCGGCGCTGCAACCTTCGCCTCCGGACGCTCCAACCCGAGATCGAACTGCTCCTCTTCCGGCAACGGCATAATCCCACGCAACGCCAGCGTCTCTCCGGCAATCTTCGCAAACGCCGGTCCCGCCACCACACCGCCATAATGCATTTTATACGGCTCATCGATGATCACCACGACCGCAATCTCCGGACGCTCCGCCGGCACAAAGCCCACAAACCCGGACATCCACATATGCGCATCATAACGCCGCGTTTCCGGATTCACCTTCTGCGCCGTGCCCGTTTTCGCCGCGACCGTAAAGCCTTCAATCGCTCCGCGCGTTCCCGTCCCACCCTTGATCGTCACCAGACTCATTGCCTTCGCTACATCCCGGGCAACATCCGGCGTCAAAACCCGCCGTACCAACGTCGGCTCATCTTGCTGCACGACATTGCCATCCCGATCAATCACCGCATCAATAATCCGTGGCTTAAGCAGCATCCCACCATTGGCAATCGCACCCAGCGCCGCCGCAAGCTGCAACGGCGTCGCCGTCAACCCCTGCCCGAATGCAATATTCGCAAATGAAATCTCCGCCCATCTGTCCGGCGGCCACAACATCCCCGGCTGCTCGCCGCGCAGACCAATACCCGTTCGCGAACCAAAGCCAAACGCGCGGATATACTCATAAAACCGATCCCTACCGATCAGCTGCGCAATCTTATACATTCCGATATTGCTGGAAACCTGCATGATTTCCGCCGCCGTCAACTCATCGGCCCGCTTCGTATCACGAATCGTATACCGTCCAATTTTCATCCGTCCGCCCTCAATATCAAAGGGCGTATCCAACGTCAGCGCCTTTTCCTGCAAAGCCGCCGCCAGCACAAACGGCTTAAAAACAGAACCTGGCTCAAACGTATCCGTCACATGACGCATCCTCCAGTCACCGGATTTAAAATCCCCGACCCGATTCGGATCAAACGCCGGCGTATTGGCCATCGCCAGCACATCTCCGGTGTGCACATCCATCACCACCGCATAGCCACCTTTCGCGCTGAATTCCTCAACCTGCTCAGCAATCGCGGCTTCGGCAACGGCCTGAATCTTCTCATCGATCGTCAACCGAACGCTGTGCCCCTCAAACTCCTTAAAATTCGGCGTTTCATTGGTCAGCATCGCCCGCCCCTGCGCATCACGTGAGATGTTCATCTGATACGTATCGCCCGCCATTTCCTTGTCGAGCATCCGCTCAATCCCCTCCAGACCATTGCCGTCGATTCCCACAAATCCCAGCAACTGCCCGGCACGCGAGCCCAGCGGATAATAACGCTTATACTCGTTGGTAATCCCGATACCACGAATGCGCATATCACGAATCGCCTGCGCCGACGCCGGCCGCGCCTGACGCTCAAGCCAGACAAATCCAGATTTCGACGTCAGCCTCTCCAGCAATTTTTCGTAACTGATATTCAGATGCGGCGCCAAACGACGCGCCTCGCGCTCCGGATTCTCGATATCACGCGGATGCGCAAAGATACTCGGAATCTCCACCGAAACCGCAAGCTCCGTCCCATTGCGATCAATGACGTTACCTCGGCGAGCTTGCATGGTAACCTGGCGATTGAGCTGGGTGGCGGAGCGCTTGCTCAATGCCTCCGCTTCCACCGTCTGCAAGTAATACACACGCCCCAGAACCGTCAGAAATCCAAGCACCAGGACCGATGCGACAATCGCAATGCGCACCTTCATCCACTTGCGCTCTTTCGAATCATCGCCCCGCACTTTCACCGCAACATCGCGCATTTTCTCGCCCTACTACATCCTGCTACTTCCAGATCCCGCCCGCACCGAAAGTACCGAAATTTCAGTACTCAAGACTCGCATGCTCCACACCACCTGCCCGATTCTGCACCTGGCCATCAGCCAGACGAATCGTAACAACCTGATGCGGACGCACCTGCTCCAGGCCAAACTGCGTGCGCGCAACCGAAGCAATCCGCTCGGTCCGCCCCTGCACCGCCGCCTCAATGCTCAGCTTCTTGTGATCTTCCAGCAGCGCACGATGCTCCCGCGTAACATCCGCAATTTCATAGCCAATGCTGACGATGCGATACTCGTTCCAGACATGAAACAGCAGCAAACTCATCGGAATCCCGACGATCAACGCCGCCCGCAAAACCGCTGCCGCATCCTTGAACGAACTTTTCACGAACTCAAACATCACACATCACCCTTGGAAACATCAAAAACAGTCAGGCTGACTTACAAACACTCGCAAAACTTGCCCAAAAACCTACAAAACCCGCGCCGCCCGCAACCGCGCACTTCGCGACCGCGGATTGGCTTCCAACTCATCCGGCGCCGCCATCAACGGCTTCGAAGTCAAAACCTGGACCTTCGCACGCCCTTCACACTGACAAACCGGCAGCTTCGGCGGACAAACACACGCCGTCGCAAGCTCGCGAAACCCCTGTTTCACAATCCGATCTTCTAGCGAATGAAAACTGATAAAAACCGCACGACCACCGGCCCTGACCACCTGCGGCACCGATAGAACTGCCGCCTCCAGATGCTCCAGCTCACCGTTGACCGCGATTCGAAGCGCCTGAAAAACCAGCGTCGCCGGATCAATTCCACTCTGTCGTCCACTGCCCGCGCCGCGTCCTACAATCTCAGCGACGCATTCTCGAAGATCCGCTGTCGTTTCCAGCCGATCTGCCTGCACCGCATCCAAAATCGCCGTCGCAACCCGCGAAGCCGAACGAATCTCACCGTAGCGCCGCAACGCCGATGCCAGCTCTCCATGAGAAACCGTCTCCAGATATTCCTTCAACGTCGGAACATCCTCACCCATCCGCATGTCCAGCGGCCCCGGACGCGAAAAACTAAAGCCGCGCTCTGCCGTATCGATTTGATGAGAACTGATCCCGGCATCGACCAGAAAACCATCCACCTTGCCAAAGCCGGTCGTTTCCAAAAATTCCGCAGCCTGGCTGTAATTTCCCTGTACGAAAGTCACGCGCTCTGCCAGGGCTCCCAGCCGCGCACGCGCCGCAGCAATCGCTTCCGGATCCCGATCAATCGCCAGCACACGCCCCTCCGGCCCGCTCGCTTCCAGAATCGCTGACGTATGACCGCCGCCGCCAAGAGTTCCGTCCACATAACGTCCTCCCGGCACAACCGCGAGCTGCTCCAGCACCTCACGCACCAGAACCGGCACATGATATTCACTCGCGTAGGGTAAGGAACCAGATGACACATGAACTCCAGAGTTACTTCCAACGCTTCATCCCGACATTCGCCGACGAAACGCCAAAATAGCGACCAAACACAACGCTGCCTGCGCGCCATCGTCAAACAACGACCGCTGCAAACCTCGATCAACCAAACAGATAGCCCCTGAAGAATGACGCGTTTAAGAAAATCTACAGCGAAAGAAAAAGCCCATCCGTGGGCATTTGCTCTCCGACCTGACGGCCGAATCACAAATCTTCATCCATGAAGAATTCCCGTTGACTCATCCTTGAGTCATCGCATCACCCTCCAAAAAGGGCCGCGAACACATCCGTGCGTAAAACCAAAAACCTGTATAACGCTTACCCTACAGCCCCAGATCAGCCATCGCCTCTGCCAGTGCCTTCGGATCTTGCATCGCCTCTTCAATTGCCCCCATCCACCGATCCCGTGCCCACAGCTCGCATGTATCCAACTGTCCTACCCAGATACATTCACGATCCAGACCTGCAAAATCTCGCATCGCCTGGGGCACCAACAACCGGCCATGGCCGTCAATTGAACACTCGATAGCTCCCGCAATGTAAACGCGCTTTAGCTGCTGAACGTGCGGATTAAATTGCGGCAACTGCCGAATCTTCTCTTCAAAACCAAGCCACTTCTCATACGGATAAACCACCAGGCACTGCTGAAAGGTACGCGTCAAAATGATGCGATCGACCGGTTGTTCCTGATCTGCCTGACTTTCACTCATTTCGCTGAGCACTTCACGATACCGAGCCGGAACGCTGATGCGCCCTTTCGTATCGATTGTATGCTCGTATTGCCCTCGAAACATGATGTGAAAGCCCTGGACCCATCAAAACAACACAGAAGACTCATCCATGAACCCGAAACCTTCTTCGCAACCGGCTTTTACCTTCCCTGGCAAAGCCCTTCTTCATGCCTGAAATTACCACCGCATGCCACTCAATGGGATTTCATCCCACCGCAGCCACTATAGGGGGGCGACATACCCACGTCAAGAAAGTATTGAGCCGCCAGCCATCCTTTTTCACCACTTTCTAAGCAGCACGAACCTACACAAACTTAACCCAATAAAAACAACCACTTAGAACAAAGCCAGCACAACAAACCGCCCCCACCCATCCCGCGACGCGCACACGCGTGGGATAAACTCCCATTTCTGCCCCACTTTCTACCTTTTCTCTCCACGCCCCTGCCCAAGCCCTTAAAAATGCGCTTTATCTGCGCACGATATCCCCCTCCAACCAGGCTCTTTCTCCTATTTCTGCCCCCAAATCAGCCCAGCAATCACAACCAGTGGGACAAAATCCCAGAACGCAAAAAAGCCCGCCATCCACATGGATGACGGGCTTTCTCTGCAAACTATCAGCAGAACTAATCGAGTAAATTAACCCTCGACTTCCTCATATTTGATGTACTGCGGCAGCACGCGAACGCGTTTGTGTCCCTGATACTCAACTTCCACAGTATCCTCGATAGCCACCATCTGCTTCGATACGAAGCACATGATTTTTTCGCTTGCTTTGGTCTCTTCGCCGGATTCGGCCGGTACTTGTTCTGCCATGATCACTTCTCCGTTTATAAGGTCGTTACATATACATGATTCTATTTAATCAGGATCTCAAAACCCTGCGCGAACAGCGTGTGAACTAACAGGGTTCACCGCGTGCGTCAACTTCGCTCACACGACACACGCTTGCGCAATTCGCCGCATTCGTCTTTTATCTCGTCCGATTTCTCACCGGATCCAACGCATTGAAGTACTCTGCATTATCCAGAGAAATATTCTCCTGCGCTGCCACACCGCCAACCAGGAAAATAAACCCGTTACTGGTCAGCGCCGCTCCAAAGCCATGCCGCAGCTGATAAAACGCTCCCTGCGTTTCCCCGGACAGCGGCAACGGATCTTCCAACCCACGATAACGCAAGCGCTCTGCGGTCGACACCACTTGACCATCGGCCATGCCGCCCAACAACATGATATCGCCCGTCTGTGGCAGCTCGATAGCCTGCAAGCCACCGCGCGCTTTCCGAAGGATCCACGACGGATCCGTCACAAAATCCTCTCGATAAAATCCGCCGACTTCGTAGTTCGCAATCGCCTGACCCGAAGTGCTCGAAAAACCACCGATCATCGCCACGAGATTCCCGTTACTGGCTGTCAAGGGCACAGCCGCTGCTCCAAACCGCGGCGACAAAAGCCTCGGCCCGGCTGCACTTGCCGTTTCACCCGTGGCCTCCTCCACAGCCAACATCTCCGTCGAAGCCAGAACACCTTCCTTATTACGGCCGCCCAGCACCCAGACCGTCTCACCATCCGGCGAAAGCACTGCGGCATGATCCACACGCGCCTGCGCCATCTTCTTTGACTCCACCATCCCACTGCGGACATGGATCACATCAACCGAATCCAGCACGTCCTCAGCACCGCCATGGCTCAAACCACCCGCAATCACAACAGCACCATCCGCGGGACGATAGGTCGCCGTATGAAACGCACGCGGCTGGCTCAAAAAAGCCTGGCCCGACAATTCCTGAATCCGCATCCCGACTGGAGCACGTAGATCGATGATCTCAACCGTATTCAAGGCACGCATTTCCGTTTCACGCAGCGTATATCCGCCCGCAACCAGAAAACGATCATTGCCAAGCGCGGTGACCGTATGGAACGCACGCGGCGTTCTAAGCCGATCGAGCCCCGTACTTTGAACCGCGCGAGCCGCATCATCATACGACAAATCGGTAAAATACCCGGTCACCGGATCAAAAAGCTGAATATCAGAAAAAACATGATAAAAAGACGGCACTTTCGCCGGCTCCAGTCGGCTCGATGCGTCACCTCCGCCCACAATCAGAATCTGACCATCCTCGGTCGTTGCCATCGCATGACCGACCCGACCCAGCCAGTTTCTCGTCCCCTCATACGCCAGACCCGAATAATCAAACCGGCTCTGCACCAGCTTATTCTGGCCGGTTTCCCGATCCGCAACCAGCGAACCTACCGGCGAAGCCTGATTGGTCGGAGCCACCATAATGCGAAAGGAGCGCCGCGCTGTACTTTCATCAAACGTAAAAATGGGCGTCGAACCCGAAGCCACCACATTCAGCGTCGTATCCAACACTTCCAGGTCCACGCGCAAATTTTCCCCGTACGTGACGTTGGGCAACTTCCCGCGATGATCCGCGACCAAAAACGACTCACTCAACAAAATTCGTCCGTCTCTGGGTTGCGTCACCTTCAGCCGAATACTGTGCGCCGCATTATAAGCCGGCATTCCCAGCACAAAGGTCTCACCCTCGACGCTTGGCCCCCAGCCATATACCTCAATATTCAGCCTGGATTGCGGCCCTTCATCTGCCGAGCCACACGCCATCAACGAACTCAACAACGCCCCCGCACCCAGCAGCAGCGCCGGACCCACACATCGATTCAAAAAAGCACACGAACCCATCATTACATTACTCACCAGGACACCTCGGCTTCAAAGCCGACCGGCTTGGACGAATCATCATTCATATTGGCAATCAAAAAGACGCTACCAACCACCGCACCGGCCACCAGTACCGCTGCGCCCGTCCAGCCCACATATTTCCAGGTATTTGACTTCTCTTCCGAACCCATCACAAGCGGTGGCGGAATCACAGGCTGCGCAGCCGACGCCGGCGGTGTCTCTCGAACTGGCGCTGCCGCAACCGGCGCCGCAGCAGAAGACTGCGCAGCCGGCTTCGGAGCAACTACCGCAACCGGTTCCGGCACAAGATTCACCGCACTGAATACCTGATCTTCCGGCATCGCATGAATCGCCGTAATCATCAGATCACTCATCCGATTTACACCGACCCGAAGATTCGAAAGCTCAATATTAAAACGCGTCGCCTCAACCCTTACAAAGCGATGATCCTGCGCCCGATACACAAACGGCACAGCCATGTACGCCGAACCTTCCCGCACTACCACAACCCACGTCACGTATTGCGCGCCCGTTCGCGAAACCAGCTCCCGCATATACGGCTGCAAATCATCTCCGAATTCACCGCTGCGAATCGTCTCACGCATATCCACATAAAACGACGGATAGCCATCACTTCCCGCCGCAGCCACCGGCGCTCCCCCGTCGTCACTCAAACTGGCCACGACTTCCTGGCTCTGTCTCCGGCCGCGCACACGAACTTCCTCGGACCACGCCCCTTTGCTGTTGCGCACCACAACATAATGCGAGCCAAAGCCCACATCCTCAATCGTCACCGGCGTTTCACCTTTCATAACGCCGTCAACCATCACGATCGCGCCCGCAACATTCGCCGTCACCACCAGCTTGCCAGGCCCTGCCTTCTTCACGCGCTGCTGTTCGTCTTTCGCAACCGCAAGCAGTTCTTCCGGAAACTTCTCCGCATCCAGCACGCTATCCGGCCGCAAGTGCACAAACTTGTTCATGTACTTACGTGAATCCAGATCAAAGCCCGCCAGATAATACGCCAGCGACAAATTCACCATCGCATCGGCCAGAACTTCATAATTTTGAAGATCCGCGATATTTTGCTCCATCATGTCCACAGAACGCTGGAACGTCTCGGCGGCACGCTGATTCTCACCCGCCGTCAAAAGCCCGATACCTGACGTGTACAAACGCTCCGCTTCCGCAATCGATGCGCTCGCGTGCTGACCACTTCCATCAAGCTGACGCTGAATATCGCGATACGTTCCCAACAACTCAATGCGGCCATCGGCCCGCAAACGCTCCCGAATACTCTCGCCAATGCGGTCAGTTACAATCGGCGTAATTTCACCACGCGCACTTTCGACCGGCAGCAAAAAAACCTTCGCCTTCGGCCCCTGCGCACCATCCACCGACGTTCCCTGTGCCCAGAGCTGAGAAGATATCAAACAAAAACAGGCCACCAACAAGCCTTTTACAAGCTTGCCCATGGCTTCGCCGCCTACGCGGTGACGTTGATACATCATGATTTATTTGTTCCCTTATATATATGCAAAATTCTCGTTGTTCCTCATAAACAAGAGTGGATTCTGTTATCTAGCACGCCGCAATTTTCAACGTCAACCATCCCCCAATCCACACCTTTATGATAAACAACCAATCAGCTCAGCGGGTCGCACCGTACGCCACCAACCAGCATCCAGACTGCACCATTCTCAGGCCGTAAAACATGCGCCTTAGCATCGCCACCAAAATATTCATCGCCTTTGCCGGCATCATCGTCATCTTCACCAGCGTTCTGATGTTCGGCGCCTACCGCACCCAGGCTCTCCACAGCCAGATCCGCGCCATCAACCACCGCATCGTTCCCCTTTCCCTGATGCTGAGCGACGTCCAGACTGACCTGAAAAGCTTCCACGTCGTTCTCAACGAACGCGATCCGCTCGTTCTTCGCCGCACCCTTCAATTTACACGCCTGGTTTTCTCACTCCCCGAACGCTTCGACGACCGCATCGGTCAGGCCGCTACCATGGCTGCGCCCCAGAACAACCAGGATCTCTTCGGCCCCGAACTCGAGCGTATGCAAGCCATCCATCAACAACTCAATGAACTCGGCGAACAAATCAAACAGTTTTCAACCCGCTCCATGCAGTTTTCAAACCTTGTATTGAATGAACGCCACCCCGACAGCGCCGTCGCTGCCAAAACCATCGAACTCGCACAAAACCGCCTGCGTGACGACGCCCGCGATCTGGACGCAAACATCACCAACCTCCGCAATGAACTCCGCGTTTTAACTGAACTCGCCCTCCAGAGTGCAAACGACAACGAACGCTCCAGCCTCTACGCCCTCATTGCCCTCAGCGCACTTGCCCTTAGCATCGGCATCGCTCTGCTCTTCGTCGTCATCCTCACCATCCGCCCGCTCACCACGCTAACCGCCGCCGCAAAACGCATCGGCCAGGGCGACTACCGCCCCCTCACCATCCTGCAAAAACGCTCCCTCGGAACCGACGAAATCGCCCTCCTCACACGTGAATTCAACGCCATGGCCGCCAACCTGAAAGAACGCGACCAACGCATCCACAGCCAACACGCCGCACTCCTCAAAAGCGAACGACTCGCCGCCATCGGCCGCATGACCAGCCTCGTCACCCACGAACTGCGCAACCCCCTCTCCAGCATCAACCTGAACGCCGAAATGCTGCTCGATTCCCTGGTGGAACACGGCGTCGATGATCCCGAAATCATGCCCCTGCTCGAAACCATCATCAACGAAGTCGATCGCCTGCGCGATATCACCGAAGAATATCTGGCCTACGGACGTCTGCCCACCCCGAGACTTGAGCCCGAAAACATCTGCGACATCGTCCAGAGCCTGATCGACTTCCACGCCTGGGAGTGGTCCCAACTCCAGGTCCAGATCCAACTCGATATGGACGCACCCGAAATCATGGTCAACGTCGACACCAGCCAGATCCGCCAGGCGCTGCTCAACATCCTCAAAAACGCCGTCGAAGCCGGCCCCCCCGGCAGCACCGTCTCCGTTGCCATTCACCACCAAATTGACACGGCCCGCATTGAAGTACAGGATGCCGGCCCAGGCATTTCACCCGAACAGCGCGAACACATTTTCGAACCATTCTTCACCACCAAAGGAAAAGGCACCGGCCTGGGCCTTCCCATGACCCAGCAAATCATCGAGCAACATCACGGACGCATCAAGATCGCCACACCCTCCGATTCAACCGGAACGATTTTCACGATCGAACTCCCCACTCTATAAACACATCACTCGATATCCACCCCTTCCCTGGAGAATCCACCCATGCTTATCATGACCTACAACATCCGCCTCGGCATACAGCAAGGCGTTGAGTCCATCGCCAGCCTCATCCGCGACTCCAGCGCCGATATCATCGCTCTGCAGGAAGTCGGAAAATTCTGGAACTACGGCCCCGCCGGCGACACACTCGCCAGACTCTCCGAACTCACCGGCCTGCCACATTACACCTACGCACCCGCCCTCACCCTGCCCGGTCAGGGCGTTGCCGCACCCTCCGAATCGACACCAACTCCGCTCGACGCCCAGTACGGCCACGGCCTGCTCTCACGCTGGCCCATCATCCAGACTCACCTCCAGCTGCTGACTCAGAACAAAGACGAACGACGCGTCCTGCTTTTCGCCACCGTAGAAACCGAACAGGGTAAACTCCAGGTTCTCTCCACCCACCTCTCCCACGTCGACTCTGACCGCCCCGCTCAGGCAAAAGAACTCGTCAAAGCCGCCCGAAAACTCGCCAAAACCGGCGACCCCGTCATACTTCTTGGCGACTTCAACGAATCGCCCGACACCCGCTGGATCAAATCCCTTCAAAAAAAATGGCACGACGCCGGCCAACACTCATCCAACCCCACCTTTCCTGCCAGCGAACCCAGAGTACGCATCGACTACCTGATGGCTGCCAACGCCCACTGGCAAACGGACGCCATCGTCATCGACGAACGCGAAGCCTCCGATCACCGCCCGGTCATCGCCAGCCTCCAGCTCTAATCGCACAAACAACCACAAAAAAACGCTCGATGGTCTGCCACGTTTCCAGGGCAGTCCATCGAGCGTTCGCAAGCGCGTGCTCTATTTCTTCAAGAACAATTACTTATTACGCAACTGATCTTCCAGGCGATCATTCTCCAGAATCAGATCCGCCAGCGTCGCTTCCAGCGCCGCTTTCTCTGCCTTCAGGCGCTCCGCTGCATCGACCGCTTCCTGATTGCTCGCAAGCGTAGCCTCAAGCTCCTCAAGCTGCGCCCGCAGAGCATCACGCTCAGCCGTCAACGCATCCAGAGATTTCTGCGCAACCTCCGCACTGTTCTGAAGCGTATCGTAATCCTCCTCAAACTGAGCAGCCATCCCCTCAAGCTCCGCGCTGCGCTCGCGCAACTGATCATGCTCCTCACGCAGCGAAGCAAGCTCCGCTTCACGCTCAGCCAGTGCTTTCTGCGCAACCTCCAGCGAAGCCACCGTCTCCTGGAACGCTTCATCATCCGCAACAGCACGCAAAGCCTCGAGCTCCTCGCTCATCTCCGCAATACGCTCCGCCAGCTGATCACGCTCATCAGCGATCTGCCCGAGCTCACGCGTCAAATGCGACGACTCACCCTCAAGCTCGCCCAGCTGCTCCTGGCTCAGCTCCAATTCCGCGCACAGCTCGCTGATTTGCTCCTCAAGCTCCTGCAACCGCTCCAGACGCGGCGCACTGGCAAGCTCACTCTCCAGACGCTGAATCGTCTCGTTATGCGCATTATTTTCTTCAACCAGCGCACGCAAATCACGCGAGAGCTCATCGAAAATCTGCTTTTTACGCTTCCGATCCTGCGTGAACGCATCGATCTTGGCCGTCAGCTCCGTAATCTGATCAGCCGCCCGGCGACGCTCAACCTGCAAATAATCCGTTTCACGCGCGAAGGCCGCCTTTTCTTGCTTCAACCCATCACGCTCGCGACGAAGCTCATCACATTCACCGCCGATCTTATCGTAACGAAGCTGCAGATCATTGAGAACCTGACGCGTTTGCTCAAGCTGTCCATCAAGCTCATCACGCTCGCTCTGCAAACGATCACGCTCTCCGGTCACATCGGCCAGATCCGCCTTATATTGCTCGAGGCTGGCCACCATCTCGTCCACTTCATCAAGCTGCGGACGCAACGCCAGCTCTGCCGACAACGACTCAACCTGACCACGCGCCTCATCACGCTCAGCCGTCAAACTCGCGATCGTCGCTCCCAGCTCAGCAATCTGCTCATCACGCGACGCGATTTCCCGATCGCGCTGCACAATACTCGTTTCCGAAGCAATCAACGCCTCTTCACGCTGCGCAAGCACCTGCCCGAGCGACGCAACTTCTTCGCGCTCCGTCTGCAACTCACCCTCAAGCCGGGCAATCGTTTCCTGCAGCGCAACTTGCTGCTCCTGATACTCTTTCAGCGAAGCTTGCAAATCACCAAGCTGTTCGCCCAGCATGCTCCGCTGATAATCAACCGACTGTTTCTCCTCCTCGGCCTGCTCAAACGAAGCTCGAATCGCAGCAAGTTCCTCGCTCACACTTGCATGGCTTTGCTCAAGACGCTCATTCGTCGCCACCTGTTCAGCCAGCGTCGTCTTCAACTCACCGAGTTCCTGCCCACGATCCGCAAGTTCCTTCTTCAGATCAGCAACCTCGGTCTGAAGCGCTGTCATCTGCTCCGCGGTCGGCGCGTCATCAAGCTGCTGGCGCACTTCTGCAAGCTGCCGCATCAAATTGCGACGCTCGTCCGCCAGCCGATCACGCTCTTTACGCATCCGATCGACCTGCGCATTGCCACCAGCGCCCGCGCCGCCTGCTGCTTCCAGCTTCTCCAGCGATTGGGTCAAACTCTTATTGTCTGCCTCAAGCTGTTCCACCTGCAATTGCAACATACGCAACTCGCGTTGCTGCTGCGCGTGATCCACGCCTTCCGACTTTTCGCCACTTCCCAACTGCTGAAGTAGCCCGAGACTCTCTTCCACATCTTCGGGCGATGCTTCCACGGTAACTTCGGCCTGCTGCGCCGGAAAACCTCCTGACGCTCTGGGCGCATTGTTTGCCGCCGACCAGCCGCCCGACAAACCTGCAGGCCTTACCGAACCTGTCGGCGCACGCCCAAAACCAGCTGCTACGCCAGAAGGCACCGGCCCGGCAGAAACAATTCCGTCAGAAACAGGTCCGGCAGAAACAGGTCCGGCAGAAACCGGCGAGATATCGATCTCCGGAAGTATCTCCTCGGGCTCCAGTTCCTGCACATCATCTTCTTCCAGAATCAACGCCGAGGCATCAAAGCTCTGCGCATCATTCCAGCCCCCTTGCTGCTGATCCTGCTGAGGTCCGCCCCAGCCTGAACCTGATGTCTCCGGCCCCCAATCCGGCGTCGAAACCGGGGGAGCTCCAAAACCTGGTGACGGAGACTCAAAATTCGCAAAATTCGACGGCATATCAAAGCCACCCGATGCTCCGCCCCGCGAAGCTCCGGAATAAGCAGATTCCGGCACCAAAACAGGTGCCGGCGCCGGTGCCGCAACCATTTTCTGAGCAAAATCCAACGGAAACTCACCTACCCGAATCCGATCGCCATCATTCAATACCTGGGACGTAATCCGGACACCATTCACATACGTTCCGTTCGCGCTTCCCAGATCGGTAAGCGTGCACTGGCCGTTCTCATACACAAACCGGGTATGCCTTCTGGAAATACTCGGATTATTGATCCGTATGATATTTCCGGGATTACGCCCCACAGTGACTTCCGGTAAGTCCGGACCGAACTCAACAACAACCTGTTCACCCAGCTCAGGATCTTCGTAGATCAATTTGGCCACTTAAATCACCTTTATTGGCAGACGAATTTTTTTTAAGACCCGCCGGTTACTCTCTCCAAGTTTCTCCCCCAGGGCACCCCTGAAGGCTTGGCAGACATTTCGCAGAGCAACACGTGCCATACCCTAACGCGCACAACCCGTACTTGCCAAGTAAGGATCTCTCAGCGAAAGTGAGTTTGTGCTGGTCCCCTGATTTTCCCCTGCGTGAAAGGCTGTCTTGAATAACATCGGTCCCTCTCTTCACTCGAATCGCCCCACAGTTGTTGCTTTCGGCGGAGGCAAAGGCGGCGCCGGTCGCAGCACCCTTTGCGCCGATACCGCCCGGGCGCTGGCCCGCCAGAATCAACGCATTCTCTGCGTCGACACCTCCTGGAGCTGTCCCACACTCAACATCCTGCTTGGCACCGACGAACCACCCGGTGAACCCGGCCGCGCACCGACCACAAAAATAGGCGCGCCCGGATCGCATCTGGCCGATTTCATCCACACCACATCCAATCCCCATATCTGGATGATTTCCATGGCCTGTGGAGGGCGCCTTCCCTTCGTGCAACCCGATCTCAAACCCGAAACGATCCTCGCACAACTCCACGAACTCGACTTCGACTGGATCTTCCTGGATCTGTCCGCACAATGCGACCCGCTCTCCGTCGGACTTTTCACCCTGAGCGACATCCCGATCCTCATCTGCACCCCCGAAGCCTCCTCCATCCGCGAAACCACCCAGTTTTTGCGCGCCGCGCTCTACCAGGCAATCCTCTACCACCCCGACACACACGGCGTGCGCGAAGACATCCTCGACATGCTCGCCCAACAACCACTGACCTACAACGCACAGTCCCTGCGTTACGACGCCCCCAGCGCCGCCTGCCGACGCATCGTCGAAGAAACCGCCCTGCGCTTTGAAACCTACGTCATCGTCAACCAGGTCCGCGAAGGCGCCGAACACGATCTCGGCTTTGTTCTGGCACACGCACTGTACCGCGAACTCAACCTGTACCCGCGCGTTCTGGCCTCCATCGACTACCAGGACCGCCGCTGGTTCTTCAATCGCCGCACCACCGGCATCCCTCCCGTACGGCACGACGAAACCATCGCAGCCGACATCGAACAACTCGCCAGAAGCATCCGCCATATCGCCGAAGTCGACAAAAGATACCCCCGCCCCATCCCACAGGGTCCCGACGTCCATCCGGCCGTCCGCATGGGTGTAAGTACCGACGCCAGCAGAAACGAAGTACGACAGCACTGCCGACGTCTCTGGGAAGGCTATCGCCGCGAAACCACCATTTCCCTCGTGTTCAGCGACCCGAATCGACGCCTGGCCACCGCCGAAGAACTCGAAGAGCTCTACCGCAAAGTCCTCACCATGCCCAACGAGAGCTTCTCAAGACTCGACGCCGACACCTCCACATCGCTGTACACCCACAGCTCCGAAGCCTCCTGGGATGGCGAACGCTCCCAACGCCGCAATCAACCCCCGCCCGAATACCCGCCCCACGCACGCCCATTTGAGCGCTACTTAAGCGCAACCTCGACGCCGACCGAACTCCAGGAGAACAGCTCTCCCGGACGTGAATTTACAGGCACAGCACCGATCTCGCATGCCCCGCCGACACCCAAAAATTCTCCCGACGCCACGGCCGAGCCCTCCGCCCCGTCCGCGCCCGATCCGAACTCCGAAAACGCTCCCGGCCAGGACACACCGCCCACACCTCGCGGCCCCAAACCCTCGCCAGGGCGCGTCGTCGAAAACCTGCGCCGCCAACACAACATCAGCCTCCAGGAGCTCAGCCTGCGTACCCACATCGGCGTAAAATTCCTGGCTGCCATCGAAGACGTTGACCTCGAAACCCTCCCACGCGACGTCTACCTGCGCGGCTACCTGCGCGAAATCGCCCGCGTACTCGATGCCGATCCCCAGGATCTGATCTCTCGCTACTTCCGTTATCTCCAGGATCCGTGATACCGTCCCCGGCGAGTTCTCTGTTTTTGGTAAACAATCCCACACTGTCCCCCCGAGGTTTTTCATGAGCACAATCAATCCCGAAGAGTTGCAAGCCGCCCAGCGTCGCGCACGCGTCATCGCCTCCGACATGATGATTTACCCCGACATCCAGCGCAAAATCGAACTGGGCATCAAAAACGATTCCCTCTTCGAAGAACTCGACGGCCTGATCCGCGAAGCCAAAAACCACTTCGCCCAGTACGTCAGCCAGGACATCATGGACAACACCAACATCCTCGAAAAAGCCTTCATCGACATCATCTTCGCCGAAAGCGGCCACATCGAAAGCCCCATCTGGTAATCCCACCACCACCACCACCACCACCCACCCCGCGCAGCGAGGGCTCTGCCCTCCGCGGAGCGCGTCGACGTCGTGCCACCCCGGGGGCTCTGCCCCTGGGACACGTGTCCAACCACCCAACGCACCAACACCAACACACCCACCACGACCAAATCTGTGCAATCCACCCCATTTCACTTCATCATCGATCCGGAAGACGCCGGCACACGACTCGACGTCTTCCTGGCCGAACAAGAAGATCCCCCGCTCACGCGCTCGCAAGTCCGCAAATGCCTGGACGCCGGCGACATCCTGGTCAATGACCGCATCGTAAAATCCGGCTATGCACTGCGCGAAAACGACCACATTCTCTGGACGATTCACGCGCCCCGGCCCACCACGCTCGAAGCCCAGGACATCCCGCTGACCTTCCTGTACGAGGACGAGCATCTGGCCATCGTCGATAAACCTGCCGGACTCGTCGTCCACCCGGCTCTTGGTCACCCCGATTACACCCTGGTCAACGCACTTCTTTTCCACTTCGACGGCCAGGCCGGCGTGGCGATTGGCGGCGAGTTACGTCCGGGGATTGTTCACCGCCTGGACAAAGACACCAGCGGAGCACTGGTCGTCAGCAAAACCGACGAAGCGCACCATCACTTAGCCGAGCAATTCCGCGCCCACACCACCGACCGCGTCTACCACGCACTGGTCGTTGGCCCCGGCCTGCCCGACAGCGGCACCATCGACACGCTCCACGGCCGCGACCCGCGCGACCGCAAACGCTTTTCTGCCGACGTCAGCACCGGCCGCCGCGCCATCACCCACTACAAAGTCCTCGAGCGTTTTCACACCGGCGCAGCCCTCGTCGAGTGCCGCCTCGAAACCGGCCGTACGCATCAAATCCGCATGCACTTTTTGCACATCCACGCTCCCTTGCTCGGCGACCAGACCTACGGCGGCACCCGCGCCGCGCGCACGCCGCTCATCCAGCGTCAGGCCCTTCACGCCGTCCAGATCGGCGTCACGCATTTAGACGGCACCCAGCTCCTCTGCACTTCTCCCTACCCTGACGACTTCGCAAGCGCGCTGGACGCACTCCGCGCCGGCAAAGACTGGCGCTGACCAACCGCGCCCCGAATCGTTCCTCCTCCTGTTCTGCACAGCCTGCAAACCCTCAAAAACCCTTCGCGGCTTTGCGGCTTCGCGCGAAACACACCCGCCTCCCCACCTTTTCCGTCTTCTCCTGCGCCCTGCGCCACTTCCCTGCAAATCCACCTACAACCATCCGCCGGGATCCGTTATGCTTTCCCAAACCTTGGAGGTGGTAAATGAATACAAATGCTCGTTTATGGTTCGCTTTTTTAACTATCGTCACATTCACTGCACTCGCCGGCTGCACCACACCCGACCCGTCCAACATCCCCACGGATATCGGGCACCAGGATACCGACACCGGCACTGACACATCCGATCCTTCCGATACAAGCGATCCACCCGACACCGAAATCCCCACCGATACCAAACCCGCCACGCCCTATCCCGACGACGAATCCATCGCCACCGAACCGGCCGAAATCATCCGCCAGGGCACAAACGGCACCCTGCTCCGCGGCATCGTCCTCACACCCGACGGCGTCCTCAACCCCGGCGAAGTCCTCTTTGTCGGCGAAACCATCGAATGCGTCGCCACCGACTGCACCACCCACACTGCAGCCAACCAGGCCACCTGGGTCGACACCAAAGGCGTCATCTCCCCCGGACTCATCGACGCCCACAACCACGTCGCCTACAACTTCTTGCCCCAGTGGTTCCCCAGCCCCTTCCGCCTCTACTCCAACCGCTACCAGTGGGCCGACGAAGAATCCTACGAGGAACACGTCCGCCCCTACGCCAAACGTCGCAGCACCGGCACCCACTTTTGCCCGGCCGCCAAATGGGGCGAACTGCGCTCGCTGATCCACGCCACCACCACCATCCAGGGCCAGTCCTTCAACCAGTCCTGCATCAACTGGGGCGTGCGCAACGCCGACACCAGCCATCACGGCCTTGGCCACTCCCACATGGCCACCAACATCGGCTCCCCGCGCGACATCAACGACGCCCAGGCCCAGAGCTACATGGAACGCTTCAACGCCGAAACCAACCCCACCACCCGCCTGGCCGTCCACATGACCGAAGGCATCGCCGAAAACAACGTCCTCTTAGAATTCGACTCCTTCGCCGGACGCGACCCGCGCCCCAACCGCCACAACGGCCTCTCCCTTCTCTACCGCGGCACCTCCGTCCTCATCCACTCCATGGTCATGACCGACCTCCAGATCGAAGAAGCCTACCTCAACGACGCCAAAGTCGTCTGGTCGCCCTCCAGTCAGATTGCCCTCTACGGCCACACCACCCCCATCGAACGCATCCTCCAAGCCGGCATCGTCACCGGCATCGGCCCCGACTGGACCATCTCTGGCGAACCCGACATGCTCGCCGAACTCCGCTTCGCCCGCGAATGGGCGCACACCGAAAACGTCGAAATCCTCACCCCCAAAAAACTCTGGGAAATGTCCACCTGGGACGGCGCTCTGGTCGTCGGCCTCGACGCGCACATCGGACGCCTCGAACCCGGCTACCGCGCCGACATCGCCGTGTTTGGACGTATGAGCCCCGATCCCTACGACGCCGTCATCAACAGCCGCACCCAGGACGTACGCATGGTCTTCATCGACGGCAAAGGCATGTACGGCGACCAGAACCTGCAAGACGCCCTGGCCTACAATCCCTACTGCGAACCCTTCGACGCCTGCGGCAAACCCAAGTTCATCTGCGCCGTCGAAGCCCCCAACGCGCCCGCTCGCAAAAACGAATCCGTCCAGGACATCCGCACCCAGCTCTACAACATCCTCGAAGGCATCGGTTACCCCGAAGACGAACAATACGGACGCGGCGACGAACTCCTCGAACTCGCCCTCTGCGACTAAAAAACCTCAGCAATCTGCGCGAAGAAACAATAACACACTATCTTGATAGGAATTAGACTTTAGGCTATAGACGTACCCCGTGGCCTGCCGGGCCTCTTTCCTATCAACCTCGTTGTTAAGTGCAGATTTATGAAATTCACGCCTCGCACCCTCCCCTCCCTCCTCCCCATCTCTCTTTTCACCGCCCTCTTTCTACTCGCCATGCCCCAGGCCCAGGCCGGTCCCTGGACCAAATCCTCCGGCGAGTTTTATGCCAAAATTGGCGAAGGCTTTTATACGGCGGATGCGTATCGCTCGGCCACCGGCGAGCTCATCGACGGCACCGAATACTTGAGCGCCACGACCTTTATCTACGCCGAATACGGCCTGCTCGACGGGCTACACCTGCAGACCTACATCCCCTTCATGACCGCCCGCAACCAGTTCGCCGGCCAGTCCTACTCCGACACCGGCTTTGGCGACGCCACACTCGCCCTGCAGGTCAGCCCCTTCAAAAACCTATCCTTCCCGACCTCATTCCGCCTGGAAGCCAAAATCCCCCTCTACTCCGGAAACCGTGCTCCGGACGTGCCCGCCGGAACCCCCGGCCGGGGCGACGCACAATACGACTTCAACATCTGGGCCTCCGCCGGCGGTAGCCTCTACCCCATCCCACTCTACTTCTACCTCGACGTCGGCTTTCAATACCGTTCCGACATCACCCTGGCCGACGTCTTCCCCGGCCCCTTCTCCAACGGCGTCCTTTTTGCCGCACAGATCGGCTACACCTTCTTTGACCGCGCCACCGTCGCCCTCAACTCCGGCGGCATCCTCACCCTGGAAGAAGACTACATCTCCAAGAGCTACATCACCGTTGGCCCCTCGATCTTCTTTACCCTGAACGATCTCATCGCCATCGAAGCCGACGTCAACTGGACACCCTACTCCCGCAACAGCGCCGACGGCTTCAGCTTCGGCCTGGGCGTCTCCTTCCGCAGCTAAAAACCTCCTCCTCCCTCCAAAACTCCTAAATCGCGTTCAGCCTTGTAGAATGCGCCCCGGAAGGGTTTTTGCAAAATAAAAACCCTTGCCGGGCAGCCCGGAAGGCATCAAAACCTGTCGCCAAAACCTCCCGGGCAGCCCGGCACGCATCCCAGCCATGTCAGCATACCTCCCGGGCACTTAGGAAGGCATCAAAACCGTGCAGCCATACCTTCCGGGCACTCCGGCAGGCATCGCAGCCGATTCACCATACCTTCCGAGCAGCCCGGCACGCATCCCAGCCATGTCAGCGTACCTTCCGGGCTCTTTTCCGGGCATTTTCAAGATTTTTCACGAAAAACCACCGCGCACGCAGCGCATCTCACGGCCCGGCCGCAGCCTCCGCATCGGCTTTGCGAATATGCTCAATCGCAACCTCCATGAGCGTATCCTTTTCGTTGCGCGCATCCTCCGGACGAATCTCCACATAAATATCCGGCGTTATCCCCACCACCTCGTAGCTGCGCCCCTCCAGATCCCGCGTCTGTTGAATCGACACCGTATACATCCACCCGTTGGGCAGCTCGCGCGGCAAAAACATCGCAAGCCCTCCGCCAGAATTCGTCCCGATATGCGTCACATGCTCAAACTGCCGTAGCGCAAGCGTCATCCACTCCGCCGCGCTGAACGTAAAAGCATTCGTCAGCACAACGACCGGCCCGGTAAACTGCCGCGAACCGGTCGGCTGCACATACCAGGTATTCGGATCCGAAAAATCATTGTACCCGGCCCCGTTTCTACTCGACGTCACCACAAAGGGCCGCCGATCGCTGGCAAACCGTCCGGCCAGATACTGCGCATTGAACGCGCGCCCACCGGTGTTGCTGCGCAAATCCACAATGATCCCATGCGCTTTTGCAAACTTCTCCAGCGGAATATCCATCTCCTGCATCCAGCCACGGACCTGGTCGCCGCTTCCCGTGCCGCCACTCATCGTCACAATCCGAATGTAGCCCACGCCCTCGGCCGCCCAGCCGTAGACAATCCTTCCGCCTCCAACCTCGGCCTCAGCCTCCGTCAAATACGTCGCCCGCAAATGCGCACGGTTATAATTACTCGCCACCCCGTGATTGTAGATATCCCCGTAGGTCTGGCCTTCCGGCGACGAAATCGAGACGTGTCCATCATTCAAGTGCGCAATCATCGCGCTCAATACATCGAACAACTCCGCATCCGTCATCCCCTCATGAACCTGCGGCCGATACTGTTCATACACCGCGCGCCAGTCGATATTCTTCAGTTCAAAATGCGCGTAATGTCGATCAAACGTCTCCCAGAAAACCTCAAAATTTGTCTCCGGATCGCGACCCGGATCTTCGCCCAGCACCCAGTCCGCACACCCGCCCAACCCCAGCACCAGCACGAAAACCAACCATCGCCAGGCTCCTCCGCTCCCCATCGCATCCCCTCGCCATCAGCCAGTGCTCATTGTCCGGAAATTTCCTAACGTGATCGGAAGAGTCACACCGTGCGCTCTTCGGACCCTCACCGAAAGATTCAAAAAAGATACGCAATCCCCACACTCAATCGGTGGTTCAAGCCCCGCGTCACCGCCGGTTCCAGATAGCGATACATCCCCAGAAAATATCCGCTCTCCACCCGCCAGTGCGCGGCAATTTGATATCCGTACTCCACCATCCCGTGCACCATCTGCAACGTATTCCAGGTGGCGAGCCGGCCGCCTCTCAGCAATTCACCCTGATCAAAAACCGCGCGCAACCGCTCGTCGCCGCGCACTGCATAGGCCGGCCGCAGCACATACCCGACCACCGGTACGCCCACCCCCAGCACCAACCGGTGGCGCGCCGCCGGCTGGATGCGCAACCGCGCCGCCACATCCAACGACGACGTTGCCTCCCACACCTCGACCTGCCCCATCTGGTTGGGCGCATACCAGTAGGTGCGAAAAAACACCGTATTGCTCCACAGCCCGCCCACATAAAACCGGCTGCCCAACAAACGGCTCACCAGAAAAAACTGCCCGTACGAAGCACGCGCCAGCACCGATTCCGCCCGGTGATTCTCCCCATCCGATATCGCCGCCTGCAAAGGCGTTGCGTTCAAATACGATGTGCTAAATACGCCGCTGAACTCATGAAAATGCTCCGCATCCGCTCCCCCCACGTAGCTCAACCCCAGCGGATACCCGGTGCCCTCGTAGCGCAGCGGCGAACCCATCTCGTCGCGACTACCGAGATACTCAATGCCGCCCAGCAAAGTGACGGCATGTTCCCCCGCGCCGGACGCCTGCTTACCCGGCGCACACCCCTGCCAGCTCCACAGAAAAATTACCCATAAAAAAAGACGCGCCACCATAAAGAAGGCCAGGCCCAGCCGGCCACCCACACCAAAATCTTCCCGTTTTTTCACGGTTCGTTACTCGCTCTGGAGAACTAGAAGACCACCCCGCACCACAACAATGACGAATAGTTAGAATATAGATCGTTCCAGAGCGATTACCACACGGCGCACCCAATCCCCCCTGATTTTCCCCTGCAGACAGCGACGCTTTTTAAAGGCGCATCATCCCACCCACTGAAGTCTCTCCGTGGTCAGCGCCTCAAAAATCCGCTGTTGAAAAGCACGTTCATCCACATTGCGCACCGCAGCCAGCGTTTCATTCATTTCTGCATAGATAGCCAGCAACAACCACGCCAGCGGCCGCGCCTCCGACGGCCCTGTGGCCAGCACCCACCGAACCAGCCAGTGCTGCGGATTCAACCAGATCATCATTCCCTCGGTTTGCACCTTAGATTCTTCGTTCTCTCTGCGAAATATCGGCTGCCCGAACTTCTCCAGCATCAGAAGTATCTCCTCCCGCCCGATAAGCCTGCGGTGGCGCATCTGTTGATGCTCACGAATCGAGATCACAATCATCGAATCCGACCGCCGCACGCCCTCCCACGTCTCCAGATCGGGCCGCAGCGTGCTCAGCCAGTGCATGAGCGTAGCCTCCAGCACCGCGGCACGCCCCGATGCCGACTGCATCGCACCGGCCTCGACCACGAGCTCGGCGCCCGCCTGCTCACCCGACGACGGCACAGGCAACTGCGGCGGCGCAACAAGCTCACGACGCGCACGGCCGCGCTCCGCCGGACAATGCACCCGCTCCGGCACAAGAAGAGCCTGCAACCATGCACGCAAATCTGCGGACAATTCCTCGACCGCGACCAGCGCATCCAGCCACTGCAATGTTTCAAAATCCGTCTCGGAACGAGTCAGCAACGCGGCCCGAAATTCATAAAACACCCGCCGCGCCGAAAGCGGATTACCACGCCGCGCCTTAAATAGCGGCAGATCAAAAACACGCTGCGCCAGCGCATCCGAAATCCGCACCTCCACCATGCCGTCCGCGCGCCGTACAAACTGCAAATGCTGCCCGGCAAAATGAAGCAACCGCATCACCGCCTGCTCATACGCCTCCCCCTCCACCAGCTGCCCACGCACCAGACGCTCCACCTGCCGCACCAGCAACGCTACCGCCCTGTCCAGAATCATCACGCGCACCAGATCCGGATCGACTTTCTGGCTCTTGAGCTTCACAACACCGACCACACCGTAGGCGAGGAAAGTGTCTTCGATAACGAAAACACGGCTGCGATCGGCGGCAACGACCAGAACCGAGCTCCTGCCCAGACTCGGGGCATGCGCACCCTGTTCGTCTTCCAAAAACGGCAGCTCCAACACGCCTTCAAACACCTCATCCTGCAGCTCGATCTGATCCAGATAGGTTCCGGCAGACCCGTCCAGATCCATGCCTTCCGCGGCCACTTCTCGCAGCCCATGATCCGTCAGCCCTACAATCGGCCCGTGCTGTGCAAGCAGCCAGAACACATATGGATTCATCGCCAGATCCAGATCGTCCCCGACCTGCGCATGCGCCCCATTACGCCCCGACGCATAGCCACTCGCCGTGATGTCGCGCGCAATCCCGTCGAACATCCGCAACACACCCGCGCCCTGCTGAACCTGCCGAATCTGCGTGCACGATGCCCCCTTCCCCTGACTGGTCAAAAACAGCGGGAGATCTTCCACCAATGCATCGGACGTCGGCGTCTGCCATCCCTGACCATGCACAGCAAACCACTGCAAATGCCGCAGCGCCTGACGACGATTCTCCTGCGGCACACTGCCATGCGTCGCATTCACCTGCGCCGTCAATTGCTTCACCAGCGCAAGCACACACGCCTGTTGCTCGGCCAGTGGCCACTGCGTCGGATCGACGCCTTCTACCAGCAGCGGAAAATCCGCATACCCGTGCAATCCAAGCGCAATATCTCGACACACCACCCCGCGATATTCCGCCAGCACATCCCGGCTATCGATCCGCACATACGCAGCCACCCCGACAAGCTCGATCACCAGCCGCTCCAGATACGCATCCAGCTGCAAAATCCGATGCAGATCCAGGCCCTCCAGATCAGCCTCCACCTCGGGAATGACTCCGTACACAAGCCCGGCCCCTTCCTGCATCATCCTGGCAAGACCACGCACCGAAACCGGCGCACCAGCCAGCGTTTCCAGCACCGGAAGGTCCAGCATGGCCGGGTCCATACCGCGGTCCAGCAGCGTAATCGACGTCGATGCCCGGTGCTCATCGGCCGAGCTCAACCGCATGATCGTCGCATGTGCCAGTCCGGCCAGTATCCTGCGTGCCGCCAGGCGATTTGGCTGCACATCCGTCAGCGCAACCTCCTGCAACGCCACGCGTCCCTGCGCTTCCAGCGTCGGCGTCATCATCTGAACGATCGCCTGCGCAATCAGCACGACCGCTTCCGGCTCCCCCTTCACGATCACCTGCAACAATCGATGCGGCTGCACATCCGGAATGTCGATCACCAGGACCTGCCCCGGAAAAACGGCCTCCATGCGAAACTCCCGCACCAGGCGCTCACACACGCGCACCTGCACCACGAGCGCATCTCGCGTTTGGAACGACGCCAGCGAACCGGTCGTTTCCTGCCCTTCGCCCTCCCCCGGAACCGGATCTGCCAGCGTAAAAAGCGTCGTTTTGATTGGCCGACTTCCCCCCAGCGCCTGCTCACGCAACGTCCGACTGCTGCCACCCAGAAACTGCCCACCCAGCTCATAGGTATCGATCCACGCATTGACTTCATCCATCGTCACGCTCGGACAAGTCACAGGCTCCATCAACCAGGGCCTGGGCGGCAAACGCTCCACCGGTCGCCCATAGAACGCCAACTCCTGCGGCACATCGACATTGGGCACCACGATCTGCTTCGCCTCTCCCGCAACCGAACGCACAAAATGTTCCTGCGCCTCATTCACCTGCATGACCGGCCAACCAAGCAACTCTCCGACCTGACAGGCATACTCCCAGGCGGCCTGCCTCCGGCCCTCGTCACTCGACGGATTGACCCGAGATAGCACGACACCTGGCGATTCTCTAAGATTCCCGATCACCTGCCCCGGCTTCGCCATGGACCCATCCGCCTGCCGAATATCCGCCAGCCGCTGCCCCTGCGCACCAAAACGAAGCTGCTCCATATACGGCAACAAACGCTGCCACATCTGCACGTAAATCTCATCGCGCACAATGCCGCCGTGATCAGCCGTTTTCCGAAAATGATCAAACGAAATCACGCCGCCCAGCAACGCATTGCCAAACCCTGTATCCAGATCCGCAAAATCATGCGTAACCGTCTGCACCCACACACCATGCGTAACAAGACGAAAAACCGCCCCCGAAGGACGGCTGGCAATTCCGATCGTTCCGTAAAAATCCCCCTCATCAAAACTCACACTGCGCGAATACCCGAACAGTTTCGGCGAACGCTGGCTCGAATACCCAAAAATCGGCTCACCATTCACAATCACCGGCACCGGCGCCACGATGCAACGCTCCTCAATCGCCGCATACTCACGCGGCCGACCGCCCACCTGCTGCAACGCGCTACGTCCCTCGACTTTGCCCCGCTTCAAACCCGTCGCCGCCAGAAACGTCCCCTGCAGCGCACGCTCCGGCGTTCCCAGCTCCACCACGCCATCGCGCCCCCGAACCACAATCCGCGTCGTCCCCTCAAGCGTCCCATCGCCCGACTCCAACATGATCTGATCCGGCTCAAACAGCATCAGCGCGTTCACCCCGAGCGCCAGCAATCGCAGCGAGCCCTGCTCCACATTGGCACGCGAAGCAAACAAGAAATCAAAGAGCTGCTCCAGCTCCACCTTCAAATAATGGCCGCCCACATACGAAAACATAACCTGCGAAGCATTCATCCGAATGTCGATATAATTCGCATCATTAGCAACCGCCGCCTGGATCAATTCCAGAATGTAATAATGCGGATCGGCCAGCGCAAACTGACGCAACTTCTCAATGGCCCGGTCCCTGGCCACCGTAAAACGACGATGCTCCGAAAACCCGCCCGGCTGCCGACTCCGCGCAATTACCTCCTCGATCGATGTCATGATCTCACCTCATCCTTATCCTGAAGATATTGCGCAGCCGTCGCCTGCAACACGCCTCGCATCAGTTTCGCATCGAGATCCAGCCGATAGTTTTCTTCCAACAACAACGCCTTGGCCAGCATATACGTCCCCATTTCCGGATCGTGCCGGTACACCGCAAAAATCTCCTGAAACCGCGGATGATCCCGATTCACCGCCACTTCGCGCCGATGACGCGCTCCCGCCACTGGCTTTCTCTCCAGCTCCGGATCTTCCAGCATGTTCTCAGGACGCACCATCAAATCCCCGAGTTTGGCCGCCACCACAAAAAGCGGCGGCTGCGAAACCGTGCGCAACATCACCGCACTCCGCAAACGCCGATACCCGATATCGCACTTCACCAGCAGCCGCTCGACATCCAGCAACAACGGCGCAATCGCCTCCGGAGTCTGCTCATCCAGCGCCACCGGAAAATAAATTTCCGCCGGATTCTCCACCGAACTCTCGCCGATGCTATTTTTTCTCGCCGGCAATAGTCCCAGAGAATTCACCATATTCCAGAGGCTGCCCCCCAGCGTACTGTTTCGCTGCAAAGAAAGGCTGCGCAAAATCACGTGCCGCACCACATCCAACCCGTAATTCACCCCGCCACCGGCCTGCCGCGTTGTCCCCAACACCACCAGCCTGCCCGCCTTCTGCAACTTTTCATTCAATTCATCGGCGCCATCGCTCATCAACACCTGGCGATGTCGCTTCCATGCCTCAAACAAATCCGCCAGCGAACAGGCCGAACCATCAACCAGCCGAATGATCATGCGCTTCTCCCCACGCCGCAAACTCCCATCCGGCTCTTCCCGCAAATACCGCAGCAATCGCCCGTACTCCGCCAGCTGCGTGACATCCCACCGAGGCGTTTTCACCAGCGCCTCCAGCCGCGCAAACAGCGCATCCAGCAGCCCCCCATCCGCCCCCTCATCCAGCAAAACCATCGCCTTCTCATACTGCTCATCACGCATAATCGTTTCGCGCGCCAGCGTATGCTCCAGATACCGCGACTTAATCTTAAAACTTATATGCCGATACCGCTCATGACGCCGCCCCAACACGTCATCGCCAATCTGCGTCAGCGCCAGCGTCAGCCCCCGATTATAAAACCCGTAAATCGGCGTCAGATTGTACGCCATCACAATCTCCGTGCCCTGATGCACAATCCGCTGCATGCAATCGCCCGCCACCTCAAAAGGCGCATTGATCAGCTCCGGCTCCGACACAAAACGCTGCTCATAACGATCCTCAAACGTAATCTCTACATCCGAGTGATTGCACCAGTGTCGCAACGTTCGCGGCACCTCCTGCACCAACTTCTGATACGCAACAAAATCCCCGCTCAAAAACAACGTAATCTGTGTCCCCTCCACCGGAACCTGCAGCCGTGTCTTCAAAAAACTCCGATCCTCCCCAAACAAAATCTCCCAGTACTCGCCGTTTTTCCCCGTATGCACCAGTACCGCACGCGGATTCAGCGCAAACACCGACACAAATCCGATGCCGAACTTCCCGATCTTCGTCAGATCGTTATCCTTGGACGATGAAAACAACTGCGTAAGCTGATTATCGATGATCGCCTCATCCATCCCCTCCCCGAAATCATCGACATGAATCGCAATACTCCCCTCACGCCCCACACCCGGCGTAAACTCCATCCACACCTCCACCCGAGGCGTCCCCGCATCAATCGCGTTCTGCACCAGCTCCCGCAAGCAATCCAGAGACGAACTAAACTGCGTCACCAGACTCTCAACAATCCCCGCATACCTGTCACCAGAATCGCTCACGCCTACTCCTCTACGCACGATTTCGAATGTTCCCGACCGTCAAAACCCTTCCAACGAACCATCATTACCTAAAGCCCGTACACCAGATTCTGTGTCCCCATTTCCCCGCAAAACCTCTGCATTTCCCCCACCAGCTCCCTCGAAACCACGAACTTCCGCTCTCGATACACGCGATAACCGTACCGCTCACGTGCCAGCTGACAATCCCGACGGATCTCCGCCGAAATCCCCGCCGCAAAAAATGCCCCGAACGGATCGTTATTCTGATGATTCACCACATCCACCGCCGAGGAATCCTGCGCAAACATCGCCACAAAACCTCCCGGCCGCCCCGCCAGCATCGCCGCCACCGGCTCCGGCGCCACACTCGCCAGATCCATCCCCTTCCGATAAAAAGGCCCGATCGTCCCCTTGATCACCCGCTCCACTTTCAAACCATCAATCCCCGCCAGCCTCGCAAACGTCAGCTCCGAATCCAGCGCACTGAACTTATAAATCAGCGCCTTAAACTCCTCGGTATAAGCCGCCGTTTCCTCATTCAACACCACCGCCGGCCGCCCCCAGACCGATGCCTGCTGCGAAAGCTCAATCGTGTAGCGCGTAAACAATCCCGCCGCATCCAGCTTGTCAAAAACAACCTGAAAATGCGCCACACGCCGCTCCGCCTCAATCCGCCGCAACAAAACCTGCATCCCATCCAGCGCCGAAAGTTCCATCCCCACAAGCGCACTGTAATAGTCATGCTTCGCAAGCTGCTTTTGATGGATCTCAGCCGACGACGCCCGGACCCGCTCCTCCAGCACCTGCCGACTGCCGAGCTGCCGCAATTGCTCCGCCGCAATCTGCTGATCCGTCTGAACCCGCGCCCACTCTTTGTACTCTGGCAGCCCACTGACTCGATGCACCTGCAAGCCATCATACAATCCCCGATGCACCGCCGGACTCATTGCCCCGACATGCGCCGATAGCCGCCGGCCATCCGGATAAAAGCTGTTCAAGCGTGCCGCCCGAAGCACGCCACGAAACCAGTTCACATATCCAGCTTCCGCTTCACCCTTCAACATCACCGCACACACTCCGACTAAGACAACTTCTCATGCGCCAGAGCCTCGATCTCCTGCGACAGCGTGTCAAAACCATCCCCGTTGGCCCGCAAGCCTTCCACCACTTCGTTAAACGTCAGATTCTCATCAAAAACCAGCACCGTCTGCTCGTCATACAACTCCAACTCATCCACCATCTGATCGACATTCTTACGAAAATACGCCTGCGTCTCCGACACAAAACGCGTCGTCTGATTGATGGCCTCCGTCATCGTTTCCAACGAATGTTTCAACTCCAACATCACCACCGCAGCATCCGCCGCCGCTCCAATCGCCTGAATCTGCCCCGCAATCACATCCAGCTTCTCACTCGCTGCCGTCACATACAGATTGATGTCACTGCGCAAATACGCGATCGTTTCCGCCAGCTGATACGTATTTTGCTTGAGCTTATCCAGCCGTTCCTCCGCCGTGCTATACAGCTTCAAATATCCGGAATGCTCCACAACCAATCGCCGTACCAGATCGATCTGCGCCTGAATCTCGCGCGCCTCCACCGAAGACCTGGACGTCCGCTTCAAAGCCTCCTCCAGCGCCTTCTGCAAACGCTTCACCTCCCCCACATACGCCGCGGCCGTTTCCTCATTACGTGCCGAAATAATAATCCGCCCGTTCAAACGCTCGATTTCATCAAACAAAACCGCCCGCGACGCCTCCAACCGGTCCGCCAGCTCTGCCGCCTCCTTCAAACGCCGCGCACTCAACTCATACTGCGCACGCAACAATTGCTCGATCGAATGACGCGTGATCATCCGCCCCTGAACCCAGGGAAGACGCCCAAAAATCTCCCGCAAACCACTCGCCAGCCCGCCCCGCGTCTGTTCACGATTCAAATGCTCCGAAATTTCACGAAGTCGCCCCATTTCATCGGCCAGCGCACGCTGCATCTCCTCATTGCGCCGCCGAAAACCATGGAGTTCCTCAACCTGCTCATTTTGAAGAGCACGCTCCAGATGAATTTGCTCTTCCAATTGACGCAGCGAAATCCCCTCCCCGACATACACCGGAGGTTTACGCAAAAGCTCTACCATCGATTCGTTCATCAGTTTCTCAACATTGGCTCGATAAGTGTTCTTACGTTAACTACCGTACCCAAATATCATTTTTGAACAACCAGCTATCCGGCAAACACGCCACGACCCATCCCTTTCTCACCACAAAACCACACGCTTCCCAATCGTCCCCCCCAATCTGCAAAATCACATGCCCTTTTTCCGTTTTTCTCCCCTCCAGACCTCCAAAACATGTCTCGACGCACCCAGAAAGATAGTTTTCCATTGTCATTCCGATTCATCGTGTGCTTAGCTCACCCCATGAACTGTCGTCATCTGCGACATTCCTTGACTTTCCGGGTTTTATTCCCGAGAAAAAACTTTCAAGGTACCCATTTACTTTGATGGATATCGATTGTTTTACCAACCTGTTTCCCACCCCCCTCGATAAATGAGCAGAAAGAGAAGCCGCGGCAAGCGTCGCCCATCGCCCCAAGAACAGCGAGAAACTCTCCAGGCATTGACCAGTCGACTCTCCGATTACACGGCGATTCAACCCACCAATCGTCTACGCATGGAGACGGCACCCACCGAATTCACAGGCCGTGTCATCGACCTGCTATCCCCCATCGCACGCGGCCAGCGCTGCCTGATCACCAGTCCGCCCAAAGCAGGAAAAACAACCATCCTGCAAACCATCGGAAAAGCCGTCGCCGCAAACTATCCCGATGTCCATCAGATCGCTCTGCTCATCGACGAGCGCCCGGAAGAAGCCACCGACTTCGCACGCAACATGCCCTTCGAAGTCGTCGCGTCCACCACCGACAAACCCTCCAAACACCACATCCGATGCGCAGAAGCCGTCTTCATCGACGCCATCACGCGCATGCTCCGCGGTGAAGACGTCCTGATCCTGCTCGACTCGATCACACGCCTGGCCCGCGCCTACAACAACACCTTTGCCGATGCCGGAGGCAAAACCCTCTCCGGCGGCGTCACCGCCGGCGCACTCGACATTCCTCGCCAGCTCTTCGGCGCTGCCCGAAACCTCGAAGAAGGCGGCAGCCTCACCATCATCGGCACAGCCCTCATCGACACCGGCAGCCGCATGGATGAAGTCATTTTCCAGGAATTCAAAGGCACCGGGAACATGGAACTCGTGCTCGACCGCGAAATCGCCACCAAGCGCATCTGGCCTGCGATCGACATCCCCAACACCGGCACGCGCCGCGAAGCCGACATGCTCGACCCGCTCGAAAAAGAACGCATCCCCATTTTGCGCCGAAAACTCTCCGACATGAACGAAACCGACGCTCTGTCCTGGATGCTCAAACGCCTTAGAGACACAAAAACCAACGCCGGCTTCCTGCGCGGCGTTCAACCCTGACGCCAGTTCCCTTTCCCCTCACGCGATTTACTCCAACGCAAAGGCTTACATCATGGGTATTCTCGAAGATTTTCAAGAAGCTGCCGTACGCGTCAAAACCCTCAAATCCACGCCCTCCAACAGCGATCTTCTCGACCTCTATGCCCTCTACAAACAGGGCACCAGCGGCGATGTCGAAGGCAAACAACCCGGCCGCCTCCAGATCCGCGAGCGCGCCAAGTTCGACGCCTGGGCCGCCCTCAAAGGCCTCGACAAAGAAACCGCCAAGCAGCGCTACATCGACCTGGTCAATCGCCTCACCGGCGCCTGAACCCGGCCTCGACTCCCCTCACCAGCCCGGCTCGGCATACTCACCCGGAATCACATCCAACTTCAGATCAAACACGATTCCCCGACCGCCGGCCGCCCGCTCCGCTACAAACCGAACCCTGCACTCCCCCGGATTCGTAGCCAGAATCAACTGCTCCGAACGACTGTGCCCATCCCCATACAGCGAACAATTTGACGGTGTCAGCACCGAACGCTTCACCGTCAAATCGCCACCGCACAGCCACGCCCCGCTCACCGTCGGAAACAGCGCCACGTCAAAAACCTGCCCCTGCACAAGCTGACGAACCGCCTGCGCTCGCTGCCCGTTCTGATTGCGCGCAAAAACCGCAGGCGAAATCCCATCCACCGACGCCTCGCCCACAAAATAAAAAACCAATTCCTTCCCACCCGTCTCCGACCGCAAAGTCACCTTGCCACTTTGCTTTGGCTGAATCGTCAATTGCTGCTGCAACTCATCATATCCCGTAAACGCCACGCCATCACCCGGCTCCACCGTCAGCGGATACACTCCGTATCCACGCAACGCCTCGCCTTTGGCATTGCCCTTACGCATGCTCAACACAATTTCCTGCTTCGTCAGATCCTCATAAACATACGCCCCTGGCTGCTCATCCGAACACCCCGCATAACGCGAAAACGGCGCCGGATCCGCCGCCGTCCGGCTCAAATAAACCTGCGCCACCTCCTCCACCCGCACTTCAAAAGTATCCCTCAGCAACTCGCCATCGATCTCCACCTCGGCCTCCAGGCTGGCAACCCCTTCCGCACGAGCCCTCACCTGAACCTTTCCACCCTTCGCCAGGGCCGACTGCAACGGCCCATCCCCCAGAACCTCCACCACCGACGGATCCAGCGAACGAACACTGACAATCTTCAGCGGCACATGCTCATAACCACATACGCCCGTCGTCCGATCACAGGCCATTTCCCGCGTCTGCGGCCCTACCAGCGCTATATCTGACTTCCAACCCTCGGCAATCGCATACTGATTATCCGCAAAGAAAATCCCCTGATCGCTATTCGGCACCGCCAACGGCTGCTCCGCACAACCCGCAACAACCAGCAACGCACCGACCCACCACACAAACCCGAAACGTCCCTTCATAACACTGAACCTTCCCTTCTAAAACTCACCACGCTTCCTACGAGCGTCTCATAACACGCATCCCTGCCTGAAACAAAATCTCCCCTTCGCCCCATAGCCGCGCCATCCAACGAGCTTACGTTACATCGCACAACCAATTTATCCTGGGGGAAACTATGCAGGGATTTTCGGGCGACGCCTTGCAATCCCAAAGATGATATTATATTTCTATCCACGTTCAGAACTCAGCCGTCTTAATTTCGTTTTGCGCTATGCATCTCATACTGAGACTGCATACTGCCGCGAAATTTGAGTGTTGAATGTGTCCGCCGCCATACTCGTTATGGCCTGCCGTACCAACTATGAATTTGGCCGCCGCAGTGAACGCTACACAAGCGCCACCCCAAACGGCCAGCGGCTAACCCGCCGCCTGTTTCCGGAGAACATGAACATGGCACAAACGTACGAAGGCTTTGTAAAGTGGTTCAACAATGACAAAGGCTATGGATTCCTCAGCCGACAAGATGGCGACGACGTATTCTGTCACTACAGCGCCATCAATTCCGGTGGTTTCAAAACCCTACACGAAGACCAAAAAGTCCGCTTCGAAATCGAACAAGGACCCAAAGGACTTCAGGCGGTCAACGTACAACCACTCGATTAAAGCCTTTTTAGATAGTTTCTAATTTTTTTCTCGCTGTTTTATAACTTTCTTTTCGCAATCCAAACGCGCAGGAGCTTCAGCCATCCCATCAGCCGAAGCCCCTGCGCGTTTTTTTACCTGCCAACAAGCACAAAAAAACCCGGACTACCTGCGTAGTTCGGGTTATTTATGCGACAGCAATCTGTCAATCCGGGCGAGCCCGAATCAAAGATTAGTCAAGCGGCTGAACGTTGACAGCCTGCAGACCTTTCGGGCCTTGCTCGACTTCAAATTCTACGCGCTGAGCTTCGCGAAGGCTCTTGAATCCGCTGCCCTGAATGGCGCTGTAATGACAGAAAACATCATCACCATCCGGCTGCGTCAAAAAGCCAAAACCTTTGTCATCATTAAACCACTTCACGGTACCTTGAATCTTCCTGGACATTCGAACATCTCCTGAGATGTTTGGAGGATTGAACTCTTTACGAGAACAATCACGATAAAACGGGTTTTCACCCAAAATAGCAGCCGACTCCCAAAATGGAATCAACAGCCTGGTAGTAGCCGGCACAGCTCGTCAAAGCGGTGCCCATAAGCCTCTTCCGTGATACTTCACTTCAAGACTTAGAAGTTGCCGGGTGGTGTCTCCCGGATGAAACCGGGTTTTGATCAATCGAGCGGCACAACGTTGACAGCCTGAAGGCCTTTAGGACCCTGCTCAACTTCGAACTCAACCGCTTGCGCTTCACGAAGGGTCTTGAAACCATTCCCCTGAATCGCGCTGAAGTGACAGAATACGTCATCTCCATCCGGTTGCGTCAAGAAGCCGTAGCCCTTGTCATCATTAAACCACTTCACCGTTCCCTGAATCTTCTTGGACATTTCTTACTTCTCCTGCATTGCTTTGGACGAGTCGTTCAATAATTTGCCGACCCACGCCGATATTACGGGCTCTCACCCACAAAACTAAACAGCCAACATTAAGAACGCATTCCAGAATTCTTGTCAGACTGTCTTTCCATTCCTGCCTACTACCTGTCAAGGACTTTCAATCCGTTTTCCCTGACTCTCCCTGAAAACATTTCCCCATCCGGGATGTTTACCTGAGAACAGGTTCATCGAATTATCAAATGTCATGAAGGTAGTTTGCATGAACAAACGCACCATGACAGCTCGGCAAATAAATTGCAACCAGAAAACTTCTGCGTTGTAGAGAATTCTACATGAGTTATTCCCGGCCGCCAGTTTTTTCATCCCTCCTGCTGCCATTTCTCTTTCTTTACCCTTCCCACGATACCTTTCCTATCCCGTTCCTGATTCTTGTCAGTATCCCACAAACGTACTATTTCATTCTCCACGTGCATCACGCTTCATCCTCAAACCAGCGCTATTTCAGGCTTTTTCCCTTTCCCGCCCGTAGAAAACCTACAGAGAAGCCATGTCGAATCAGTCCGTCCCCTCCAACCATCGCGCCTCCAAAATCACCGTCGTCCTGGTCCTCAGCGTCATCATCATCGGCGTCACCATCTGGTCTTCCGTCAGCATCAAAGGCCTCAATCAGCCCGATCCAGAAATCGCCCAGGACTACGCAAAACTCTTTCACCGACGCTGCATGCGCGATGTTTCCGACGAAAAAACCTGCCTCGACACCATCGCCTACCACCACCGACGCTGCTTCTCCGACACCACCGTTCAAGAACGACCCGACGAATGGGGATCCGCCTATCTCTACGACAAAGACGGCTATTTACAGTGTATGCGCACAAATCTCGCCACACCGTAATTCGCACAGATCACCTTGGGCCTCCCCGATTCTCTCTTGCGCAAAACGCGATACCTTACGCGAACTCCCCGAGCTCCATCCAGCGCTCAATCCCCTCCTCCAACTCGACCTCCAGAGCACTCTTTTCCTCATGCAATACCGAAACGCGCTCAAAATCATGTGCGTGCTCGATCATCGCCGCGTCAAGCTCCGCAATCCGCGCCTCAATCTCCGCAATTCGCTTTTCCAGCGTCTCAAACTCCCGCCGCTCCTTAAACGTCAGCTTCCGCGCCGCCACGCCCTGCTCACTCGCCCCGGCAGCCTTCTTAGCCCCGGCCTGCGCACCACCCGCCGCCGCTGAGGCAGCCGCCGCACTCTGACGCTCGACCGCACGCGCGGCCTCCTCACGCTCGCGCTCAAGCTCCGCCCAGTACGTATAATTGCCCGGAACCTCCTCAACCGAGCCATCTTCCTGCAAACTCAGGATGTGCTCGACCGTCCGATCCAGAAAATACCGATCGTGGCTGACCACCATCACCACGCCCTCAAAACTATCCAAATAGTCTTCCAACACCGACAACGTCTCCACATCCAGATCGTTGGTCGGCTCATCCAGCAAAAGCACATTCGGCTGCGTCATCAATATCCGCAGCAAATACAAACGCCGCTTCTCCCCGCCCGACAACTTGCCCACATACGTCCACTGACGCTCGCGCCGAAACAAAAACAGCTCCAGCATCTGCGAAGCCGTCAAAAACCCGTCCGACGTCGGAACCCTGTGCGCAATCTCCGTAATATAATCGTGCACACGCATCGACTCATCGAGCTCCATCGATTGCTGATCGTAATACCCGAGCTTCACCGTCTCCCCCAGCTCCACCGTCCCGCTATCCGGCTTCACGCGCCCGGCAATGATATTCAGCAACGTCGATTTGCCCGCGCCGTTCGGCCCCACAATCCCGATCCGGTCGCGACGCGTCGCAAAATACGTAAAATCGCGCAGCACCGTCCGCCCATCAAACGCCTTCGAAACACCCTCGATTTCGATAATCTTGCGCCCCAGCCGACTCTCTACTGTATCGATCTCGACCCGCTGCTCCTCACGCGCATAACTCGTATTCAAAAGCTCATGCGCCCGCTCAATCCGCGACTTACTCTTCGTCGTTCTGGCCTTCGGTCCGCGACGCAACCACTCCAGCTCTTTTTTCGCCAGCTGCGAACGCTTTTGCTCCTGAATCGCCAGCAACGCCTCACGATTTGCGCGCGATTCCAAAAACGCACTGTAATTTCCCGTATGACGATGAACCTGCCCGGCATCGAGCTCCAAAATCACATTCGTCACACGATCCAGAAAATACCGATCATGCGTAATCAACAGCACGCCGCTCTGCCGCTGCGCCAGGTGATTCTCCAGCCACGCAACCGTCGCCACATCCAGATGGTTCGTCGGCTCATCCAGAATCAAAAGATCACTCGGCCGCATCAACGCACGCGCCAGCGCAACGCGCTTTTTCTGCCCGCCCGACATCGTGCCCACCCGCTGCCCGAAATCCACAATCCCGAGCTTGCTGAGCGTCATCTTCGCATCACTTTCCAGCGTCCAGCCATTCACCCGATCCATTTCCGCGCCCAGCGCCGTCAGTTTCTCCAGGATCTTGCTGTTGCCCGAATCCTCCTCCAGCGCCCGACAAACCTCCTCGTACGCGCGCACGACCTGAAACGACTCCGGCCCATCCGCCAGCACCGCATCCAACGCGCTTAAATTCTCGTCCAGCATCGGATTTTGCGACAAATACTCAATCCGCGCTTCCCGCCCATAACTGATCTTGCCCGAATCCGGCGTCTCAAGCCCCGTAATAATCCGCACCAGCGTCGACTTCCCCGCCCCGTTCACCCCCAGCAATCCCACCTTCTCATTGTCCGCTATCCCGAATGATACATTTTCAAACAACGTCTGTGGTCCATACGCTTTCGAGATATTTTCTGCGGTCAATACGATCATGTTCTTCCAATCTCTTTGATAAGTACGTGCTCAAAACCCAAAAAAGTTTGTGCCGGACCCACAGCCCGGCACAAACCTCGACCCGCTACTTCAAACTACATCGACCGGCGATACTGCCCGCCCACCTGGTACAACGTCTGCGTAATCTGCCCCAGACTCGCCACGCGCACCGTCTGCATCAGCTCCGCAAACAGATTGCCATCGGCCAGCGCAACCTCTCGCAACCGATCCAGCGCCGCCGCAGATACATCGGCATGAGCAGCCTTAAACTCGTCCAGATGCCTCAACTGCGTCTGCTTTTCTTCCTCTGTCGAACGAATCAACTCCAGCTTCAGCGGCGCATTCGCATCGCCATCCTTCGCCAGAAACGTATTCACTCCAATGATCGGCAACTCTCCCGAGTGCTTTTTCATCTCATAGTAAATCGACTCGTCCTGGATTTTTCCGCGCTGATACTGATTTTCCATCGCGCCCAGAACCCCGCCGCGCGAGCTAATCGCTTCAAACTCCTTGAGCACCGCCTCTTCGACCAGATCCGTAAGCTCCTCCACAATAAACGAGCCCTGATACGGATTCTCGTTTTTCGCCAGACCGAACTCATCGTTGATGATCATCTGAATCGCCATCGCGCGCCGCACGCTGTTCTCGGTCGGCGTCGTAATCGCCTCATCATACGCGTTCGTGTGCAAGCTGTTGCAGTTATCCTGCAACGCTAAAAGCGCCTGCAAAGTCGTGCGAATATCGTTGAAATCGATCTCCTGCGCATGCAACGAACGCCCCGAAGTCTGAATGTGATACTTCAGCTTCTGCGACCGTTCCTGCGCCCCATAAAGCTCACGCATCGCGACCGCCCAGATCCTGCGCGCCACTCGTCCGAGCACCGTGTATTCCGGATCCATCCCATTCGAGAAAAAGAAACTCAGATTCGGCGCAAAATCATCGACCTTCATGCCGCGCGCCAGGTAGTACTCCACAAACGTAAATCCATTCGCCAGCGTAAACGCAAGCTGACTGATCGGATTCGCACCGGCCTCGGCAATATGATACCCGCTGATCGAAACCGAATAATAATTGCGCACCTTTTTATCGACAAAATACTCCTGAATATCGCCCATCATCTTCAG
>JBEBUW010000014.1:0-64570 GCA_040393065.1 Lujinxingia vulgaris | reverse complement strand
GCTGACCCATTTCCCTCGACCAGCCATCAAGAGAATTCACTCGCTGACCCATTTCTCTCGACCAGCCATCAAGAGAATTCACCCGCTGACCCATTTCCCTCGACCAGCCATCAAGAGAATTCACTCGCTGACCCATTTCCCTCGACCAGCCATCGAAAAACCTATTTTGCTAATTTCCACCAAAACACAGGGTGACCCGGCATCGACTCACGAAATTGTGTTTTTTTCAAAAACTTGCTTGTGCCGTGCCATTCCTGAGCGGCGCCGTGTGAGACACGCTTTTGCCCTGTTTTCTTTACTTCCTCTCCTTCGCGGCAATTCGCGCCTTCGCGCCTTCGCGTGCGCCTTTTGTCTTTGCATTTCTCTCCCACCAACCCCACCCCACACGCTATCATCGAATCAAGACCGCCGCCCCCGCTCCTGCAAAATCTCAGCCGCCACACTGATCGCAATTTCTTCCGGCGTATCACTCGCCAGGCGCCGTGCGAGACACGCTTTTGCCCTGTTTTCTTTACTTCCTCTCCTTCGCGGCAATTCGCGCCTTCGCGCCTTCGCGTGCGCCTTTTGTCTTTGCATTTCTCTCCCACCAACCCCACCCCACACGCTATCATCGAATCAAGACCGCCGCCCCCGCTCCTGCAAAATCTCAGCCGCCACACTGATCGCAATTTCTTCCGGCGTATCACTCGCCATCGGCAATCCAATCGGCGCCCGCACACGCTCAAAAGCCTGCGGCGAAAACCCGGCCTCCGTCAGTTCATGCTGAATCCGCACCAACTTCGCCGGCGCGCCCATCAACCCGATATACGGATACGGCCCATCCAGAACGCCCAACAGACTGCGCACATCCCCATCCAGATTCGTCGTCATCACGACCACGTACGTCAGGTGTGGCTGCGTTATCTGCGCACCGCCGTCCGCCAGATCGTCGACCACAACTCGATACGTCGCGTATTCATTGTCTCGAAACGTTGCAACATCCGGCCGCGTATCAAAAACCGTCACCACGTACCCGAGCTGTGCCATCGTCCGCGACAGCGCCAGACCGCAGTGACCGCCCCCAAAAATCGCAACCCGCTTCCAATTCTGAATTTGCTCGTCGTACTGCCACGTCCGCGCCCTGGACTCACCCTCCGCCAGATCGCTCTCAAAACGAATCGGCGCCCAGTTTTCCAGACTTTCCGCAGTAATTTCCTCGTCCACAAGCTGCAAACCCGCCGGCGAAATCCGAACTACGCCCGGCACATCATTCGACGCGCGCCGCGCAATTTCCGCCACGGTTTCACCGTCTTGAGCACGCAGCACCAGATACACATTGGTTTGATTGCCCGCGCAGATCAGCCCGGACTTTTCGCCCTGACCGCCCTGCCGATGAAAAAGCCGCTGCACTTCGGGCACAAACCCTTCCTGCCCCTCATTGCCCGGAACAGCATTCAGCACCTCCACAGCGCGCCGAATGATATTCAGCTCCATGCCCCCGCCACCAATTGTCCCGAAGGTTTCACCATTCGCGCGAATACACAGCTTCGCACCGCGCGTCCCCGGCGAGCGCCGCGTATTATCGGCAACCAACGCCACAAAAACATCCTCGCCGCGCCCCAGCGCGGCGTCGACGTACGACCAAAATGTCAGTGACACCCTTTTACTCTCCAGAAACCGAAGACGTAGCCCGTCGCGCGGCAGCCAGCGCATCTTTCACATGCGCTTTCGCCTGCGTTCTGGCCTGAATTTCCAGCAGCCGCTCACCATGCAGGTTACGCAGCGTCTTTTCCGGCGTCATCGGCGCATCAAACGGAACCTCGCGCTGCCCGTTAAACGCCCGAATCGCATCACGAATCGCAAAAAACGCACCGATTCCATACATCAGCGGCGGCTCACCGACCGCCTTGGAACCAAGCGGCCCCGGCTCGTTATCGCTATCCTCCAGAAACCGAATCTGCAGGTCGTCCGGCATATAGAACCCGTCCGGCGCTTTGTAGGTCGAAAGCGCGTTCGACGTCAGCCGCCCGTCTTCGTTGTAGGCGAGTTCTTCGAGCGTCATCCAACCAAGGCCCTGGGCCAGGCCACCTTCGATCTGGCCAAGATCCACAAGCTCGTTGATCGGCCGGCCCAGATCGTGCACGAGCCGCACCGTATCAAACTCGTAATCGCCCCGCAGACAATCCACCGTCACCTGCACAATCGCCGTGCCGTAGGTGTGATACGCAAACGGCCGCCCTTTTTCTTTCGCCTTATCAAACCAGACGTTAGGCGTCGCATAAAACGCATGGGCCGACAGCGCCACACGCGCAAAATACGCCTTTTTAACCAGCGCTTCCCAGTCGATTCCCGTCGGTTCGCCGCGATACAAAACCTGCTCGTCGACGATCGTAATCTGCTCAAGATCCTGGATATTGAGTTCCTGCGACACCAACTTCCGAAAACGCCCCAGCACTTCTTTGACGGCCAGAATCGTTGCGCCGCCGTTCAGATCCGTCGTCGCACTGGCTGCCGACGGCGACATATTCGCAACGCGCGTCGTATTCGTGCTCTCGATATGAATCCGCTTGTCCGAAATCCCGAGCTGGCTGGCCGCGATATTGATGATCTTGGTATTGAAACCCTGACCCATCTCAATACCGCCCGTCGTAATTCCCACGCTGCCGTCCGTATAAATGTGCAGCAGCGCCGAAGCCTGATTAAAGAACGTCGCCGTAAACGAAATCCCAAAGCAAACCGGCATAATCGCCAGCCCTTTTTTGGTCGCCCGATGCGTCGCATTGTGCTCGTCCACCGCCTTGCGCATCGCCACGTAATCAAAGGCGTTCACCGCCTCCTCCCACGTCCGGAGCGCCTGCGAATTTTCAACCTTTTGACCGTACGGGAACACATCCCCTTCACGAATCAGGTTGATGTACTGAATTTCCTCACGCGTCATGCCCAGCGCTTCCGCAAGCTCCGCAATCGCACTCTCGATCGCAAACATGCCCTGCGGACCACCAAAACCACGGAACGCAGTATTCGGTGGCAAGTTCGTACGACACGACGTCGCAACCGCACGCACATTCGGAATCCGATACGCATTCGTCGAGTGAAACAGCGTCCGCTCAAGCACCGCCAGCGACAAATCGCACGACGCGCCCGCGTTCTGATAATGCTGCACCTCGTACGCCAGAATCCGGCCGTCCTTATCAGCGCCAATTTTATAATCCGCCGAGTACGGATGCCGCTTTCCGGTCATCTTCATATCGTCGATGCGGTTGAGCACAAGCTCCACCGGCCGCTGCAACTTCCAACTCGCCAGCGCCGCCATACATGCCCACGCCGTGGCCTGGTCTTCCTTGCCACCAAAGCCGCCGCCCAGGCGCCGCACATCGACTTCGACCTGATGCTCCGGCACGCCCAGAATCCGCGCTACCGTCGACTGCACCGCATACGGCCCCTGCGTCGATGAATACAACACAATCTTGCCGCCCTCGCCGGGAACCGCACGCGCACGCTGCGTTTCCAGATACAAATGCTCTTGCCCCGCCACGTCCGAGCGACCCGCCACGACCACGTGACAATCACGCCAGGCCCCGTCCAGATCGCCCATCTCAAACGTGCGCGTCACGCCGATGATGTCCCCGCGCTCAAAAGCCACACGCGGATCGACCACGACCTCAAGCTCCTCGTACTCCATCCGAACTTTCGCCGCGGCCGCCAGCGCCTGCTCAAAACTCTCCGCAACAACCAGCGCCACCGGCTCGCCCTGATACTTCACAACCTCATCCGCCAAAAGCGGCTGATCTTTGATGACACTACCGACCTGGTTTTCACCCGGAACATCGCCCCCGGTAAAAACCGCCACCACGCCCTCGCTCGCCAGCGCCTCGCTGATGTCCACGCTCAGAATCTTCGCGTGCGCAACCGGAGAACTATAGATAGCAGAATGCAGCATACCCGTCGGAGGCATTACGTCATCGACGTATTTCGATTCGCCGCGCACGTGCAATATGGCGTCGTAATGTTTCATGTTCTTTTTCTCATTCAAGGAAGTTCAGGCGGTTCTATTAAAATTATACGAGTTCTTCGACAGGCATTCTGTCCGGAAACAGCTCCACAAAGTGCGCAATCACAAACTGACGCGCCAGCAGACGCTTATAATCCGCGGAACCGCGCACATCACTGATCGGCGAAATCTCATCCTGTACGATCTGCAGCGCATGACGCAGAGTCTTGGGCGACACCAACTGCCCCACCAGATATTCCGCTGTCTCACGAAGCCACAACGGCGTCGCCGCCACACCACCCAACGTCAGATTCACGGCCTCGATTACACCGTCCGTATTCGTCCGAATCTTGATCGCGCTGTTCACCGTCGCGATATCCAGGTGCTTACGCTTGGAAGCCTTCTCAAAATGAATTTTTGTGCGCTCGCAAGCCTTCGGAAACACCAGCTCCGTCATCAACTCGCCGGGACGCTTATCAAAGACTTTATAGCCTTTGAAAAACTCCTTCATCGGCACCACGCGCACACTGCCTTCTTCGGCAAAAACAAGATCCGTATCCAGCGCCAGCATCAGATTCGTCATGTCGCCAATCGGCGAAGCATTGATGATATTACCCGACAACGTCGCCCGATTTCGCAAATGCAAGGACGCGATCAGACGCAAATAATCCTGAATCCGCGGGATCATTTCCACGATTCGCTCATCCGCGCCGAACTCCTCAAACGTCGTCAGCGCGCCCACACGAAACGTATTGCCCTCAAGCCGAATCCCCTTCATTTCCGGGTGATGATTCAAAATCTGAACCGGCGACGCCGCAACAGCCTCACCTTTTTGCACGTACAAATCCGTGCCGCCGGCCACATGAAACGCAGCCGGCGCAGCCTCTGCTTCTTCTTCGACCGGCAACGGCTCAATCGCCGCCAACTTCTCCGACATCCCCGCAAAATACGCCGGAATCATGCCTGCCTCGGCCAGCGCCACAATCCGATCCGGCGCCTGCCAGATTGGTTCCCACTTGCCGCCTTCACCAAAAGCCTCGATCAAATCATCGCCGGCACGCAGAATCGACGCATACCCCGTGCAACGACATAGGTTTCCACTGATTGCGCGCTTCATACCCGCACGTTGCGGCGCACCCTGCTCGCTCATCAGATACCACGACATCGACACCACAAAACCCGGCGTACAATAACCGCACTGCGCGCCACAACGCGCGACCATCGCATCCTGAACCGGCGAAAGCTCCTCCCCATTAAAGCCTTCAATACTCACCACGTGCTTGCCGTGCATCTCACCAAGCGGCACCAGACACGAAGTCACCGGCTGATAACGAATCCGACCATCCGCGCCCAACTCACCCACCAGAATCGCGCACGCCCCGCAGTCGCCTTCCTTACAGCCCTCTTTTGTGCCCGTCAGGCGAGCCTGACGCCGAAGATAATCCAGAACCAGCATTCCAGCCGGAGCCGATGTCGTGATCAGCCTGTCATTAAGCCAGAATTGTGTCGTACTTGCCATGCTGCCGTCCTTTGCGAAGTCCCAAGTTTTGTTGGCGCTATCTGACAGGATTGGCCCCCGAAGTGTCAAGAGGATCAATCCACCAATTTGCACCCATTTCCCGCATATTATTCACGTCTTTCTCGTGCTATTACAACACAGTCGGCCCTGCATACGCAGTTTTTCGCCGTTCTATCCCAGCCCCCTCCGGAAGTCTCATGTTCCCCTGCCGCTTTCCTCGCCAGATCTCCCCCATGAGCCGACTGTTCCTGCTCCTTGGCCTGAGCTTCGCACTCGCGGGCTGCGTCGTCGGCGGCCGCCACCAACGCGTGCATTCCACCCCGACCATGCACGGCCAACAGGGCGAAATCCAGGGCACCGCCTCCGCCATCGAATTCGGCATTGTCGCCGACTTCCGCTACTTCCGCCTGGCCCTGCCCTTTGAAGGCGCCGTCACCGAGCTAACCGGAAGCGCAAAACCAACCGGACACTTCAGTAACAAAGCCAACCGCGAATTTCGCGCCCTCCGCCTGGATATCCCCCTCCTCAGCCTCTACAACTTCAAAGGTGGCGGCCGCTGGCAATACCCCGGCACCATGCACCACCGCCACAGTCTCGAAATCTGGACCGGCGCCGCCGCAGCCCTCACCGCTCACCCCGACTGGTGGGCCGATATTGGCATCACCTACTATCAACACAATGCATTCGCCGTCCGCCTCTACGGCGGTTACGGACAACTTCCCTACCGCGAAATGATGGAAGGCCGTAACCTGGCCAACCAGTTTTCCGCAAAGCCCTGGGAAGGCTACGCCGGCGGCCTGGCCCTGGGCCTGGAAATCACTCTTTTCGCTGGTGAACACGCGCTCGACCTCCTCAAATTCATCTTCGAAGAAGACCAGCGCGTCCGCGACTCGCTCCCCGCCCCCTGAAAATTGTTTTAATTTATCCTGCACACGTCAGAAAGCTCCCCCCGGCAACTATAATTTCCGTTATTTTCGCCAAAGTCGTTCCCCAACACCTCAGGTAACCATTTTGGCGGCCAGAATGAGCTACCTAACACCTCAGGTAACCATTTTGGCGGCCAGAATGAGCTACCTAACACCTCGGGTAACCATTTTGGCGGCCAGAATGAGCTACCTAACACCTCGGGTAACCATTTTGGCGGCCAGAATGAGCTACCTAACACCTCGGGTAACTACTTTGCCGGCCAGAACAGGTTCCCCAACACCTCGGGTAACTACTTTGCCAAAAAAACGAGAAATCTAGAGAAGATCGCGCAAATATCCCGGCAAGCACAAACGCACCATGTGATAACTATCGCGCCCGAGCAGATGAATAATATCGCTGCCCAGCTCAATCGGAACCACACTGCCATCGCGTTCCACAATCGGAATATGAGCGCCCGCCTGCGGATGCGTCGGATCATAGGGCGTGTACGGTGTATCCCGCGCCCGATCTACCAACACCGTATACGTCGGGTCCAGACCGCGCTCCAACGCCAGCTCGCTTGCCCGATCAATCGTGCGCGCCACCAACACCGGATCACTCTGATCCAGATCCAAAATCTTATACAAACGCCGATGCAAAAGCCCCTCGCTCAACTCCCGCAGCACATCATCCGCACTGAAACTCCATAGCTTCAGTGCCGACCAGATGTCCGTATCGTCAAGCTGCAAATACTCGGCCGCACTCAAATGATGCCCGCCCAACATCCGCATCAGGAGCGGATTCACGCCCGCTCCAACCGTCACATCGCCCTGCTTCTGAAGCTCACCGGCACGCCCCAGCACCGCCTCCAGCATTTTCTCCGCCACGCGCACCGTTTTATGCAGATACACCTGCTTATACATATGAAAACGCGCGATCAGATAATCCTCCACCGCCTCGCGCGCCCTGTAACTCACAGCCAGTCGCGTCGAAACACTGCCATCCGCCTCCGCTCGCTGATACACCATGAACATCGCCAGGATACGCTCAAAATCGTACTGCCCGATCTTTACGCCCGTCGCAAAACCATCGCGCAAAATATAATCCTGCCGATCCGCATCGAGCTGACTGGAAACAATATCCCGAAAAACCTGCCGATCCCTGGGAAAATCCTCTCGCGCCCCGAAATACCTGGCCACACGCTCCGCCATCCCCGGCGCCACACTCTCCAGCAAACCAAAAACTTCGCCCGCCGGATCGAGCACTATCTGCTCGCTGTACCGCTCATGCGAAGTCCCCGTCACCGTCTCAAACGCATGACTGAACGGCCCGTGCCCCAGATCATGCAAAAGCGCCGCCGCCAGAACCTCCAGCCGATCCTCATCACTGAGCTTCAAATTCAGCGCATTCAGCATCCGCCGCGCCACATGCGCCACCCCCAGACTGTGCGAAAAACGACTGTGCTCCGCGCCGTGATACACCAGATTCGCAAAACCCAACTGCCGAATCCGACGCAACCGCTGAAACTCCCGCGTACACACCAGCGAAAACAAAACGCGTTCGACCTCATCATTCAGATCGAACGCGATAATATTGTGAATCGGATCACGAAAAAGCTTGGGCCGGACTGTATTCTTCAAACTGATTTTCCTTCGTCGCAGAGACTTCCTTCACCGAGCACACGGCACAACAATAAACATACTACAAACAACAAAAATCCAGGCCAACCAACCCACAACCACCCCTTGCAACAATTCCCGCCTATTGTCCCTGATCTCCGCTCGTGCTACATAACGCCCCGCCGATCAAGCAGGTTTTTAGCGCAAGCCATGCTTTCGGCCAGCAGAGAGCTTTTGACAACATTTTTTTAATACGAGACGTACATGGAAAAGTTTATCATCGAAGGTGGAAAGCAGCTCAGCGGGAGCGTTCGGCCCGGAGGCAGCAAAAACGAAGCACTTCCCTGCCTTGCTGCAACCCTTTTAACCGATGAAGAAGTCACTCTTCGCAACGTCCCCCGGATCGCCGACGTCGAAGTCATGCTCGAAGTCATCGCCGATCTCGGTGGCCATTACGAATGGGTCGAACCCAATGTCGTCAAAGTAAAATCTGCAAACATCAAAAAAATCGAGCTCAACTCCGAGCTCTGCCGCAAAGTCCGCGCCTCCATCCTCTTCGCAGGCGCCATGCTCGCCAGAAAAGGCGAATGCAAACTTCCCCCTCCCGGCGGTGACGTCATCGGTCGACGCCGTCTCGACACCCACTTTTTAGCCCTCGAAGCACTCGGCGCCACCATCGAAACCACGCCGGCCGGCTACCACTTCAAAGCCCCGCGCATGCAAGGCGACGATATCTTCATGGACGAAGCCTCCGTCACCGCAACCGAAAACGCCATCATGGCTGCTGTCGCCGCCAAAGGCACTACCCGCATCCAGAACGCCGCCTGCGAACCCCACGTCCAGGGACTCTGCAACATGCTCTCCAAAATGGGCGCGCGCATCGACGGCATTGGCACCAACACCCTCTCCATCGAAGGCGCCAAAGGCCTCTGGGGCTGCGACCACACCATCGGTCCCGACTACCTCGAAATCGGTAGCCTCGCCGGACTGGCCGCCGTCACCGGCAGCGAACTCACCATCGAAGGCGTCGTCCCTCAGGATCTGCGCATGATCCGCCTGGTCTTCCAGAAACTCGGCATCCAGACCGACATCCGCCAGGCCAACAACCAGCACAACCTCTTTGTCCCCGGCAATCAAGAACTCGTCATCCGCGACGACCACGCCGGCGCCATGCCCAAAATCGACGACGCCATCTGGCCCGCATTCCCCACCGACCTGATGTCCATCGCCATCACCGTCGCCACCCAGTGCCACGGCAGCGTGCTCTTCTTCGAAAAAATGTTCGAAGGCCGCATGTTCTTCGTCGACTCGCTTATCGCCATGGGCGCCAAAATCGTCATGTGTGACCCCCACCGCGTCATCGTCATCGGCAAAAGCAATCTCATCGGCGCCACCCTTGAATCCCCCGACGTCCGCGCCGGCATGAGCTTGCTCATCGCCGCACTCTGCGCCAAAGGCACCAGCACCATCTACAACGTCCGCCAGATCGACCGCGGCTACGAAAACATCGATAAAAAACTCAACGCCCTCGGCGCCAGCGTCATCCGCCAACCCGTTGACTCCGCCGCCCGCTAATTATTGGATTCCGCTCCACCTTGCTTCCACAAAAAAGCCCGGCCCCCGTCTTCAGGACAGGCGCCGGGCTTTTTATTTTGCCAGAACGAACTTCTCTATCTTCAAAAAATCAGCGCATCCAACGATTCCGCCGCAACCCACGCTTCTTCGCCCGGCAACTCCACCTGCAACGGTTCCAGCGCATGCGCAGCAAACGTCTCAAATTGCGCGATAAAATCGTTCTCGAAACTCTCATAAAGTGCTCCGGCATCTTCATCGGCTGCGCGATAATCCAGCAAACGCGCCATCGGGGCTCCCGGCATACCGCACGGCGTAAACATCTGAAACGCAGTCATATCATTGACCAGATTCACCGCCGCACCATGCGTCGTCACCCCGCCCGATACACGCATCCCCACGCTCGCAATCTTACGCGAGAGCGCCTCGCCCTGCGTCCACAACCCGGGAATCTCCGGATCATAGGCCGCTGACACGCCATAGTTCTCCAGCACCGCTCCAATACAGCTCGCCAGCCCGCGCACCAGATCGGCAACACCCATCCCGAGCTCATCCAGACGCACAATCGGATACACCACCATCTGGCCCGGCCCGTGATACGTCGCCTCTCCGCCCCGATCGATTTTATAGACTTCAATGCCCTGCTCGCGCACCCAACCCGGCGCCGAGAGCGCCGACACCGTTCCACGCTTGCCCAGCGTAATCACAGGCGGATGCTGTAATACCAGCAGATAACCTACCGACTCCCCATCATGCCCCGTACGCGTTTGCAAACGCTCTCGTAGCTGCAATTGCAGCGCCAGTGCCTGGCCATACGGCACCACAGGAAGTCGGATAAGTTTCATGCCGTCACTTACTCGCTCAAGTCATCAATAAATGCCATATCGACCAGCGTCACCGGCACCTGATACGTTTTTACGCCGATGCCTTCACGGCTCAACATATCGACAAAGGTCGTCCGGTCGATCAACGTAATCGGGGCAAGTCGTTCCTCACGGCTTTCCTTCACGGCCGCCGACGAAATCGAGCCCAGGTGAATGATCACACCCTCGCTTGCCGAATAATGATGCAACGTGCTGCGAAGCTCCGTCACCGCATCACTGCCCAGCTCGCGCTGATTATCACCGACAACTTCGATGCAAACCCGGATCTCGCTCAACCCGTGATGCCAGTCGCCCGTGAAAAACACATCGCCTTCCGCCGAACGCTTCGAAACCTTGATATTCCGATAGCCTTTGCGCTCCAACAGCGTCAGCACCAGATGCTCCAGCGCTTCGGCCTTGGTCGAAAGCAACGCCTGCCCGAGATGACTGAGCGCATCCTGGCGAATCTCCTCCGCCAGACTCAAAATCTGCTGCTCCTTGCGCACGCCGACCGGGGAAAATCCCCACTCACTCAACCCCCAACGCTCGCGATCATACTGCACAAACAAGGCACGATGCCCGCGCAAGCTCCGCATGTGGTTGTCGTTCGCAAGCGCTGCCTGCACCGTCGCCGCCGCATTATGCGTATGGAAACGCACCAGTCGCCGCTTGAAAATTTCCTCGGCCAGCTCTTTGACGCCCAGCGCTACCTTGCCATCCTGCAGCACCGTCACAGCCGCTTCTGCAATGCCATCCAGCCGAACCGGCCCCTGGCTCAAATGCTTCTGCTCAAGCGGCGCATCCGCCACTTCAGCATCGCGCCCGCCATCACGACCATGACGCGAACCACGGCGACGACCGCCATCACGATCACGCGATTCACGACCATCGCGCGATTCCCGCACCTCACGCACTTCCGAAGTCGGTGCCGGAGCTGCGGAAGAAACTACTTCCTCCACATCAGCTGCCACTGCGGCAGCCTCTTCGCTCGCTGCAGTCTGAGCCGATGCGCCGTTTCGCTCCTGACGGTCATGACGTTCGCGATCTCCGCGACCACCCCGGGTGCGACGACGCCGGCGACCACCATTGCCCTGGCTCTCCGATGCTTCGCTGACCTCGCTTTGCTGGCTGCCAGCTTCCGTCAACGAATCGCTCACCTGCACGGCCTTGGCACCCTGCCCCTCACGAGGACGCGGCGCCAGCACACGCGCCGGACGCAAACGCGCTTCTTCCTTCAAACGATCGATAAATTCTTCGCGCAGCATATAAACGCCAGGACGCACACAAACGACCGGAGAATCCTCCTGGCGCTTGACCTCCTGACTCAATCGCTCGCCCATCGTAATTTCCGGCGTCTTGCCGATATGAGAAAGCAAATTTTCTTGAATGGCTGCTTCTGTAATCTTTTTAAAATGCAGGGGACGGCCTGCTTTAAGCAGAACCTCGATTGCTGCTTCGTAAAATGTCATTGGATTCGCTCCTCGCGATAATGAGAAGCTCCAAGTCTGCGAATAACCGCTGAAAACTGGCTCGAAAAACGCGCACTATCCCCGACGCACCAGGACTCAACCACTGGAGAAAACCACTCCGGATTCCCGATGCGGCCTCCAGGGCAAAGAATTCATTCATCAATGTGCAAGTAGAGTTTGGCACCGAATAATACTCGTATAAGCCAGCCTTGACGCGAGGTCCGATGAATAACTGCTGTTGTGTGTGAAACCGCCGGGAGCCAAACAACACTCACGACGATCTCCACGACACAACCGATTGACCGATACCTCGCTGGTCGATTCCTAAAGACTCAAAGCCTTCCGACCTTCTAAAATTTGGCGATATTACAAAATGTTTACGCATACCTCGTAAACGACACCTACCAGAACGCCTGATTTCCCAAAGCTCTACGTCTCTACTTCACGAAGAATCAGACGGCCAATACGCAGATGACGCGCACTGTCCTCTAGATCAATCCTCACAGCCTGACCATAATTCCTGCGACTGCGATGACCACGATCTTTTTTCCATGCCTACGAAGATGCAATAATTCTTTGACTCGGCTCAAAAACCAGCGCGCCGCAACAGCCCTTTCCGGGGTCCGCTGCGGCGCGCTATGTTTTCGATTCTTATTTCGTCTCTTCCGACGGCGCTGCGATATTGTAGCGCTTGCGGAAGCGGTCGACGCGACCTTCGGTATCGATCAGCATCTGCTTACCCGTATAAAACGGATGCGAAAACGCGCTTACCTCAACCTGAATCACATAGTGATCGACGCCGTTCACGTTGCGAACTTCGCGGGACGTCATCGTCGAACGCGTCACGATCTCATGCTCGCCGTCGACAAAGATCACGGGATTATATTGGGGATGGATATCTGCTTTCATCAGTGGTTCTCCTGTTCTTTATTAAAATGAAGGGCTTACTCTGTGGTCCGCCTGCATGACACACCTTCCGGCTGCCATGCACACATTCAGCAGAGGCTTTTCAACCCTTCGTGGGTAAACGAAATACAATTCAAAACGCGTTGCTGCTTAAATTCTTCAGGATTGAGTCGAACTTTTTCAGGCAATCCGTTATCAAGGCATCGCTATTATCGAAATCTTGTCCAAAGCACAAGACTTCCTTTCTAAATCACACGCTTTCCCTTCGCCTCCCCGGCGAGGCGACTCTCATACGGCCACACCATGAATGATACAACCGCCAGGCTTCCCGTTTTACCACGCCTGAACTGGCTGCCCGATGTCTATGAGCGCCTGAACCACCTGATCATCAAACACGCAAACGCCCGGTCCGCCGCGCATCCATCCGAGCGCCCGCTGGTAGTTTTCGACTTCGACAATACCTGCATTCTCAACGACATCGGCGAACTCTTCTCGCATTTCCTGATCGACGAAATGCTGTACCGCTACGATCTCGACGCCTTCTGGGATCTCATCCACCCCGACGACGGCCGCGATGCTCTCTACGATATCACCCACAAAGCTCTGCAAATTCCCGTAGCCAGCCGCACTCAGCATCCGGCCTACGAACATTACCTCTACGAAATGGGCGCGCTCTACGGCCGTCGACTTGCCCGCGCCGGCAAAGCCGACTGCTACCGGTGGGCAGTCCGCCTGCACATCGGCATGAAAGCCGAACAAATTCATGCCCTTTCCCGCCAGGCCATCGTCCGCGAACTCAACCGATCGATCTACCGACAGCTCCGCGCCCATCCCCACGCCGCTCAAGCAGCCTCCCCCGTCTCCATCGGCCGGGGCATCCGCATCTTCCAAGAAATTTATACACTCATCCAGACTCTCGAAGCCCACAATTTCGACGTCTGGATCATATCTGCTACCAACATCTGGACCGTCCAGAGTTTTGCCCGTCTCTTCGGCATTCCCCCCGAACGCGTGCTCGGCAACAGCCTGCACCCCGGCGAGGACAATATCCTCACCAGCGAAACCATCCCTCCCGTTTTGTTTCGCGCCGGAAAGGTCGAAGCCATCCACAAATACATCGGCCGCCCACCTGTTCTAGCCTTTGGCGACTCGGACACCGATCTCGAAATGCTTACCGAAGCCACCGAACTCGCTGTCGTCATCGACGTTGGCAACCAGGAGCTACTTGCCAGCGCCCGACAACACAGCTGGGCAATCCAACCCCAATCCGCACTTACTCCCCTGGACGCCGCTCCGCTGCTCGAAGGATTCACACCGTGACACGCGCCTCTCTGCCTATTTATACCGTCCCAACCGTGGATCTTTCAGCCGACCAGCTTGCGCACATCCTCCAACCAGCCGCCGAACGCCTCCGCGCTGGTGGTCTGGTCGCCATCCCCACCGAAACGGTCTACGGCCTGGGCGCCAACGCTCTCGATTCCACGGCCGTGGCCCGCATCTTTACGACCAAAGGCCGCCCTCCCCAGAATCCCCTGATCGTACACGCAGCCAACATCCAGACCCTTCAAAACCTCGTCGCTGCCTGGCCCGAGCACGCTCAACAACTCGCCGAAAACTTCTGGCCCGGCCCGCTGACACTCGTTCTGCCCAAACAACCCGTCGTCCCCTCCCTGATCAGCGCAGGCCTGGATTCCGTCGCCATTCGCATCCCTGCCCACCCCATCGCCCGCGCCCTCATCGAGCTTGCCGACGTCCCGGTCGCCGCTCCCAGCGCCAACCGCTACACGCACATCTCTCCTACCACCGCCCAACACGTTCAGAACGACCTCGGCGCCTACCTCGATCCCGCAACCGATGCGATCCTCGATGCCGGCCCCACCACCGTCGGCATCGAATCCACCATCGTTTCTCTTCTCGGTCCCGAACCGCGTATCCTGCGCCCCGGTATGATTTCCCGCGACGATCTACGCCGCGTCATCCCCTCCACAGATTATGCCGCCGGAATCTCCGATCTCGACGCAATCGATGAAACCACGCCCAAACTCAGCCCCGGACTCTCCAAAAAACACTACGCTCCTCGCGCAAAAGTCATAATCCTGCCCGACACACGCCACTTCTACGCTCCCGAGAACCCGCGCATCGGCTGGATTTGTCTCGATTCCATCGCAAATGCTCCCCACAAAAACCGCCCCGCCACGGTATTTCTCTCCACCAATCCGCATACCTACGCCGAAGCCTTCTACAGCGCCCTGCACCAGCTCGATGACCTCGGCTGCGATTCTATCCTGGTCGAAGCCCCCCCGCGCACCGACGCCTGGCACGCGATCTGGGATCGCCTCAACCGCGCAGCCTCCTGAGAGCGACGCTTTGACGCGCCCTCAAGAGTCCTGCCAGGCCTCACGGTTACCGGGTCAAACCCAGACCTGACTTCTCACTCACCGATGTGTAAAGCGCACCGTAATAAATCCAGGCGAAAAAGCCGATGACCGTATGAACCACCCACATTCCAAGATAACTCATCACAATGGCTCCCCGCCCCATCATGCCCGCAAATACAGCCGCGCCCCCCATCGTCACCGCTCCCAGCAGGATCGAAACCCCGAACGCAATCACAATCGCCGTCACCAACACCAGCCAGTGATCAATCGCCAGACGAAATGACTCGGTAAACGCTACGCCAACACTCCGATTGCAGGCCGCCACGAGATAAGGCGCAAACGCCAGGAAAAACAACGCGGCCACGCCCGGCACCACGCACAACATCAGCCCGACCGTCACCACCGCGGCCACCGCCAGATTGACAATAAATACCGGCAACAGCCGCGGCACAATCGAGCGAAACATCTCCTGCCAGCCTCCCGGAAATGCACCTTCCCCGGAAACCAGCACACGACGCATCGGCCCAAACAACGCCACACGCGCCGTATAAACGACCACAAACTGCAACGCCGTGAACAACCGCATCACAAACATCGCTCCCCACCCGCTATCCATCGGCGTGCTCCATACCCACGCCAGGCCAATGCTCGCCAGCACAAACAACAGATCCACCGCCGCCGTGATCAACCACGGCACCACCAACGTACGCGGCGACAAACGCAGCAACGCCATGAAGTTATCAAACAGACCGTGGATTTCCTCCATCCCTCCACGGGCATTGCCCAAACCCCGCCCTGAATTCGATTCTCGCTTTACTGCAGACTCATCCGGTTCCGAATAAAAATACGGTCGTTTCGGTACAAAAGGCTGGTCACTACTCACGATAAACTCCCTGCGCCACCCTTGCGACGCGCTACCACGCCCACACTTATGCGTACTTTTACTTGCGCAGGCGCACTGTACATTGTACACGATGAGCCATTAACTACGGCCTCGCAGCAAAGCAGGCTTCCTCCGTAACGCCCCCATAGCCCAACAGGTAGAGGCAGTGGACTTAAAATCCATCCAGTCCGGGTTCGAATCCCGGTGGGGGCATCCTCAAAACACCTGCGATCCAATAAAATAAGCACCACGACTTCAATGACTCAGGCGCCTATCTCCCATAAAAGAGATAGACGCCTTTTTCATTTTCCTCGCTCCCGCAAGCGCTCCTGTCTCTTCATAATCCATGTGCGGATACTGGAAATCGACGCACGTTCCTGATACATGGTGGGTCCACCGGCCACGGTCCTGGTGGCTGGCCTGCAATCAGACACCTACCCCTCCCTACTTCGAGCGTCTCTCATCATGAAGAATCTCCTGTTTCTCACCCTGGCCGCCCTCCTCTCACTTGGTGCCCTGACTGCCTGCAGCGATGATTCTGAAAACGCGCAGGATATTCAATGTGCCGATGATGAACTCTACAATCCGCGCACCGAAGAATGCGTCCAGATCGATTCCGACGCCGATGCTGGCAACAATACCGATCTGACCGATACCGACGAACAATTGGACGATACCGATATCGCAGACGATGCCTCTCAGCCCGAAGACGCCGAGGAAGACACGGATACGCCAGACGTCATCGATCCCACCTGCGATAAAGACAACGACGGCCACCTCTCCCTCGAATGCGGCGGTGACGACTGCGACGACAACGATCCTGCCCGCTTCCCCGGCCAGTTCGAAATCTGCAATGGTATCGATGACAACTGCAATGGCATCGCCGACGAATTCATCGAGTGCTCCTTTTACGCACACACCAACGACGGCCTTTACAAAATCAATCCCTTTGAAAAATCCCTCGACAAAGAAAGCGATCTCGTCGACGAAGATGGCGATCCGGTCAAACTGCTCGATATCGACACCCACCCGAGCGGCACTCTTTACGGCGTGACCCGTACTGCTATCTACATTTTCTACCCCACCGAAAACTACTGGATTCAAGTCGCCCGGATTACCTTTTCCAGCACCATCGATCCCAACGGCCTGGCCATCGACTTTGACGGCAACGCTTTCATCACTTCCGAAAGCGATGTCTACAAAGTGGATTTGAGCCCCATTGAAGATCGCATCGAAACACGCGGCCTCTTACCCGGCACATTCAACAACCTCGTCTCGATTTCCAGCCAGAAACTCTCGGTTTCGCCCTCGTACTTCAAATCCAGCGGTGACTCGGTCGTAAACAAGCAAAACACGCTCTACATGACCTCCAAACATGATTTTGAGGAAGATCACCTGGTTGAAATCAATCGTGATACCGCGGAAGCCGTCGAAATCGGCGGCATCGGCTTTGACCGCGTCTTCGGCCTGACCTCCGCCTGGAACAACCTCTACGGCACCACCACCGAAGGAGAGTTGATCACGATTGACCTTGCGACAGGCAAAGGCACGCTCGTTCATACATTCCCCGGAAAGCGCTGGTACGGCGCTGCCAGCAGCCCTGCTCGCTAATTTTCCCCAAGTCACAGATCACAAACAAAAAAGCTGCGCTTCTGCGCAGCTTTTTTGTTTGCTTCATGCTTACCGAACCTTAACCCGGAATCGATCTGCCCTTCAGGATTGCCCCACCAACTGCAGCTCTACCATCCGATAATAAGCCGCGCCGCGCTCCATCAACGCCTCATGCGTGCCCTGCTCGATGATCCGACCGCCATCCAGCACAAGCACCTGATCGGCGTTCGCAATCGTCGACAACCGATGCGCAATCACAACCGTCGTCCGCCCCTCCATCAACCGCTCCAACGCCTTTTGCACCAGGCTCTCGCTTTCCACATCCAGCGCCGACGTCGCCTCATCCAGAATCAATAGCCGGGGATCTTTCAGCAGCGCTCGCGCAATCGCAATCCGCTGCTTCTGCCCTCCACTCAGCCGCACGCCACGCTCACCGACAATCGTATCAATTCCTTCCGGAAACCCCTGCACAAAATCCCACGCATTCGCCGACCGCAACGCCTCGATCACTTCCTCTCGACTCGCCTGATCATTGCCATACAACACGTTTTCCTCAATCGTGCCCGAAAACAAAATCGGCTCCTGCGCAACCAGGCCAATCTGACGACGCAACGCACTGGGTTCATACGAACGAATCGGCACGCCGTCGATCCGAATCTCCCCGAACTGCGGTTCATAAAAACGCGACAGCAAACTCGCAATCGTCGATTTCCCCGAACCCGACGGCCCCACCAGCGCAAGCCTTTGCCCCGGCTCCACCACAAACGAAACATCGCGCAAAACCGCCTCCTCCGGCCGTGTCGGATAACTAAACCCAACACCTTCAAACGCAACGCCTCCATCACGAACCACCGCCTGTTCATCCCACGCCTCGGCGCCCGCCACCTCCGCTTCGCCCGCGTCGATCAGCGCAAAAACCCGCTCCCCCGAACCAATCGCCTTAGAAAAATCCGTCCACAACCCCGACAATACACCGACCGAAAACGCCACAAAAAGCACATACAAAATATACGCCGTCAGCTCGCCAGCCGTCATTTCCCCGTTCATCACCAGCACACTGCCCATCCACAAGATGACCGCAATCGCTGCGTACCCCAGAAATGACATCCCACCGCCAAAAATCGCCCCCAACATCGAACGATGTTTCGCCAGCTCAAACGAGCGCTCAATCGCCCCATCGTACCGCGCAGCCTCATGCTGTTCGCGCGCAAAACTTCGCACCGTGCGAATTCCCGCCAGCGCTTCCTCCGCCAACGACGTCGAATCTGCCACCGCATCCTGCACCTGCTTAGAAAGCCTGCGAACGCGCCGGCCGTACAAAATCGCAACCGAAAAAACCAGCGGCATCAATACCAGAATCACCAGCGACAGCTTGATCGACGTCACAAAACACACCACGATCCCGCCTATCGCCTGCATCCCGAAACGCAACGCCATCGACAAATTCGTCGTCACCGCGCTCTGCAAGATCTGCGTGTCGCTCGTCAGCCGGCTCGTCAGCTCACCCGTCTTGGTCGCATCAAAAAACCCCATCTCGCGCACAACAATCGAGCGAAATAGCCGTTGACGCAAATCTGCCACGACACGATCTCCCACCACCGTGAACAGATAAAACCGCACACTCACAAACACCGACTGCAACAAAAACAGGCCGAGCAGCGCGAAGCCAACCGTCGATAAATTCCACGTGCTGCCCTCTACAAAAACCTCGTCGACCACCAGGCGCGCTGCCTGCGGATACAACAAAGCAATGCCCGAACCAAGCACCAGCGCCGCCGTTGCCACACCCAGCGACCGCCAGTGTGGCTGCGCCAGGCCTATAAGCCGTCTGAAACCAAACGCACGATCTTTCTTTGATATGTTCTCTGCCACCGTCCCATCTACTGCCATACTCAAACCTCGATTCCCGCACAATTCATTACGATTTCCGCTTTGCCCGCCGTCCGACTTCATGCAAACTCGTTACCGGCATCTCGGTGCGCGACGCTACTTCACAAAGCACCTCATCGCACGCCGTATCCTGCACCAGAGCTTCGGAGTTTCCCTATGCACACCCCTGCCTCGCTCCCACCCCTGGGGCGCATCCTGCAACCCCTTCTCTTCCTCCTCATCTTCCTCGCTCTCACTGCCTGTGGCGACGACGACCGCCGCCTCTCCAATCCGCCCGACAACAACCACAACAATCACAACCAGCCCGGCGATATTACGCCCGAAGAAGTCTGCGAAAACACCTGCGCACACGTCTATGACACCTGCCAGCTCGCTTTCAACCAGTCTGACAATACCCCCGCCCCGCGCGCAGCCTGCGTCAACGCCTGCCTGACGCAAAACTTCTTCCGAGGCAACGAATCCTGCGTCCAGGCTGCAGCCTGCGATCTCGATGAATTCATCGAATGTATCCGGCGCGAACCCGAGCCTGAGCCTGAACCCGAGCCCCCGGCCCTGGACTGCACCGAAGCCGACGAACAATGGTCCGCCGTCTGGAAAGCACTGGAGGACGACGTACTCACCGAAGTCAATCGCGTCCGCGCTCTCGGAGCACGCTGCGGCAACGAAACCTTCGGACCCGCCCCGTCCATGACCATGGACAGCCAACTTCGCTGTTCCTCACGCCTTTTCAGCCAGGACATGGCTCAGCGCAATTTCTTCGACCACACCAGTCCCGAAGGTACAACGCCAGCCGATCGAATTGCCGCAGCAAACTACACCGGAACCTATCCCGTCGGCGAAAACATCGCAGCCGGATATTCCACCGCTCAGGAAGTCATGGATGGCTGGATGAAAAGCCCCGGACACTGCAAAAACATCATGAATCCAGACTTTTTAGAGCTCGGTGTTGGTTATTTCCATACCAACCAGGATGCTGCCCGCTACAACCACTACTGGACCCAGAACTTTGGCGGCGGTCGGCGATAATTCCCATCAACATCGCTGTCTCCAGATCTTTCCGACCCGTCTTAAGCGGCCTGGCTCCTCAAAGGACCAGGCCGACACACAAGGTCGTCCCTACGTTTCACCTATGTTCTTTCTGCCTTCCCGCAGAAATCCCATATATCGTAGGATTTCCCATGACAAAAACGAATGATTCTCTTGCCAACACGCCTTCCACGATGACGATCATGCTCGTTGAAGACGACGACATGATCCGCGAACTTCTCTCCGCGCAGCTCGCCAAAATCTACCGTATCGAAGCCTTCCCCGACGCAGAAACTGCCCTGGAACGTGCCCGCGAACACGAGTTTGATCTGGTTTTGATGGACATCTCCATGCCCGGCATGGGCGGCGTCAAGGCCGTCAGTATTCTGCGGACGATCCCCGGTTACGCCACCCTCCCTATCCTCGCGATGAGCGGCTACACCACCCCTGAAGACGACGCACGCTTCCGTGCTGCCGGTTTCGATGGACTCGTCAAAAAGCCATTCACCCCGCGCCAGCTCCTCGAAACCGTCAAATCCCACGCCCCGGATTGACAATCATTCTTCGATCTCGATCCGAATGACCTCGTCCCCGGCATTCTCAGCATTTTTGATCGCGGTTTGGACCGAAATCCCCTCAAAAATCGCCTGAACAACGGCAAGTTGCCCTTCCAACGCCTCCGGCGCTGCCAGCAAACTCAAAGTGCCAACGACATCGCCCGACAAAAACTGACGCACCCACAACGCTCGTGGCTTGCCATCAATCGTTCCCTGCCCCCGAATCTCCACCACCTTCCCCATTACCGCCCTGTCCTCGTCCACCTCCAGGACTTCTGCCACAACCCCGCCGTTTTTACCTCCCGCCACGCCCAATGAAGCCCCAAAAACCTCCTCCATCCGCGCCCGATACCCCTCCGATCCAAATTCATACCCGAGCACATCTCGAAGCTCCGTCGTAAACTGAATCAGCGCACTCTCATCCCCCTTCTTAGCCGGCCTCGCAAACCACCGAATCGACGCCTCATCCGTTTTTTGTACTTCCCACCGATCCTGCAAACCGCGCAAATCCATGCGCACGCCACTGGCCGGATCATCAAACCAAAACTCATCCAGACGCGCTTCAGCCGCATCTACCAAAAACGCCTCCAGACGCGTCGGCTGAAACACAAACGGCGGCCCCTGCACCTGCCCATACCGAACCACGGCACCACTCAAAACCGCAGCCCGATCGACCAGCTCCGACTCCTCACGCAAGCCATCTGCATCAGAATCCGTCACGATCACAGCCACATTCACACCTTTTTGCACGACCATATGCCGCGCATCATCCTCCCGCTGCCCTTGCGAACGCGTCAGCACCGCCCGAAAAGCATTCGCCACCTGCTCTGCACTGTGCGGCGTATCCCACTGCGAAACCCACTCAAAAACAATCGCGCCCTTTCGGCGAGCACTCGGAACCCGCTTTCCAGAATGCAGGCGGTAGGCATCCGAGCGCCAGCCAGCATACACAGTCCGCGCTGCCGCAGGATCGACATAATTTCCAAGCCACATCGCAAGAATCGCCGGCCCAATCCGTCCGCGCTGTACTGACGCATGCCAGTTCTCCGCATCCCAACCCGCCTCCAACTCCGCAGGCCAGGTCCACGTCCCCAGATCTTCCCCCGCAAACCAGCGATCCGGCCGCACCACATACCCGCTTGAGCGCGGCGGCCCATACTTCAAAACTTCCACAGCCGACCAGCCATTTGCCCGATACATCGCCGCAGCAAGTGCATACCCCTCACGCAGCGAAAAACCCTGCATCCCCATATTTTTTGCAGCGCCTTCCACCCCCTCCAAACCTTGAAACGCCCTCCGCAACGTTTCCGCTCGCAGCGCAGCCTCCGGAAACCTCGCCAGATCTCCGGCAGCGATCGCTTCTCCATCCGCTTTCTTCAAGAGAACCTGCGCCCCCACAAACATCGCATCCCCCACCAGCGACGCTTCCAGCGCCAATGCCTCATCCCAAGACGTTGCTGCCCCGGTTTTCCCCCCGAAATGCTCATGATTCAATCCCGCTACAAGCGCACGCACAACCGCCAGCCGCAGCATCTTTAGATCCGGATACTCCGCCGCATACACCACCGAGCCTGTCTCCACATCATACCGCGCAAGACGTTCCAGCCCGCCAGCAAAACCAGCACCCTCCCCGGGCGTTTTCCCCATCAATCCCCTGTATATCGCCTCTCGATCCGCAACAACCGCCGCCGAAACCTCCGAAGACTCCCCTTCTGAATTCGCCTTGGCTGCCGGCAAACTCTCCCCCGCGTACGCCACAAATGTTGGCTCACGCTGAAACTCTCGATCCCGCATAGTTTCCACGCGTGCCACCAACCCCTCCACCGAGAAATTCTCATTCGTTCCAGCTTGCTGCGGAGTTTCTTTCGTCTGCGTCGTCCGCACCACGCGCTTTTCCGTCTCCATGCCCCGCCCGGCTCCCCGCTCACAGCCTGACAACAACACGCATCCGATCAACGAAAGCCCCAGAACTCCGCCCACGAACTTGCAACTCTTCACAACGCTCACTCTACAGAATTTCGATAGTGAGAACTCCAACCAGACCCATTCTGAATCGAACTTCTCACCTATCACTCTGGCATGAATCCACGATCTCGGCTAACTTCTTAGCCAATGAAATCCACAATAAGCCGAGATCACTGTGCAACAACCAACATTTTCCCCAATTTCACATACGCCTCCCCCGCCCTTCCAATATTATTTGTGGCGCCAACACCCGGCCCCGACCGTACTCCACGGCTTTTTGCCCGAAATCATCGCAACCGATGGCACCAGCATACGCCGTATGATCGCACTGGACCGCCAAATCCTGTTCCAGCAGTTCGATGATCCAGCACTCGCCAGACCCATCATCAATCGCATTGAATTCGGCGCCAATCAGGGCATTCCCCTGGTTGGATATTCCATGGCAAACGCCAGCGAATCCATCGCCATTCTCCAAACCGGCACCCAGCAAGAACCCGGATGGCTTGCTTTTACAGATACGGAATTCCAACATAGCGCAGATGAACAACCATTTTCCTCCGCACCCTTCTACAACAATGCCTCCAGCATTCGCTTATTAGCCGGTGGAAGTATTTCCTGGGAAAACCGAGAAATGCATCTTCATGCGGCTCTCGAACAGCGCGCTAATACAAATTCCCAGATCGCAAATCTTCCAGATATCACCGCTCATGTCATCGACTGGACACTCCAGGCGACCTACCTGCGCAACAAAACACTTACCCCTGTTCGATTAACACGCAAAACAGCCCCCGCTCAGCAGCCTTTCCACGCAAGCAACCAGCGTATTGAAACCAACTTCCTGATAGAACCCCACATCTTTCGCGAATTTTCCCACAACCCGACATTCCAACTCTGGTTCCATCTTCGCCTCGACCGCAGCCTTTTTTGCCTGCCCGAACAGTGGAACTCTGTCTGGATCGCCGTCAAGCCTACGCTCAAAACCTGATGACTGCCGTCTACCTTACTTCCCTGACAGAATATAAGCTTTGGACTTGTTACCTGCTCACATGCGCTTATGATGCCGTCCTATTCTGGCCGTGACCGCTACACGTCAACGTCCTGAAAAGCTGATTTCCAAGTGAATCCCACGCCATAACGCTCACAGTTCATTTGGAACCTTACGATTTGGTTTTCTTTTTAAGTATGGAGCATCCGATGAATACCGATATTTTTCGCGCTTATGACATCCGAGGCATCGCCGATTCGGATCTGACCAACGACGTTGCTACACAAATTGGTCGTGCATTCGCGACGATGACCACACGCGCATGCGGCACAGCGCCCAGAATTGGTATCGGCCGGGATGCCAGAGAATCGAGCGACCGAATCTTTGAATGCCTGCAACGCGGCATGCTCGCTGCCGGCGCCCATGTCGTAAACCTCGGCATGGTTCCCACTCCGCTGGTTTCTTTTGCCGCCTATACCCAGAAACTCCACGGCGCCGTCCAGATCACCGGCAGTCACAATCCCGGCGAGTACAACGGCTTCAAAATGATGATCGGCAAAGACACCCTGCATGGCGAAACCATCCAGGAGCTTCGCACAATCATTGAAAACAATGACTTCGTCACCGGACCCGACATCGGCACCAGCGCGCTTTCCGACCTCCACAAGCGCTATATCGAATGGGTCCGAGACAACATCAACATCGGTCCCCGAAAACTAAAAATCGCCGTCGATTCTGGCAATGGCGTCGGCGGAGTCGTGGCTCCCACGCTCTTGCGCGATGCCGCCAACTGCGAAGTCGTCGAACTTTTCAGCGAACCAGACGGAACCTTTCCCAATCACCACGCAGATCCCACCGTTCTCGAAAACCTGACAGACGTCATCGCCGCCGTTAAAAAAGAACACTGTGATTTTGGCGTCGCCTACGACGGCGATGCCGACCGCATCGGCGTGGTTGACGAAAATGGCGACGTGATCTGGGGCGACAAACTCATGATCCTCTTCAGTCGCAGCGTGCTGAAAGAAAACCCCGGCGCAACGATCATCGGCGAAGTAAAATGCTCCCAAACCCTCTTTGATGATATCGCCAAACACGGCGGCGTCCCCATCATGAGCCGCGTCGGACACAGCCTCATCAAAGCCAAAATCAAGGAAACCAACGCACATCTCGCCGGCGAAATGAGCGGACATATCTTCTTCAACGATCGTTTCTTCGGCTTCGACGATGCCCTGTATGCAACCTGCCGCCTGATTGAAATCCTCTCCAACACCGACCAGACTCTCAGCCAACTGCTGGCCGATGTCCCTGTCACCTTTGCCACGCCGGAGCTTCGCCGCGACTGCGCAGAATCCGTCAAATTCCAGATTCCCTCTCAGGTTGCAAAACACTTTCAAGACCGTTACGACGTCAACACAATTGACGGCGTACGCATCAATTTCAAAGACGGCTGGGGACTCGTCCGCGCCAGCAACACACAACCTGTACTGGTCTTGCGTGTCGAAGCGCAAAATCCCGCCGACCGCGATCGCTACCTGGCCATGCTCGAAGACGCCGTCACCCAGGCCGAACTCGACCTTGCATAAAAACTCCTGAAACAACGCAAAATAAAAAAGGGCCGCACAATGCGGCCCTTTTTTATTCCTATCTTGCTCTCTCAGGAAATTCTTTTCGTTCTATGGCATCTGAGCCGTTACGACGTTCTCATGCGTACTCGCAACCTCGACCCGGTAATGCACGATATCCTGGTCGAGAACAGCCTGAGGAATCTCTTCAAATATCAACGTAAAGGGCAGTGCCGTATTCTCGCGCAAAGACGCAGCCTCTTTCGGCAACAAGGCAACAGCTTCACGCGTGCTATGGACATCCAAAAGCTGCGCTGCACTGACTTCGCCTCCCAGAAAAGCCGTGGTTTCCAACAAAACACGCCCTTCACTGTTCAATATCAATCCGCGCAGCTTCACACCCGACAAACTCTGCTGGCTACGATTGCGCGCCTGCCCTCTCAAAACCAGCACCTGCCCTGCCGGATCCTGCCGATTGCCTGCCGCCGCTTTTCCTCCCCTGGTACTCGCAACCGGCGCTCGTCCATAATCCGCCAGCGTAGCAAACACATGCTGCACTTCGATCGGTGTCTCAACCACGCCGACCACCACCGGAGCAACCTCATCGCCTCCCGTGCGCGGTTTGTACTCACCCTGACCAAAAGCAACCTCTACCATCGAGCCAAATTGCTTAAAATCGAGCAAGCCATCATTCTTCGCAGCGACAAACCCCATAAAGCCTGCGCCGATCAAAAGCGCAAACACTGTAACCAACAATATCTTTGAAGCTCCCGAGCCACCAATCTGCACCGTCGAGATATCATCGACCTCCCAGGCTTCTGCCACGGGTTCCAACTTCTTGGGCTGAGCCTGAACTTGCGCCTGCTGAACCTGAGCAGCAGCTACCGGCGCACGATTCGCCGCTACCGCCGGCTTCATCGGCTTTCTGGCCGTCGCAACCGCTACGGGCGCTGCACCAGCCACACCAGCCGGCACCGACGCTCCACGTTCCGGATCAAAATACGGTCCATCATGCTCAAAGCTCTCATCGGCAAAATCTTCTGCCGCACCGAAATACGCGTTCCCCTGCACCCCAGGAAGCGCTGACGCTACCGGTTCGGCCCCAGCTTCAACGGCTTCCACCGGCTCCGCCACTACCGGCACTTCCGCAGCCACCGGCATTTCCGCAGCCACCGGCACTTCTGCCACAACTCCGGCTGACTCCACGGCAGGCACCGCCTCATGGACCGCTGCATTCGCAGCGGGCGCGGCGTCAAACCCGGCAAAAAGCCCGTCCATCACCACGCCTTCCGCATGATGTGCAAGCTCCACCACAGGCCCCTGCGGTTCCGACGACTCTACCTGACTGGTTTCTACACCTGGTTGCGGCAAATCCGCAAAAGCATCAGTCTTCGCCAATTCCTCGGCAGCCACATCGGCCACATCCGTCAAATCGAGCGAAAACGCCTTATCAATATCCCCAAATGCACTGCGCTTTTTCGGCTTCAGATCCAGACCCGTATGCGAGAACGGATTAAAACCAGAATTATTTCCTTGCTTCGGCTCTGAACTCTCCAGGCGACTGGCCTTTTTCTCCGCAAATGCCTCAGCAAAACTCATCATTTTAAGAGGTTCGACCGACGGCTTTTTCTCGTCTGCGGTTTGCGGCGGCTCCACGAGCGACAATTCTGACTCGGAGCTTTCCGAAGATTCCTCTTTCTCCTCGGTACTTTCATTTTCCACGACCGACGGCATACCAAACATCGTCCGATTGCCCACTTCATCCAAAGAAGGCCCGGTGCTCACATCACCACTGACCTCCTCCAATGAGTCGGAGAACTCCTCGTGATACTCTGCCTCGCCACTATGCTCCTCACCCAGACCATCCGCTCGATCAGCAGCATGATAAAAAATTTCGCTCTCACCGCTTTCCGTTTTGCGCACACGGAAAACATGGCTGCAACGAGAACAACGAAGTTTGATCCCACGCGATGTGACACGATCTTCAGGAAGTTTAAAGCCAGTAGAGCAGTCCGGACACCGGATAATCATTGCTTACGCCTCTTTTTAACGGAAAAGCTGGCCTGACAAGACGCTAGGATACTGCTGTTCCCCACCCTTTGAGGGGAACACCCAAACTTTACTACTCCCCGCCATTTGTTCCAATCAGAAGTCCAGTCCGCCCGCAAAAGTAAACTGGTTGACTGTGTCCGCAAGAACCGCTTCCAGCGTGAAACTCAAAATCCAGACATTCAAGCGTCCACCCAAGAAAAAGCGGTCGACCTGCATCGTCTTTTGAGAAAACACAAATTCCGGACTAAACGTCTCCTGCGGCACCGTCGGATTATACTGCGGCGGACGAGGATCTTGCGGATATGCATTCAGCAGACGACTCGAACCAATAATATACAGCTGCTGATAGCCGAGATACGGCGTAAGCGACATCACGCCCGAGATACCAAATCCCTTCGAAACCGAAACATCCCAGCCTGCAGTGACCATATTCAAGTCACTTGCACCCATCAGCGTGTTGACCGTGCCGCGAACCGCCACATCCGGGAAATAATAAAACCCCTCGTTCAGCGCCCACTTCACATCCGCACCCATCGTGAACATCTCGCTCGCGAACAGGTACGCCATGTTCCCGGCCACCTCAAACGAGAACGGAAGTCCCTTACGGATCTGCAAATGCCCCGTGAACAGCGACGAAGACGGATCACGATCCTGCACACCCTCCTGCCAGTGCTCCTTTTGATGCTCAATTGTCGACAGACTCGTCATCATCACAAAGGAAAAACCTGCCTCCCCGAGCGTCTCAGCCGGCCCGATAAAACGCGGCGCAAATACCTGGCCCAGATCCAGCAAAAGATCTTCAAATAGCTTTACATTCGGCTCTACGGTTCCACAGGCGTGCGTACAACCCGGACTGGTATTGGGATTAAACTTCGCAAAACGCGAAAGAACCAGATCATTATCGCCAGCACTTGCCGGAGCAGCTACAGACTGAAGCATCAATGCGCACAACACCGCGGTAAGGATGTGCATCTTTCGTGTCATGAAACAAACCTCGAACGGAGCGCCGCGCCGGGCTGGTCAATTCCATCAATATCGGCGAACGCTTTTAAGGAAACATACAGGCAACACATACCAGCTTTTGATCCAGTTCCTAGTACCAAGGCCCACTTGTATCGTCAAGTTTGGCAAAAACTGTCCAAACGAGCGGCCTCTCTTCTGTTAGCACAGAACCCACCTTACTTTCCCCTGAAAAAATGCAGCATTGCCCCGCTTCGGCTCTCCCCTGTACACTTCCACAGGTTTAGGCCCCAGGCCGTCTTGTACCTATCTTACAACCTGTCGGGAACGCACAAACGACCCGATTCAATATTCGCCCACTCCTGATCCGCAGTCCGACGTAGGTAAGAATCGTGTTCCAATCATTCCCCGCCTCCGCTCCAAACGCCTCGCAAAACCCACTCCTAAACTCCGACCCCAATTTCGCCCTGCGCTCCGTCTACCGCGTCAACCCCCACTTCGGACATCCCTTCCACTGGCTCGAAGCCGGCTGGCACAATCCCCGGCCGCTCATCATGCTCCACGGCCTGATGGCTCACTCCATGGCCTACCGACTCGTCGCCCAGGCACTCGCCGGCCAATACCACGTCATCATTCCCGATCTTCCCGCACACGGCCGCGATCAGAGCTTTCGCTCCAGCGCCGTCACACCCGATATCGAATCCTTCGTCGACTGGTTCAGTCTACTGCTCGATACCGTCCAGGAAACCCGTCTCACCCAGCCCTACGAACCTGCCCCCGGCTTCACACCCGCCCCGATTCATCTCGTCGGCCACTCCCTGGGCGCAATTCTTTCCTACCTTGCGACCAACCGCCCCACCGACCGCGCACGCCTCGACTCTCTCACTCTCGTCAGCCCCGGCCTGCGCCTTGCCGTTCCACGTTGGGCACCCAATCTCGTCAAACGCCTGCCCGTTTCCCTGGCCCGACTCGGCACCAGCCGCATGGGCGTGCGCATGTACGAACCCTTCCAGTGGCGCCAGGCGCGCATGACTCCGACCGAAATCGATCAGTACCTCGAACCCATCCAGAACCCCGAACGCCTCAAATTCATGCTCGCCCTGGCCCAGAATCTGCTCGAAACCCCGGATCGCATCACCGGCTCCCACAAACTCGACCTCCCCACCTTGATCATGTGGGGCACCCATGACCGCATGATCCCTCCCTCCACCGTGCGCCTGCTCAAATGCCACGTCCCCCACTCCAAAATAACCGTCTTCCAGAACTGCGGCCATTCCCCCATGGAAGATTGCCCTCCCCAATTCATCCGCTCCCTCACCGAATTTCTCGCCTGAATTCGCCCTGTCTTCCACCCTTCTCCAAGAAACAAAAAACCAGGATGCTCCCTCCGAAGCACCCTGGTTCAATGTTCTCAAACACGCTGTTCAGGCAGTTTGCATAACCCGCCTACAGCCGCAAAATCACTGCGCAGCCTTCGCCTGGTCGCCGCACTGTACACTTTCAAGCACACCGCTGATCCGCTCACGCAAATCGCTATCCGCAACGCCAGTCAACGACAACCCCTCCATTTCCGCGCAGATATTCGCCAGCGATTGATCGATCCGCTCCTGCACAACAACCCGATCATTCACCGCATTGGCCTGCCGCTCTTCCAGCTCCACGCGCATCTTCTCGGCTTCGTCTTTATTACCTTCCTTGAGCGCCTCAGAAATCGACTTCTCCAACCACGCATCCTGCGAACCGATCGCGTCCAACGCTGACAACTGACGATTGCGATAGCGCCGCAAATGCTCGATCACCATCACACGCGCCTCCGCCGCAACCTCCGGCTTATTGGCCTCCTCGGCCCACGCCAGCGTCTCCTTATAGTACGTACGCGCAGCATCACCGATATGCGTCGGCTCCGGATCGCCCGCCACCAGCGTTTTTACCCGCAGATCCAGCAAGTTCTTCAACCGCTCCACACGAATCCACGAATTCCTCGGCAACTGCTCCTGTGCCGCAGCCAGCGCAGCTTCCGCACGCTGATACTCGTCCACCGTCGCATCCGATTCCCGACGGAACAGCCGCGCCCGATCCACATTCTCCCACGAAGCCTTCGCCAGAACCCAGGCACTGCCCGCCCCGCCGACCTCAGCCATCCACTCAATCGGCCCCGTCGAAACCTTCGCCTGAATCTTGTTGACCATCGTCACTTCGCCCATCGGCTCTTCACACCCCTCACGCAAAAGGCTGGTCTTGCTTCGATCAAACAACGTGATCTCCACAAACGTATCCTTCCCCTCCAGACACTGATCCACAGCACGCTGCACAACATCGCGCACCTTGTCTTCGTCCGACTTACAACCGCTTGTGCCCACCAACACAAAAAGCCCCACCAACAACAAAATCACCGCCGAGTTATACCGCATCACCTGCTCCAATGGTCGAAATCTCAAGTTTTTTACCGCTCAAAATCAATTGCCTGACGCACTCCATACCATGCCCGCCCACCCACATACAGTACCAGCACCACCAAAACCCCCACTTTCCACCCCGGAACAGCGCCTCCCCCAAAATACTGAAACAGCACATCTCCCAAGATCACCAGCATGATCAAGAAAAACGGAATCGGCAGCAGATTCCTCGCATTAAATAAATTATCTCCCGGCCTCTTCAGCTTCAAAACTCGCCTCCTTCAACCCGCATCCATTCCAATACCACACGCCCTTTCACAGAACTCCTCTACCCTACACAACGCTCTCCAAACAAAAAAGGCTGCGCAAGCAGCCTCCTCCAAATAAAAAAGGCTGCGCAAGCAGCCCAGACGCGCCAGCGTCTGCCCCCCAACGTCTGCGGCGAGTCATAAATTGAGGAGCGCGAAGCCAGACCCGCAGGGATAGGCCTCATAGGCCGTCCCGAGGGTCTGGCAAAGCGATCGTCGATTTAGGACCGCCGGCGATCGTCGATTTAGGACCGCCGCCCACACTACGCGTGACGCACCCGCCCCGGCCGATACTCCTTATAAGCCCGATCGCGTGTCACCAGATCTTCCTCTTCAAAGGATTTGCCACCCATCCGCGCACCAATCGCTGCCAGGATTCCACCCAGCAACAGCGCCGCAAATCCCCAGAATGCCGCGCCGCTCACAACATTACTGGCCTGCTCACCAATCTGAGCCGCCTGCGCCCCAATCTCCGAAGCCTCGCCCTCTGTTACCACCGGCCCCGGCTGATCCTGCTGTTGCTGCACCTCACCCTGGATCAGTTCCGTGAGCTGCGGATTGCTGCCTGCCGCCTGGAGCGATTGCCCCACCACGCCCAGCGCACCGCCAAACAGCCCACCCACAGCCGTCGCCATCATAAAGGCAGCCACCAGACTAAACAGTCCCCAGGTCACCACACCATGCAGCATCGAACCGCCACGATCCGCCAGTCCCGCCACACGACCCGCAACCCAGCCACCTGCAAACAGCGCAATCAGCGTCGAGACCAGCGTCCAGATGCCGGCTCCGATTCCAAGCCCCTGCAAATTATCGCCCGTCGTCGGATCGAGAATCAGCGTACCTATCGCAAGGCCCAGCAGATTCAAAACCATCATCACCACCAGCGCGACCACCGTACCGGCAAAAATTGCGCTCCAGGCGATCTGACGATGCGGCTCCACAATCGCCGCGCTGCTCACATACGTCGATGTTTCACTGCTATACGTTCGCGGCGTCGTCGTCAGAGTTTCCTCCTCTTCACGCAACGTCGCCCGTTCGCGTTCGTTATCATGATGTACCATGTTCTCTACTCCGATTTTCTGCTGGTTACGTAAACGTCGCGCCCAGGCCCGGACAATTTCAGTAACTCGACATGAATTTCCGGCTGAGGACGCCCGGGTTCACAAAGTTCTTCCTAACTCCTTATCCGACGACCCGTACGCGGCGGATAAACCGTGCGTCGCCTCCAAAAGTAGGCGCACGCAAAAATTCTCCAAACCGTTGAAAAACAACACCTTTTCCCAAACACCCCATCCTACCTGCACACTTTAAATCTCCGCCCACTCTCCCTTCGCGGCTTTGCAGCTTCTTTGTCTTTCCTTCGCGCGAATTCACGGCTTCGCGCCTTCGCGTGCGCCTTTTGCCTTTTCTTCTCTCTCCGCCCATTCTTCCTTCACGGCTTTGCAGCTTCTTTGTCTTTCCTTCGCGCAAATTCGCGGCTTCGCGCCTTCGCGTGCGCCTTTTGCCTTTTCTTTTCTCTCCGCCTACTCACAGCACCAAAACCACACGAGGTCTTGCCAAGTCCCCAAGACGCTTCTATCTTCGCCGCCCGCAGCCCCGGATTTGGCCTGCCTTTACACCTTTATACCGATGGACCAGTCATGAAGATTTCCGCAATTGAAGCCCGGTTTATTCGCGCGCGCAACGAAGCCCTCGAAGCCCTCAACGTTCCCTCCGAACTCTTGGACCAGGTACATCTCGCGCCGCCCCCCGAACCCCACATGGGCGACCGCGGATTTCCCTGCTTTGTACTCGCCCGCCAGTTGCGAAAATCTCCGGCCGCCATCGCCGCCGATGTCGCCGAACAGATCCAGAAATCCCTCACCGAAGACGACCTTATCGCTGAAGTTTCCACCGCCGGCCCCTACGTCAACATGCGCCTGCATCCCGGACGCCTGGCCAGAATCGTCGTCAGCGAAGCTCTTCATTCCAAAGAAAAATTCGGCGCCGACAGCATCGAAGATCCGCAGCACTGGATGATCGAATACTCCGCGCCCAACACCAACAAACCCCAGCACTTAGGACACGTCCGCAACAACCTGCTCGGCGCCGCCGTCGCCAACATCCTCAAATTTGCCGGCCACAACGTCACCCGCGTCAACCTCATCAACGACCGTGGCATCCACATCTGCAAATCCATGCTCGCCTACCAGCTCTTTGGCGAAGGCGCGACGCCCGAATCCAGCGGCATCAAAGGCGATCATCTCGTCGGCGAATATTACGTGCTCTTCGAAAAACGCTTCCAGGAAGAATACAAAGGCTGGCAGCGCACCGAACAGGCCGCCGAACAATTCCAGACCTGGCTCACAACCCCGGCCGGCGCCGCCGCCAAAAAAGAACTCGGCGACGATTCCGACGCACTGCAGAAAAAATTCGTCTCCGCCTACAAAGACACCTATTTCAACACCCACAGCGAACTCGGCGGCCAGGCCCGCCAGATGCTCGTCGACTGGGAAGCCGGCGAAGAATCCGTCGTCGCACTCTGGCAAATGATGAACGCCTGGGTTTTCGAAGGTTTCGACCAGACCTACCAGCGCCTCGGCGTCGGTTTTGACCACGTCTACTACGAATCCAAAACCTATCAGCTCGGCAAGCAAATCGTGGTCGACGCACTCGACGCCGGCATTTTCGAGCGCGCCGAAAACGGCGCCATCGTCTGCGATCTGGAACGCGTCGGTCTCACCGGCAAAAAAGTCCTGCTGCGCGGCGACGGCACCAGCGTCTACATGACCCAGGACCTTGGCACCGCCCTCGAACGCTTCGAAACCTACAACATGGATCGCATGATCTACGTCGTCGGCGACGAACAAGACTACCACTTCGACGTTCTCTTCCGCGTCCTCGGCCTGCTCAAGCCCGAACTCATCGGCCGCCTCTTTCACCTCTCCTACGGCATGGTTCTTTTGCCCGAAGGCAAGATGAAAAGCCGTGAAGGCACCGTCGTAGACGCCGACGAACTCATGGACGCCATGGTCACCCTGGCCACCGAAGCCATCCAGGAACGCTACGCCGAGCTTCCCGCCGAGGAAATCGCGCGCCGCGCCGAAGTCATCGGCCTGGCCGCCCTCAAATACTTCATCCTCGATTTCAATCCGCGCAGCACCGTGCAATTCGATCCCCAGAAATCCATCGACTTCCAGGGACGCACCGGCCCCTACTGCCTCTACAGCTACGCCCGCATCCAGAGCATCGCGCGCCGCTTCGGCGGCTGGCCCGCTCTCGACGAGCAACAAACCACCGAAGCTCTCATGTCGCTCGGCTCCGAGCTCGAACTCCAGCTCATCCGCCAGCTCCAGGCATGGCCGCACTACGTCGCGCTGGCCGCCCGCAACCTCGATCCCAGCAAGATCACCGAACCACTCTTCAACATCTGCAAAGCCTTCAGCACGCTTTACAACGACGCAGATCACCGCATCGTCGACCTGACCGGCCCGCGCCGCGACGGCCTCCTCCTGCTGGCCCGCGCCGTCACCCACACCCTGGAAGCCGGCCTCACCACCCTCGGCATCAACATCCTCGACGAGATGTAATCCCCTCAGAGTGCGCCAACCTGGCGCACTCTCCCACCCGAATTCGACTTCTCCACACAACAAAGCCGCTTTCCTGCACAGGAACACGACTGCTTAACTCACGGAAGCCGCTTTCCCACCCACGCAACAAACGCCCGCGCGCCCACCCGGAGCTTTCCTCCCTACGAGTACGCATTTCCCCGCGCTCACCCGGAGCTTTCCCACCCGCGTAACGGACTTCCCCAAGGCTCACCCCGAGCTTTCTTCCCTGAGAGTACGCTTTTTCCGACGCTCACAAGGAGCTTTCCTCCCCGGGAAGACGCCTCCCCACCCGCGCTCCTCTCCCTTGCTCGCATGTGCAAGCGATTCCTTTCCACAAGAAACTCCCTTACACGCACGTTCGCCCTTATCCTGCGCGGTCCCCCACACTTTTCCTTGCTTTCTTCCTTCGAGGCCTCGCGCCTTCACAAAAGACAAGCCTTTGGATTGCCAACTCGCAAAACGCCAAAGTGAGTCGGCCGACGCCCCTAAATCCAGCGATTTTCCCGATACCACCGCGCCGTCTCCGCTGCGCCCTCTTCCAGCGTAATTTGCGGCGACCAGCCCAGCACGGCCGAAATCTCCTCATGCCCACAGACCCAGCTCTCCTGCCCCATCTCCAGGCATTTATCGCGACCAAAGATCATCGCCTTGCCCACCACCCGGCCATAACCCTCGCTCAAATTCGCGGCGATCTTAAAAGCCACCGGCGGCAGCTTCAGCGTCAGCGGCCGCTTGCCAAACGCACCGGCAATAGCCTTTGTCAGCTCAAGCCAGGAATAAGCCTTGCCATCGTCCACCGTGAACACCGAACCCGAGGGATGTTCCTGCTCAATGCACGCCACAATCGCCCGCGCAAGATCGTCCACGTGAACGACGCTCAGATACCCCGCGCCCTTTCCGTACACCGGCGCAAGTCCGTAACTCGCCATCTTAAAAACATCGAGCATCCCGTAGTCGCGCGGCCCGTACACGATCGGCGGCCGAACAATCGTCAGCGGCAGATCCCCACAGAACTCCCGCACGCTTCGCTCCCCGGCCAGTTTGCTCTTGCCATACTGACTCACCGGCTCCGGCTCCCGGCCCGCGCTCCGGCCCCGATTCCCCTCGCCGGGGCCCTGCGCCGCGACACTGGAAACCAGCACAAAACGCTTCAAATCCGGATTGGCCTTCGCCGCCACCGCCGCCAGCTCGCCACATGCCGCACCGTTCACCGCAAAAAACTCATCATACGTGCGCGCCTTGATGATCCCCGCAATATGAAGCACCGCCTCGACGCCGGCCAACGTGTCCGCCAGCGCCGCCGGCTTCGACATCGAGCCCTCACACAGCTCCACCCCAAGCTCCTCCAGATGCTTCGTGTCCGAGCTTTTGCGCACCAGACACACCGGGCTATGCCCGGCCTCCAACAAATGCTCCACCACATGCGAGCCCACAAACCCCGTACCACCCGTCACAAAAACCCGCATTTTCAAACCCTTTTCTCGTACATTCTAGCGTAAACGCCCCGAAACCTTCGAACGTATCCAACAAAATACGGTGCTCCGCGGAGGTTAATACCTCGCTACGCGGTGCACCGTTCATTTTCTTTTCCAATTCTTTGCCAAGGTTTAACAAAACCTTCGCGGCAATTCGTGTTTTCACGTCTTTGCGTGCGCATTTTGCCTTTGCTCTTCGCGCGTCCTTCCCCCACTCAAAATGCTCACAAAGGCTTCTCGTACACCCGTTGCGTTTTGTAGTGCTCCGCACCCATGAACGACATCCCAAAATTGATTTTGTCGTTATTCGCAAGCGTCCAACTCGCCTCGGCCTCCACATAGCCGCGCGCGTACGCATTGCGATGAATCGTCACATACAAAAGCAAACTCAAACCGCCCAGCGAGCTGCCGCGATACTCACGTTTCACGCCCAGCAACACCTGGCGAAACGTCTTCGGCCCCTTGACCTTCAGATGATAGGCAGCCCGCGCCCAACCCAGCGGCAACAACTTACCATCGATCGCGTGCGCAACCTCATGCAGATTCGGCAACGCCACGGCCATCGCCGCCGGTTTGCCATCAACCTCGGCCACCAGACACATGGCCGGATCGGCAATCATACGAAAATCCGCCACCATCGAATCCAGCTCCGACGATGTCATCGGCACAAAGCCCCAGTTTTTAGACCAGGCATCATTATAGATATCCATAATGATTCCGATGTCCCGCTCCAGGTTCTTCATGTCGATCTGGCGCACCACCAGGCCCGGATGCTCGGCCACTGCGTCGGCAATCTGCAAAACCTGCTCCGGCGGCGATTCCCGCGTATAACGCCACGAATACATGTCCATCGCGTTGGCGTAGCCGGCCTTCTCAAAAAGCTCCTGATAATACCGGCGCCCGTGCGGCATCATGATGTAATTCGGCGAATCAAAACCATCCACCAGCGTGCCACAGGACTGATTGACCGAAAACGAAAACGGCCCCCGGATCCGCTCCATCCCACGCTTACGACACCAGTCTTCGGCCACCGCCAACAGCATCTGCGCGGTATGCGGATCATTCTCACACTCAAAAAATCCAAAAAAACCGGTCTTATCCTGGTGAAACTTTAGATGCTCCTGATCGATATGAGCCGTGAGTCGACCGACGATTTTTTTGCCGCGCCGCGCCACAAAAAGCTGTGCCTCACCGTGCTCAAACCAGGGATTGGTCAAAGGACTCAGATCCCGCAAAATCAACACATCCGGCAGACTGCGATAATGCGGATCGTCTTTGTACAAATCCCGTGCAAAACGCACAAACTCCAGCATCTCGCGAACGCCCGTCACCGGTGTAACGCTCAGTGGTTCGAATTTTTTTGCCGTCGAAATAAATGTCGGTGCCATAATGTACCCGCCGTTTGCATGCATCCATTAAATTCAAGACAACCTGGCTCAGCCCGATAACTCAAAACACCCGGTCGGACCTGGCAACGTCGTCAGTCGTTTTCACTACCGTCAAACACTTCATCCATCCGCCGCTCCAGCGCCGCCAAATCCCGGCTCAATGCACGCTGCCGACGCATGATCATCGCCAGATAACCAAAAACCAGAAGCCACAACGCCAGATACGCCGCCAACAGCAGCGTTCCGCCCGGCACACTGGCCTCGCGCGCCGCCAGCGAAAGAGTCCCTCCCGCCTCCTGCGCAAAAGCCGCCGATGCGCTCAACAAACCAACCCCGGCCAGCGCCACGATCCCTACAATCTGCTTGATGAAAAGACGCATTACTTTTTTACCTTACTATGAACGTGAGCTTGCTATCGGCTCGTAACAATTAACCTTCACGCGTACGCGCCAGATCTTCGACTTCCAGATACAGCAAATCGAGCTCGTACTCCTTCCAGCGCACGCGAAAACGCATCCAGACCATCACCGCAAACAACAATACAAAGGCAAACATACTGACGCTAAAAGTCAGCTTCATCGCCGGTGCCAGACCACCACCGCCCTCGCGCTCGATCACCGGATGCAGGCCACCCCACATCCGCACCGAGTAATGGATGATCGGAATATCGATGAAAGCAAACACCGCCAGCACCGCCGCCAGCTTACGCATCCGATCGTCCGCACGCGTAAAACTGCGCAACATCACATAGCCACCGTACAACAAAAACAACACAAACGTTGCCGTCAGTTGCGGATCCCACGTCCACGCCTTCCCCCAGGCTTTGAACGCCCACAGCGGACCCGAAATCAACACATACAGACAAAACAACAACCCGACCTCGGCACCCGCCACGGCCGCCATATCCCAGTAGCGATTCGGCCGAATCAAATACAAAAGGCTACACACCGATGCCAACGTAAACCCGGCATACGCCGCCATCGCCGAAGGCACGTGCACGTAGAAAATTTTCTGCACGATCCCCATCGTCAGTTCGATCGGAGCATGAAAAAAGATCAGCCCCAGCGACGCCAGCACGGCCGCCGCCGTCAGCACCACGAGGATCGGAAAAAACTTCTCATCGAAGATTCGCATCATGACAAAACTACCACTTTCACAGGCCGTAACGGCTCAAAACTCAGCCAATTAATCGATCGACTCTTCCGCCCCACTCCGCTCACAACCGACCCGAGCAAAACGAAAGACCGCCCTCGCTTAGCATATCTGCGCAGATTCTGTATAGAAAACAGCGCCCGCCGCGAAGTTCCTGCTAGAGCTACTTTTCATCGATGAAAATTCCATCGCACCAGAGGTTTTACAGAATTGCTTCGCCCCGACCAGCCTGCACGAACCCTGCCGGATGCCTGATTGACGTGCTTTTTATGCCTCATGTATAGTGGCGCATAACGCAAATGGGTGTACGATACCCGCAAAGCGAGCCCTTGCTCCCTGATTTTTTACAGAGTCCACAACCTTCGTTCTGCTTTTTCAGCGCGAGTAATACGCAGTGTCCACAAACACAATTCCAAGACAAATTTTCGATCAATCCATCCGGCGCTACTTCAAATGTGTCCTGCCCTATCTCGATGACGAAAAAGTCAGCGAGATCATGATCAACGGCCCGGATGACATCTGGATCGAGGTAAAAGGAAAGCTGTACAAAACCGACGCCCGCTTCGACACCGAAGACGATTTGATGGGCGGCGTAAAAAACATCGCCCAGTTCGTCGGCAAAACGATCAACGAACTCAATCCCCGCATGGATGCACGCCTGCCCGACGGCAGCCGCGTTCACGTCGTTCTGCCTCCCTGCGCCCGAAACGGCGTCTCCGTCGCCATCCGACGCTTCGGTAAATTCGCGCTCACCATCGATGATCTCATCAGCTTTGGCAGCGTCAGCCCCGAAGCCGCCAAATTTATCGACATCTGCGTAAAAATCGAACGCAACATCATTGTCGCCGGCGGTACCGGTAGCGGAAAAACCTCGCTGCTCAACGTCATCTCCCTGCTCATCAGCCCGGACGACCGCATCATCGTCATCGAGGACTCCACCGAGTTGCAGCTTCAGCAGCCACACGTCGTCATGCTGGAAGCACGAGGCCCCGACTCCAAAGGCCGCGGCAAAGTCGAAATCGGTGACCTCTTCCACTCCGCCATGCGTCTGCGTCCCGACCGCATCGTCATCGGTGAGATCCGCGGCGGCGAAGCCCTCACCCTGCTCCAGGCCATGACCTCCGGCCACGGTGGAACCATGTCCACCACCCACGCCACCTACCCGGCCGATACCTTGCGTCGTCTGGAAACCATGGCCATGATGAACGAAGTCGCCATGCCGCTCATGGCCCTGCGCAGCCAGGTCGCATCCGCTATCCAGGTCATCGTCCAGACCAGTCGTTTTAACGACGGTTCCCGTAAACTCACCCATATCAGCGAAGTCCTCGGACTGGACGCCAACGGTGAATACAAAATCAACCCCCTATTTGTATTCAAACATCGTGGTACAGATCCCAGCGGCAAAGTACTCGGCCAGCTCGAACCAACCGGCAACAAACCCTCGTTTTTGCCCGAAGTCTACGAACGCGGGATTCCTATCGACGAAAACTGGTTTACTCCGCCCAAATAACCCGCAAACATTTTTCTAGACTTTTACAGGGTTCTGACCCCATAAAATCCTGCCGGGTTTAGCAATTTTTCGACCAAACCCATGACATTTTCCTCCAGCAGAGTGTTTTCCCATCATGTCCGATGATCGTTTCAAACAAGCTCGCCGAAGCCTGATCGACAAGCATAATCAGCGCCAACAACAGAGCGATGATGACGACTTTGGCGATGATAATACCCAACTCGTCGACCTCCACGCGCTGGAGTCCAAGGTTTCTCAGGCCGCACCTTCGTTTGCGCCGCCTCCAAACATGAGTTCGAACAATTCCTTTGCCGATGAAGCCACGGCCCTGTTCGAAATCCCCACGGGTTATTCTCCCGGACAATCCCCCCAGTCCGGCTACGGCTCCGAGCCCTACTCAAGCGCGCCCTCCTACACGCCGCCCGCAAGCTCACAGCCTGCCAACTCCGGCTACGGCGCGGCACCAACCTACACGCCGCCCGCTAGCTCACAGCCTGCCAACTCCGGCTACGGCGCGGCACCAGCCTACGCGCCGCCAGCCTCCGGCGGAGATTTCGGCGCCGACGATGACGAAGGACACACCCAGTTCGTAAACCTCAACGACTTCGCCAACGAAGCCGCCTATTTTACGCCCGAACAACAAGCCGCCGGCTACGACGGCAACACCCAGTTTGTTGACGTCGCCTCGCTGATGGCCGGAAGCGAAAGCTACTCGGCCGGTGCTGTCGGCGGCGCCGCCATGGGCGACGATATCGAAAACGATCCGATCTTGCGCCAGGCCTATCACTACGGCCCGGGCTCCATCCAGAACGGAGACGTCACCCTGATCTTTGCCAACAATGCACTCGGTCAGGGCGTCATCCTCAAACGTGTCTGGCAGGGGCCGGCCCACGAAATGAGCACGCCCCTGCGTCAACGCATCGCCCAGCTCAACGCCCTCAAACACCCGAATCTCATCGGCATGAACGGCATGCTCGCCACCAACACCGGACTCTGGGTTGAGCTCGATCACCCCGGCGGCGCACGCCTCACCGCTGTACTCCAGGAACAGGGCCCGCTGCCCAAAGAAACCGTCTTGCCCTGGATCCTCGCAACAGCCAGCGTTTTGGCTACGGCACACTCCCAACAACTCGCCTACGCGAACCTCACCACCGACGCGCTCTGGATTCAGCCCGACGGCTCCGTCCGCGTGGAACCCTTTGACATGCTGCGCTTTGAAGAACGCGGCAATCTCGGCGACTTCGGCCCGCAGGAAATGCACCGCCCACTCGAGCAACGCCAGCTCAGCCCGGCAACCGACATCTATAGCCTTGCCGCCGTAGCCGTCGCCGCGCTCACCGGCCTTCCCCTGCAACTCAATCGCGTTCAGGCGCTCGACAAATCCCTGCAAGCTCCTCTCACCAAAGCTCTGTCCAACAATCCCGCCGAGCGCCCACAAACGGCCGAAGAATTTGCAGCATCCCTCGCCACCAAACCCGGGCTGGACCTCAAAAATCTCGACATCAAAAAAGTCGGCGCCGTTGCAGCAGCCCTGCTTCTGATCTTCGGCGGATTGATGTACTGGCAAAGCGAAGAAGCCGCCAAACAAGCACGTGCTCAACATCAAGCACAGCAAGCTCAACTCGCCGAAGAAGAAGCACGCCGCAAATTACAGGAAGAGCAAAGCGCGCGAAGAGCGCAGGAAGCCGCCGCACTGGCCGACTCTGCTGCCGGCATCAATCGACAAGACGGAGCCAATCCAAATTCCGACGCACAACCTGCACCTGCAGCAGCCAACCCGGCCGCGCAGTTACCTCCTGTCAAAGAAGATCCGCGACTTTCCATCACCACGAGCCTCAAACTCAATCCGCCAGCCGACAACAGTCAGCAACGAACCAAATCACCCGAAAAAGCTGCAGAACTACGCCAGCGCGCCAAAACTCTCATCGAAGAAGCCCGGCGCATGCCAGATTCCCGTATTCTGCCAACCTACCGAGAAGCACTCGAAGCCATTACCGAAGCCATTCTTCTCGATGACGAGAACAACAGCGAAAACACTGCAATTCTCGAAGATCTTTACAGCAAGGCCATCGTTAAAGAGTTTATGAGCACGCTGCGCAACAGCGTAGAATCCGAAGTCCTCGAGGGTCGAATCGGCAGCAGTCGCCGCAATTACCGCACCCTGAAAATGGTTGATCCCGATGCCAGGGCCCTGGATTTCTTCGAAAACGTCACCCACGCCAAGGTGGAACGTGTAGCGCGACGCCAGACTGCGAATAACTAATCTTTCTTTGCTCTCTTGACCTTGCTGTATCCCTTGCTTCGCTTGCTTTTCTGGAGATCCACATGAAAACCGAAAGTCGCCGACCCACGCAGTTTCATCGCTCCATCTATCAAACCGGACTGCTTACCGCCCTCCTGGCTCTCAGTGCATGCATGATAAATGCCTGCGGCGATCCTCCGCCACCGAGCGGCCCTTCGGAAATTGATTTCGGACTCGAAGTCTACGTCTACGATCAAAATGACGCCCCGGTCGCCAAAGTCCCCGTTCTCGTTGATGGACAGGTCGTCGGATATACCGATAAAAACGGCACCTTCGCCGCGCGAATTATCGAAAAGCCCAATACGCCGATCGAAATCAGCGCCGGAAACCTCAGTGGATACCGCTTCACCAGTGACCAGATCTTGCAGGACACTCTCACCGTCCGACAAGGCGTGGACGGAAATTTTGTCGGCATCCCACTGACCCTGCGCACGACCGTTCACTCGCTGAAAAACTCCTACCTCACCTGGGTACAACTCAACTGCGACGAATCACTCCAGGAAGACGCCTGCGCCAACTTGCCGCTCAAACTCGATGGCAAAGAAATTGCCCGAACCGATCAAGACGGCAAAGCGCATTTCGCATTTGAAGGCATCATCGGCACCAAATCCGTCGTTACCGTGGACACCCCGGTCTTCGACAAAGACAGCGAAGATTATGTCGTCTTCGATCCCAAACAACCCTCCTTCGAGCTCAATCTCGGACTCGACAACACGGTATTTGTCATCGAAGAAAGTTTTACGGATCTGATTCATCATCACGCCCAGCGAACCGCGGCTCCCGTGAAAAAGGCAACCACCTCACGCACCAATAAGCGCTCCACACCAAGCAGGCCCAAAGCCACGACGAAATCGACGCCCAAAAAAGCTCCCGCGAAGAAGGCCGAGCCCAAATCCTCCGTCATCGATCTCTGGTAAACACCGCGCGTTTTTCTGTGGCAATTTGCCACGTAAAACTACGGTCCCCTCAACTTGTCCCCAATCGCGCTTTAGGTTACGTACTTCTTTGAAAATAGCCTGGCGAGTGGACAAACACCCGCCATAAAGAACCAATTGGATGAATCGGGCCATCAGAACCGGGTAGCTCAAATGACTACCCGGCAAAGAACAACCGGGAATGATTCACCTGCGCAGCATGGTTACCATGCTCGCGTCCCTCGGTTTTCTCGATGCAAATACCTGAATTGCCCTTCTAACATGTGCGGTTAACGATGACAGATGCCCAGAAAGAACTTGAAGCACGCCGCCAGCGACTCGCCTCGCTTGATGACGATCTTTATGATGACGGGGAAGACACCCCGACCAGAGCACCTGAACGAACCGGTACAAACTGGGGTATGTTGATTGGTATTCTGGTTGCTTTCGCTGCCATCGCCTTCATTGTTCTCGATGGCCTGGAGGCCGAAACATACTTTTACAGCGTCGATCAGGCCGTAGAAAAAGGCGACAACATCTACGGCAAACACGTCCGAATCAAAGGCGTCGTTGAAACCGGCACGATCGACGGAACGGCGGGCCAGCTAGGCCACAACTTCCGCATTTCTGAGCAAGGCGTTTCCATGCCAGTTGTTTATGCCAAGGCTTTGCCCGATACCTTCCAGGAAGGCGTCGAAGTCGTTGCCCATGGCAAACTTGATGACAATGGAACACTGCATGCTGACGAAATTCTCGTCAAATGCCCGAGCCGCTATGAAGGCCAGCCGCCCACTGCGCTGGACCCGCAGGCTTCGCTCTAATCCCTTACCCAAGGTTACCTCATGAATTGGATCGGGCTTTTTGCGATCTATCTTGCCCTGTATGCATCGATCGTCGGGATTGCACTTAGTTTTATTGCCGGCAAAACCGGCTCAAAACGCTTTATCCTGGCCAGCCGCTTTGCATCCTACACCGTTTTTGGTGCGGTCAGCACGGCTTCCGCTGTGCTCTTGCACGCCCTGGTCACGCATGATTTCAGCCTGCAATATGTTGCGAACTTCTCCGACCAGACCATGCCCATCTTTTATATCATGGGCTCCTTCTGGGGCGGACAAGCCGGCAGTCTGCTTTTCTGGGTCCTGAAAGTCACGCTATTCACAGCGCTTTGCGTCTATATCAACCGCAATTCCTACCAGGACTTTATGCCCTGGGTCATCATGGTCAGCCTGACCGTAACAGCCGGTCTTCTGATCATTTTGACCTTTGGCTCCAACCCCTTTGAAGCGTTCACAATCATCGACGATCCCACGGTCGGTAAAGGGCTCAACCCACTGCTCCAGACCCCGAAAATGGTCTTGCACCCGCCGGCCCTGCTGACCGGAATGGCCTCCATGACCATTCCTTTTGCCTTTGCTATTGCCGCACTCATCACCGGAAACTTCTCCAATGCCTGGGTAGAAGCCGCCCGGAAATGGATCCTGCTCCCCTGGCTCTTTCTCTCCATCGGCAACATCCTCGGCGGCATGTGGGCCTATGAAGAACTCGGCTGGGGCGGTTACTGGGCATGGGACCCGGTCGAAAACGCATCCTTTTTGCCCTGGCTGACAGCAACCGCACTGATCCACTCGCTCATGATTCAAGAGCGCCGCGGTATGCTCAAACGCTGGAACGTCGGGCTGATGATCGGCACCTTTTTGCTCACGCTTTTCGGCACCTACATCACACGCAGCGGCCTGATTGAATCCGTCCACAGCTTCGCCCAGAGCGATATCGGCCCATTCTTCCTCACGCTGCTGCTCACACTCGCCATCTCCAGCACGGCCCTGTTTTTGTGGCGCTGGAAAGATATGTTCGCGGAACAACGCCTCGACAGCCCGGTGAGCCGAGAAGCTACCTTTATCTTTAACAATTGGCTGTTCTTAAGCATGACCGGCGTCGTTCTCTTCGGAACACTCTGGCCGAAAATCAAAGAAGGATTCACCGGTCAGGAAATCGCCATGGGACCGCCCTGGTTCGACAAATGGATGATCCCGCTGGGACTGCTGCTCATGCTTTTGATGGGCGTCGGCACGATCATTTCCTGGCGCCGCGCCTCCTGGAAAAACTTCAACAATAACTTCATCACGCCAATCCTCGCGATGGTCGTGCTCACGCCAGTATCCATCGCTGCCTACTGGAACCTGCGCGGCGTACATCTTGGCGTAAATCCGGACTCCACAAGCGCCGGCTATGCAATTACAGCCGTCGCCCTGTGCATCTTTGTCACTGCGACCATCGTCCAGGAATTCTACCGCGGCATCCGTGCACGCCGCAAAATGCACGGCGAATCCATCATCACCGCTGTAATCGAACTTTGTATCAAACAAAAACGACGCTACGGCGGTTACATCGTTCACCTGGGCATCGTCTTTTGTTTTCTGGCTTTCTCCGGAAACGCTCTGAAAATCGAGAAAGACGTTTCCCTGAAACGCGGAGAATCCATCACCATTGGTGACTTTACTCTCACCTATGATGGACTGACCGAGCGCAATGACCGCGAAAAAATCCTGGTTATGGCTCAGGTTCCCGTCCAACAAAAAGGTCAATTCCGATACAATCTGCATCCCGGAAAAGCAATTTTCCACGCCAGTCCACAGATGCCCACCAGCGAAATTGACATCCGCTCAACCCCGCTGGAAGACGTCTACGTTGCACTCGTAAACTACGAACCCAACGGCAATACCGCAGCCTTCAAAGTCTTCATCAGCCCCTTTACCTGGTGGTTCTGGCTCGGTGGAGTCACGCTCGTCATCGGAACGCTCATCTGTCTGTGGCCAACCCGCGATTCTCTGGACAAACTCCGACTTTCGCCCTCCTTTTTTGGCCGCGCTACTGCATTTGGAGCCGCCGTTTTACTTTGCTTCGTCCCCCTGATCGTCTGGACCGTGGAATCAGAAACCTCCTGGGGATCTTCACTTCGTTTTGAGCGCATCGTGCAAGACACCAGTACGCTCTCTACGCCATCCCCCGGCACACCGTTGCTTCAGGATGACCTCACTCTGGACGTACCCCAGGAAGCATCATGACATTGTTGTTCGTTATCATCACCCTGGTCTTCACGTTGTTCGTTATCTACAAGGCCGCCGAGCCCTTTCTAGGCTCGCGCGAAGCACAATTGCGTACCGAACTACTCGACGACGAACTACGCAGCATCGAATTACTCGTCGCGCGCAAAACGGCACTCGTACAAAGCTTGCGCGAAATCGAATACGACTGGCAAACCAACAAAATCGCCGAAGACGACTACAATCGCTTCAAAAAGTCCTACGAGCGACAAGCCGTCGGAATCATGCGTCGCCTCGACGCCATCCACGGTGGGCGCACCTGGGAGCAAAGCATCAACGAAGAGCTTACCCGACGGCTGAACTCGAACCATGAGAAGGCTCTCCCACCAGAGGCAGCCGATATATCGACGCCTGCCGAAAATCATCTCGATGCATCGACTCCAGCGCACGCTTCGGAACTTACCTGCGAGAGCTGCGATAAACCACTGCGTCCCGAAGACATCTTCTGCGCGCGCTGCGGCCATCGTGCAGCCAGAAACTCCGAAACAGCCGACGCCGAAAACTCCAAGAAGAGCCCGGAAGTAACTTCCATCAACCAATCCCTGCGCCCGGAGATCACGCAATGAGAACTCCTCAACGCATCTTCTGCACCCTTCTACTTTTATTTATATTCGGCGCAACGACACCGGGCTATGCCGAACAAACCCAGGCCCCTGCCACTCCGCCCACGGAAAACGCAGCCACTGCTCCGACGCCAGCGCAACAAAAATCGCTGCGCGTTCAAGTTCGGGTCCAGCACGGTAGCAATTCCACGGCTTCTCTTGCCAATCTGCCTGTGCTGCTCCAGGCCGCACGCGCTCGTGGTCCTTTCGAACCCACAGCACCTGCGCCCGAGATGGAACTGACCGCCATTACCAACGAGAACGGCGTCGCCATCTTCGAGAACGTCCCCGAATCCTTGATCACCCGCGGACTACGCATCCACGCGATCGTCCATTACGGAGGCATCAGCTTCGTCAGCAATCCCATTACACCCTCTGCCTCCTCGGTCATAGACCTCAAAGTCTACGAAAAAGGACACGATCCTTCCGGCATCGCCATCAGCAACCTGCGCACGATCGTCGAACCCTGGGAAGACTACATGATCTTTACCCAGTTCTGGACGCTCACCGTCAATGGCCCCAACGCCATCGATGTATCATTGCTCTCCGACCCCAAGTTCGAGCGCGGCCTGCCCCTTGCTCTTCCCACCAAAGCACAGGGCATCCATGTTTCCGGCGCCGGTGAAGCCAATGTCATCAACAGCATCGTCTTCTGGCAGGGAGTTCTGGTACCCGGTCAGGCCGTTACCCTGCAGGTTCGGTTCTCCATGTCCGTAAAATCTTCCGAGTTCGTCTACGAACAAACCATGGATTACCCGGCCAACAACATCGAAGTCATCGCACCTCTGCAAACTCAGTACGCAAAAGTCCCACGCCTGGATGGCCTCGAAATGGTCGCTCCCGGATTCGATGTCAGCGCCGGTGCAGGCCTCGGTGGACTGCGCTCTGACATGGAATTTCTCACCGCTACCGGCAAAAAAGTAGAAGCCGGCCAGTCCTACAAATTCGCGCTGCGTGGCCTACCCTTTGGACAACCACCTGGCCCCTGGATCGCACTGGCCCTCGGCCTGGCCGCCGCCATCTTCGTCTTCATTTACGCACGCCACGAACACAAACGCATGCAAAGCCCGGCAGCGATCCGCGAAGCCATTGTCGCTCTGGCCGAAGAGAAAGACCTTCTAATGGATGAGCTCACCTTGCTCGAAACAGCCTACCGCGATGGCGACTTAGAAGAAGAATCCTACGAAATCTCTTCCCTTCATCTACGCGAGCGGATTGCCCTGATCCTCAAAAAAATCCATGACCTGGAAGCTGCCGTCGCCTGAGCCTGCCATGAACACCGTTCAACTGCGGGAGGTCTCTAAAAGCTACGACCGCACTTTCGCTCTTCACCGCGTCTCAACCAGCTTTCAAGCCGGCACAATCACTGCCCTTCTCGGTGGCAATGGTGCCGGCAAAACTACCCTGCTCAATATCCTGGCCACGCTCGATGCCCCCTCCCAGGGCAAAATTCTCTACGACGCCACTCCTTGGAAGACGTTCGCCAAAAACGCACGCGCCCACATCGGCTGGGTCAGCCATGATTCCCTGCTGTATGATGAACTCACAGGCCGCGAAAACCTCGAGTTCTACGCCCGCATGTACGGCCTCAAAACACCGGAAAAACTTACCGAACACTGGCTCAAACGCGTCGGACTCACCCACGCCGCCGACCGCCGCGCCAGCACCTACTCACGCGGCATGCGCCAGCGTCTTACCATCGCCCGCGCCCTGCTCCACAACCCACGCCTGGTCCTGCTCGACGAACCCACCACCGGACTCGACCAGAACGCCATCCATACCGTTTCCGAAATATTCACCGAGCTACGCGATGACGGCCGCATTGTCGTCCTCATCACCCACGACCACCACGTTCTCGAAAATCGCATCGATCGCCTCCTTGTCCTAAAACGCGGCAAAATCACCTTCGACGATCATGCCCAGACCACCGCCGAAATCCTCGACGCTTACCAGCAGTTTTCCTGATGCCCACGACACTTTTTTTCCATCAGGTCCGAACCCTTCTTCTCAAAGATCTGCGCAGAGAACTACGCACCAAAGAAGTACTCACGACCACCGTCAGTTTCGCTATTTTACTGATGGTCGTCTTTACCTTTGCCTTCTATCAAGACGATGACTCTGTAAAGATCGTCTTTCCCGGCATCCTCTGGGTTTCCATCGTCTACTCCGGAACACTCGCCATCGCCCGAACCTTTACTCAGGAAAAAGAAGGCGGCTGCCTGCGCGCACTTGCTCTGATCCCCCGCACACACCAGAGCCTCTACTGGGCCAAGTTGCTTTTGAACCTCGCGTTCATGCTGATTTTCGAAGCCGTTTTACTGCCCATGCTCGCCCTGGCCTTTTCTGTGGACATTCTCGACCAGCTACATCTCTACGCCCTGTCGATTTTCATCTGCACCCTTGGCTTCGTTGCTCTTGGCACACTGATGGCAGCTCTGCTTGTCCACAACCATCTACGCGAAGTCCTGCTGCCGATCCTCCTCTTTCCACTGGCAGTTCCCCTGATTATCGTCGGTGTAAAAATCACCGCCGCCCTTTTCGAAGGCGCCGGCTTTGCTGCGATCTGGCCCTGGCTCAAAATTGCCCTCGCCATGGACCTCGCCTACATCTTCATCGGTCAGTATTTATTTCAGTGGGTTCTGAGCGCCATTGAGTAAATCTTGCTGCTCCTGCCTTACTGAAAAACACCCGATACGGCGCATCCTGCCAGACCTCAATCCAGTCGGAGTCCTCTTCCAAAACCTGGATCAATCCGGCCTGTTCCTCTTCTCCGAGCACCAGCGTCTCAATCCCATAGCGCGCAACGATCTCCTGCCACCCAGCCCGCCCCTGACTCACCAGAAAATACTCATCCCAGACGCGCTCCGGAATCAGCTCAATACGCTGATCCACAAACGATACCGCCTGCGGTAAATCTCCCTCCGTCAGCCCAAACTCCAGCAAGCCTCCTAGAGCCTGCTCGTGAAAAATCCGCCCCGGATAACCCCGCTCCTTCAATAGCCCGACAAGGTCAACAGCATTCATCCTGTCCAGCACCTGCTGACCTTTCTCATGCCGGAACTGCTCCACCATCGGCCCGGTACGCAACAGGCGATGCAATGGCATACCCGGCTGAATACACACCCCAATAACCACCATCATCACGACCATCACCGCATGCATCACCCCTTCCCCCTGACTCACCCGAACATCCTCTTGCTCCCCTTGTAGCGTTCTAGCGGCTACCAACGCCTGAAGATGTGGCGGAATCACAATCAGCCACACGGCTGCCCACCAGAATATCGACCGAATCGAACTCATCCCCAGATAAGCCATCGCTACAAATAACAAAGCCTCCCAGAGTCGGACAGACTTCCGACGCAAAAAAAGTATCACCAGGCTCACAATCATCAGCCCGAGCACCAGTGCCCCAATTCCCGTCGTGGGATCAACTGGTTGCCATTCAGTCACGCCCGAAGACACCGACGAATTTGTAAAAAGCTCAATAACATAGCCATACAACCCGGGCCCATACGGATTCAGCAAAGCCCCCAGCCCCAGCATCACCGGCAATCCACCCCACACCACAACCTCACCAAAATCTACCCGACGATCACGCAAAAGCCGCTCCGCCAGAAATCCCCCCCCGACACAACCCGCCATCACCGGCGCCAGCACAAACGTTCCATGCAAATTCGCCCACACTGCAACCAGTGGAACCAACACCCACAAAAACCGCTGCGATATCTGCTTCTCAACCACCTGCACCAGCACGATCAGCGTCGCTACAAACGGCAAAAACGCAAACATCTGCGTACGCACCCCGAACACCACGCCACCGACCACCACAATCGCAAGCGACAAACCGCCCACCAGTCGTGCATCCGCACAACGCCGCAGCGCAAGCCACAAAACCCCAAACCAGGTCAGTGCCACAATCCCATTACGCACCAACACCAGCCCGGTATGCCCCACCCATTCATACAAAACATACATCAGCCACTGCGCAAGCCACGGCTGATTAAAAAACGGCGTCGTCACATCCAGCGTATACAAAAACAGATTCGAGTCTGGTATCTGTCCACCCAACGCGATGATTCGCCCCATTGCCAGCGACCACCAATAATCGTAAGGAGCAATCGGCTCGACGCTCAACCGGGCAATAATTCCCAGGAGCGGAACAAGCAACCAGATCACATCAAGCGATAAAGGCCATTTCCAATATCGTTTGAAGACACTCACGATCTAATCGCTCTTTTTTGCAAAGAAAACATAGACCAGCAACCCGGCCAGCCCAAGAAATATCGCCAGTATCCAGGGGTTAAACCCGCCTACCGACCCCGGCTTCTGCTCAACCTTGGCAACGGATGTCGAAGGCGCAATCGCCTGACCTCCCTGATTGGCAACACTTCTGCCAGATGCTCCTGCTTGAGACTTTCTGTTGCTATCCGCGCTCTTCGCACTTCCCCCACCTGAACCAGCTGCCGAAGCCTGCTCAAAACTGCCCTGCGTTTGTTTTTCTTCCGTTCCCACCGCAGCCACAGTTGCCTGCGCTCCGGTCAACTTATTTTTGATGGTCCCGCCAAAAAGTCGAAACACGCCGATGCAAACAACCGCAATCAACACCAACAAAATAATCATTTCTGTTGCTGATGCGCCCCGCCCCCTTTCAATCGACCCACGAAACTGACGGAGTAATGAAGATTTTCTATCGTTTTCATTGCTCAAACGATTATTTGTCATCTTTCGTCACCGCGCACTGGCTCGCAACCGCAGAGAACCCGGCCTGACCCTGATACTTCCGGCAAAATTCTTGAATACGTTCGCCCTCATCCAACATGAGATACACGCCCAACAAAGCCTCAAACGCCTCCGGAGTCGCCTCACGTTTCATAGACCACTCCAGCCAGGGCAAAGCATCCTTGGTACGGCCACTTCTCATAAATGCCGTTCCCAATAATAGCATATCACGTGCCTCAAGTTTATCCATCGGATAACCCGACAACTCCTGCACCACCTGATCGTACTGACGCTCCGCCAGTGCCGCCTGCGCACGCTCTCGAGCCGCCGGCAACGATGCCGGAGCTTCTACAGCCCCTCCTCGTTCCACAAGGACTTCTTCCGTACCCGCCCCAGGCTCCGCTACCGACTCAAGCCCCAGCTCAATGACTTCCTCATGCTCCGTGTCCTGCCATTCTGGTCCCTCAAAATACGAACGCAGATTCCTCACCGGACGCTGTACCGGAATATAGGGCTCACCGCAGCGAAACCCCTCATAATCTATCGCTGTATACGAATGAAGTTTCATTTCCTGCAAACGAGCCGTGACCACCCGCGTAGACTCGTTAGGCTCTTCACCACTCAGTTCCAGAAAACACTCAAAAAACAACCGCGCCAACTGCGGCTGCTTAAGATGCTGATCATACAACACTCCCAGATTGATATACGGCAATGGATTCTTCGGAGCCATTTGCTGCGAAATCATCAAATACGATTCCCCATCAAGCGGCTTGCCAGCATACATCAACGCCGTCCCAAGATTGTTGTAAACCGGCTGCGGATCATCCGTATGTTTCAACAAAAACTGATAGACACGAACAGCACGCGCATAATTACTTGTCTGGACGTAAAATTCCGCCAGATCTTTTGCCACTTCCAGCCCGCCACCATACCGTAGCGAAAGACTATAATAACGCTCGGCGGTAGAAAAACTGCCGATCCGCGTAGCAGCCTTTGCCGCGCGATAATACAAGTTCCAGTCGTTCGCCCCCTGCGTCATCTCTTCTTCGTAATACTTCAGCGCCAGACTGTAATTCTCGGCCTCAAAAGCGCGATCCCCCATCTTTCCTGGATGCGTACAAGACGCTAAACCGATCAGCAGAAGTGCAAAAATCAGTCTCGACAACATACTCCAACGCACTTTACTGCTCCCAATATCGTAATCGCATCAATACGTTCGTGGATACGTTCCGTTGCGTTTCATCGTGACCTCCATATGGTTTGCCCAGCGGTGCTCACGCGCCGTTCTATCCGGAAAAAACACAACAACAGAGTTCAACACACGAACCATCTCCTCATAATCTTTTCGTTGCTGGCTCTGATGAAAACGCATCTGAAAATTTCGGAAAATTCGATTCAACTCATCGCGAGCCGCAGTCTCCGTACTCTCCAGATTCTTCATATCATCAGGAATTCCCTGATAATTCGCCTGACTGAGAAATTCTCTGGCTTCAAGCATTCGCTTATAACCGTCGAACAGATTGCGGTTCTCGACATCCTGTTTCTCAATCAAATCCATGCCACGCGTGTAAGCAGCGCGCGCCTGACGCATACAGTCAGTTTCACCGATACAGGTCACATCAATCTCTACCATCGGCAGCGAATCGAATTCAAAGGTAGCGTGATTAACACCCGAGCTCTTGCCAGTATCGCCCATAAAGACATACGCCAGCATACCCACTGCCAGCAAAAGACCGACACCTACCAACAAAGGATTGGTTTCTTCTTTTTCCTTGCTAACAGCGCTAATCCGTTCGTAGTCCGTTGCGCTCGCCACTTCTTCTTCCTGACGGGCTTCCTTACTTTGGGCAATTTCATCCCAGGACATAATCCCGATATCGTCCATCTGCCTTTTAGGCTCGGACCCCTGACTGCCCCCACCCGGTGATTGACCAAAAGATACACCTGGTTGCTGGCTAAATCCATCTGACGGCTGACCAGCCCCACCAGCTGGTTGACCAAATCCATCAGGCTGTTGTCCAAACCCACCAGCTTGTTGGCCGAACCCACCAGGTTGCTGGCCGAACCCACCAGCTTGTTGGCCAAACCCACCTGACTGCTGACCAAATCCACCCGGTTGCTGGCCAAACCCGCCTGGCTGTTGACCGAATCCACCCGGTTGCTGGCCATAACCATTCTGCGGCTGCGGTGCTCCCATAGCGCCATAACCACTCTGTACCTGCGGTTCAGGCGCACGCTTCACTGCATAATCTGAGCGGAAACGAAACCAGAGCTGACCAATATGCAATACCGCGCCGTCATACAATTCGACATCGCCCTGAACAGGAACACGCTCAATCGCTGTCAACCCTCCTCGCGACAGCGCGACAAGGCGGAAATTTCCCCGTCCATCATGAGTGATCATCGCATGCTGACGAGAAACGGTAGGATGGTCGAGAACAAAGTCTGAACCTTTATCACGCCCTACGGAAATCGATTGCGCATCAAATGGAAACTTCTGAAGGTTGCCATTCTGCTCGTATTCAAGCCAGAAAGTGGCCATGACGAATTAACCCTGAATGAGTTCGTGAAGTCCTGAGTCAGACCCACACGACGTTGTAAATATTACGAACACTTTCAACCGAAACCGTGCTTATTCTTGAGCACGAATCTTAAGAATCATTGCTCCGAGCACAATGATGACGACTGCACCGAAAATAAACATCAATGGAAACAAAATCTTAACAGCAGCCTGACTCGCCGCCTTCTCAATTTTTGCTGTACGTTTATTACGAATCGTCTCAATCTGAATCTCAAGCACGTTCGCCAGCGGAGTACCCCGCTTCTCAGACTGCAAAATAGCACCGACCATCGAGTTCAGATATTCAGATTTCACGCGATCACACAGATTGATCAGCGCATCTGCACGGGCCGTACCCACGCGCATCTCTTGCAACACAACGCCCAACTCCTGGATCATCGGATCATCAGGATTCTGGATCTGTCCACGTGTTACCACGCGATCCAGAGCCGTCATAAAGTCCAGACCGGCACGCATGGACAGCACCAACAAATCAATTGTGTATGGCAAACGACGATCAATTTCGATCAAGCGTTCATTGATCGCACCATTCAAACTCAAAATCGGAAGCGTACACCCCACAGCTGCAGCGATCACCGCGATCGGAATCTGAGGCGTGCCTGTCAGCATCATCGAAAACAGCAAGCCGACGATACCCAGCCCCAGACCTGCGACGCAGCACATGCCGAGCAACTCGTTGGGAGTAAATGCGCCCATATAGCCCGAGCGAATCAGCTTATCCCGCAGCTCTGCACGCGTCTTTGATATCTGCCATACTTTCGTGTCTGGAAGACTCCGAAAATAATGGGCAAATACCTTCACCATCGGAAGAACCAGAGCATACAGGGCCTCTTCCTCCAACAGCCGCTTACGCTTCGTTAGACGATAGCCGTAAATCTCATCTTCGCTGACCTCGTCGGGGACAAATCCCCAGACAAACAAAGCAACGGCAATGAAGATGAGTGCAACAACTGCAAAAATTAAAAAATAAGGATCAAGGCCCATAAGCTGTTACCAGGTAAATGCTCGTCATCGTGGCGGCTCTATACGATTTCCACCACCGAATTATACTTCAATGCTGACAACCTTAAGGATGATCGCGACACCCACGATATTCAAAATCGCGGCAATCCCCAGAATAAAGTAACCCGGCAGTGTCTCAAACAGCGGTTTAATCAATTCCGGGTCAAGCAAATAAAACGCGCCCAAAACGACCAGCGGCATCAGACCCATTACCCAGGCCTGCATCTTTCCCTGAGCAGTCTGCGTATCAATCACACGCTCCAGTCGATAGCTCTCCCGAATCGTATCCGAAATATCATTCAAAATCTGGGGAATATTACCACCGACCGTACGCCCAATCACAAGCGCAGAAATCGCAAGCTCCAGGTTCCGGGAAGGCATTCTGCGCTGACAATTCACAAGAGCCTGGTCCAGCGGTGTTCCCAGCCTGTATTCCTTGAGCAAAACACCCAGCTCCTGGCTGATCGGCGCTCCCATCGCATTGTTCACATCCTGAATGGCTTCGGGCAATGACGGGTTCGCTTTAAAGCTGTTGGCCATATACACCATCGCTTCTTCAACCTGCTCGTCAATCGCGCGAATTCGCTTGGCCCATTCGCTCTTCAACCAGAAGCGTGGCCCCAGCCCACCGATAAGACCGCCCAATATCCCGCCGAACAGCGGACTCATCAGGAGCATTCCCAAACCGATACCAATCACAAAAAGGAACAAGTGCAACAGCACAAACTCCTGAGGAGATATCTTTAGAAACAACCGATGAAGTTCCTTACCGACAATCCGCTCATAAACCCCTCGCTCCGCACTCAGGCGAGTTGCCAGATATTCGCCACCGCCTAGAATTGCAAGAAACGCCGCTATAAATATTAATACGACTGCTGTCACCAGATAGAGCACGTTGGCATTCCTCTTTCAAAGTGGTTTCTATAGATCGTCAATCGCTCTCGTAAAACTCGATTCGCATCCTAATCGATTTTTAAAAGAAATCGGTAGGAGTCGCCAGACCTTTAATAAGAAATTCGTTCAAGAATCCTGGCAGATAACCGGTCGCCAGATGATAGCCCTGAACCTTACCTTTCTCATCAACTCCGGTCTGTTTATAGCGATAAATATCTTCAATCTGAATAAATCCGTCATCATCAATGCCGACGACCTCCGAGATATACGTTACCCGACGGCTTCCATCACTGAATCGACTCTGTTGAACAATAAGATCGACCGAGTTTGCAATCTGCTCACGAATAGCGCGTGACGGCAATTCCATGCCGCTCATCAACACCAGCGTTTCAAGACGACTGATCGCCTCCACCGGACTATTGGAGTGAACCGTCGTCATAGAGCCATCATGACCGGTATTCATGGCCTGAAGCATATCAAGTGCTTCACCACCACGACACTCTCCAACCACGATCCGATCCGGACGCATACGCAGTGCATTCTTTACCAGATCGCGAATACTCACCTCCCCACTTCCTTCCAGGTTGGGTGGCTTGGTTTCAAGACTGATTACGTGCTCTTGATGGATCTGGAGTTCAGCCGCGTCCTCGATCGTCACAACACGCTCAGTCTGTCCAATAAAACTCGACAAAACGTTGAGCAACGTTGTTTTACCCGAACCCGTACCACCGGAAATAATGATATTCTTTCGCGCACGTACGCTACGGGCCAAAAACTTCGCCATCTCTGGAATCATACTTCCGAACTTGACCAGATCGTAGGCTGACAACCTGTCTTCTGGAAACTTTCGAATCGTCAAGCACGGATCTTTTAATGCCAGTGGTGGAATGACCGCGTTCACACGTGAGCCATCGGCCAGACGCGTATCGACCAGCGGATTGGACTCGTCAATTCGACGACCGCGCGGAATAACGATACGCTCAATGACCGTCATCATCGCTTTCTCATCACTGAAAAAACGATCTGTCAAAACGATCTTACCGCCCAACTCGGCGTAGATGTGCTCTCGATCAACGACCATGATCTCTGTAACCTTGCGATGCTTCACAAGATCCTCGATCGGCCCAAGACCGCACACCTCGTCCATCAGCTCCTTAAATACTTCTTCTTTGGTAAAAGGCGGCGGAATATCGTATCCGCGCTGATTGAGCAGTTCCTTGAGTTTCTCGGAAACCTGCCGAACAACGCGCGGAGAACTATAGTCCGTAATCTGGAAGCTGTGCAGATCGAGGCGATCCTTGAGCTCCTCATGAAGCACCACCTTGAAGTTTACCAGAGCCTGGCGCTTGCTTCGGTCATGAATCTGCACGACTTCGCCCTGCAGATTCAGCCGCGGTTCGACATAGTCATCTTGCGGCTCCAACGGCCCAAGAAAACGCTCCGGCGTTACCTTGGGTGCTGGCGCCCTTGTGACTGCCGGCTGAGCAACTGCCAGCCCTCCGGCCGCAGCTGCAGCATGCGCTGGCTGCCCTGCCGAAGGAGCACGCCCATACGCATCGCCCGGCGCAATGGTCCGCCGCATTTCATCGGCATTCGACATCGCATGACCGGCAACCACATGGGGCTGTCCTGTCACCGGGCGAGCTCCCGCCACAGCGGGTTCGACACAAAAACGATACGGTTCAATCGCCGCGTACTCTCCAAGACGCATCTCACGAACACGATCGACACGCTCACCGTTGACCAGTACTCCGTTGGCCGATTGATTCACCAACAAAATCCGATCGCCCATGATCTTCAAGATCGCATGCCGACGACTGACCGTCTTGCTGCTCAAAACAATATCGTTGTTTTGACTCCGACCAATCGTCACTTCGACAACCGGCTGAGTGACCGGATAAAGATGTTCATTCCCCAGATTGTCGAGTACTCGAATTTGTCTCATAGTTCTACGCGCACCTTGTTACCGAAATCGATCATTTACTGCCGAGCATTAGAAAGCGTAGGCAAATCATCGGGCTCAGCGCCGCGATCGAGTAAGCCCTGGAACACACCCTGAATCAATGCTTTATGCGTATCACCGCCCGGCTCATAGACGCGCGGCGTAACAAACATCGCATTGTTCATTTCTTCACCGGCAAAGCTACGGTTCTTAAACAACCAACCGAGAATGGGCACACGGCCAAGCATCCACCAGCCACTCTCAGTCGACGTGCTCTTATGGCTCATATGGCTGCTAACCAGTACGGACTGCCCTTCACGCATATTGACCACTGCCTTCACGTTGTTATTGCGAAGTCCCGGCAATCCCTGCACACCGCTTGAGTAGTCCAACTCACTATATTCCATATCAATATTGAGCTTCACGCGGTTTTCAAAATCCAGAATGGGTTGCACCGAGACATGCAGGCCGTATTCTTTCTCCTCTACTCCCGAGGAGCTGAGCGAAGAGACAGGAATCAACAAAGTGCCGCCTGAATGGTAGGTGGCTTCCGTACCAGCCTCCGTCACAATGGTCGCCTGTTGAACCGTTTTGATCAACCCGTTGTCTACCAACAGATCAAGCGCCATGTTCAGATTGCCAACCAACGACCAGTACGAGGTCAGACCCGAGCCACCTGTCAGCGCTGCTGGCTTGGGCAAGCCAACAATGTCATCTTTGGGCTCTGGCACAATGCCCATGTCCAGATCGCTTTCATCATAATACAGCGGCACGTCGCCCGTACCAAAAGTGAAATTCGCGCCTAAAAACTGTCCCCACTGAACGCCGAGATTATCGCGATCTGTAGATGCCATCTGGATGAAATATACCTCCAGAGCGACCATACGTGCGCCTTCTACAAACGCTTCACGATAGTCGGCAAAATTCAAAACCTGGTTCGGATACAATTCCGTCAGCCGATCGATCTTACGCTTGTACAGCTGACTGGCGACTTCACCCTCCAGCAACACGCGTCCCTTCACCACACGAACATCCACACCGGAGCGCTCACCAAGAATTTCACGAACTTCCTCGGCAAGAGACATCGGGTTGACACCAACCACGCGGATCAACAACGTTTTCTGATCGGAACCAGAAAAGATATTCATCGTGGTTACGCCCACCGACTTGGCCGTCACAATAAACAAACGACCATCGGAACTGGTCTGACCGTCTGCAACTTCCGGCAAACCAATACTAACACGCGTCATTCCACGCGCATTGAACGTAAGGGTCTCACCAACTGCGACCGTAAATTCCTGATCCGGTGCTTGTGCATGAGCTGCCTGAGGCAACATAACAATGGCCGGACTCACGACACCCAACATAAACAATAAAAGTCCACTGCTTACTACGCTTTTCATGACTCTCCTTCACATCGTTCGTGCGGCATGCACTTGCCGTGAAAGCTCAACGACCAACAAAAAAAATTCACCATCTTACAATCACCAGTCTCCGACGATTGATCACAAAACGCAACCGCGATTTTCCCTACATTGCACCAAGTAAAAACCTCGTCCCCATGCTGTATTTACCTGGTGAACGAGGCTTTTTTTATCAAGACATAATTTCAAGCATTATCAGCGATTTCCGCGGATAATATCCAGTGCAGGCACGCAATCGCCGGTCGGACCGCGACGGAAACCTTCGCCACAAGCAGCCTTACGCGGCTTCTTGACTTCTTCGCGTGTAACACGCAACTTGTTGATAACATCCAGCTCTTCCAGAACGCTGCGCAAAGTACGACGCTTTACAGTAATCGTCTCCAGGTCGTCACGATGACGAAGCAACAGCACCAGCTTTCCACGCGTCTGAGCGATCGTCAACAGCTCCGATTCGTCCGGCGTCAGTGATAATGTAACCGTGGAATAGGCACCACGTTGCTGACGACTATCGGCACCGATGTCCGAAATTTCTTGGCCTACGGCAAGCAACGTCACGTTCTGCAACAGGTTCATCGTAACATAGCCAACGCCATCACCACCGGCCTCGGGAACCATGTCATCCTGATTACCAATCGGGAATGTTCCCAAAAGGTCGACCCGATCACCCGGGCGCAACATGCCCGAAACGCCACTGATTGCGTCTACAGGAATCGACATCGCACGCTCACCCAACGGAATCCTGCCTGACAGCGTCCGCGCAACATCAGCCACCGCAAAGTCACTCGTCAGAATCATCGAACCTTTCTTGATCGTCTCCGAAACCGACATCTCAAGATAGGTTGGCAGATCGCGATACAACAACGGATTTGCCGGCAGGAAACGCTCTGGAACGCGCTCAACACCTACCCGATCCTGAGTCAATGGCGTACCGGCCGGAATATCCGTCAGCGCCTTCACAACCTCGACCTCATCCGCAAAATATGCCTGCTGCTCTTTCTCTTTTTGAGTCAAGAACAAAAACATTAGCAATGCCGCAAATGAAGCCACCAGAACCGCAGCAATTAGTAATTTTTTCTTCGCCATCTCTCTTAATTCTCCTTGCAGAGATAAATCCGTTTAGGCCTTACTCAAGCACAATATCACGATAAAACTCACTAATTTGCCGCCAGCTCCAGCATCCTTTCTTTAAGCCGTTTCGAAACCATTCCAGAACCAGGTTAAAGCATGTTGTGGTAGCCGAAGATATCAGTGAATGGTCGAATATCCTCATTCGGACCATCATAACTAACAGCGCTGTCGCAAATGTAACAGACCCATTTTACGTCGTCCAGAGCGAATCCATTTTCCTTTTCACCCAAATATTCCCCACGTGCACGTTAAATTTTTGTAGGAACGCTGGCCGCAATTGTCTGAGCTAACAAACGTGGCCGGTGCCCCAGCTCTCCACGGGCCCGCTGACTCTGGATGTGCCCGCTATACCGCTGTAAGCCTGTATCAACCTCCCCTTCCTCACCACGTCCTGCCTTTCTCACCAGCTTTTCCGGCAAGAACTCCGCCACCTGCTCAACAACCGGATGCTTCAACCTTTCCACAGCCTGAGCACGTAAACGATCTATCAAGCGCTCCGACGGCTTGCCCTGGACACTGCCGCTACCTCCCTCATCGTTGGCATCCATGACTTGTACAAAAGCTCCCCGCAAACTACCCACATCCGTATTCACTCCTCCCAGTGCATAGCGCCTGCCAGCCCGACCACTTTCCATCGCAGCCACCAGCGCCGTAGCAACATCACGTACATCCACGACATTCAACGGCTCAGCCGCCAGCTCCGGATGCACGTCCGCCTCGAGGATTCTGCGCACCACCTGTCCCGATGGCGCCTCCATACTTCCCGGCCCCAGCACCAGCGACGGCAAGGCCACTAAAATCTCAAGCCCCCGATCAAAGTACTGATATAACTCCGCCTCCATCCTGTATTTTACTTCAAAATACACGTCTCCAGACTGACCCGGCGTATAAAAATCCGTCTCGTCATAAACGCCCCCTACCTGTCCGCTGTTCATGGTGGCTGCGCTCGAAACATACACGATCCGCCTTACGCCCTGCGCCAGACACCCATCCAGCACACTGCGCAACTCCCTGAGCCCGCGCTGCAACCCCTCACGCATCGTCACCCCGACGCCCGGCTCATAACCTGCCGCATGGATCACCGCCACACATCCCTGCAAAGCTCCCTCAATCGATTCGGCTCGTTCCAGATCGACCTCAACCCACTCGACCTCTTCTCCACTTTCTTCCTCATTTTCTTCCCATTTCTCAATCTTCTCGCCCGCCCTTCGCGTCGCACGCACGGCATGTCCGCGATCGCGCAAAACGCGCACAACTTCCCCGCCCACAAAACCGCTTCCACCCAGCACCAGAATTTTAGGCTTCATAAACCCTTCAGCGTAGTTTCATGCAAATCTTTTATCTCAGCTTAATGGCCCTGTAACGCCCCCCCACGTTAAGCCACATTCTACCCGCCCCTTCAAGCTCTACCGTGCGTCCTGACCACCCAGTCTCTACCTGGCAAAAGCTTCCAGAATCCGCCATTTGCAGATTCACCCCCAACCCCACTACAATCACATCCAGGCAATGCCCCACAATCCTCCACCACCACGCATCCCTCTTCTATGAAACTCCTCACCAAACTCGTTCCCCTTGCTCTCCTCGCCAGCTCCATCACCTGCGCTGCTCCCAACCAGCACCAGACAGAACTCACACAGCAAGAACTCGAAGAAATGGCGGGCGAGTCGTCTTTGGGTCGAGCTAACAAAGCCGCGGTGGTTGTAAGTCAGTTGCCGCAACCTCCCCAATTGACCTCCGAAACCTGGCTGCTGCCCGCACTCACCCAGGACTCCGGGCAGCCGCACTATCCCTACCTGCCGGACGAAGACCGCGGCCAGAGCCGTTCCATCGGCGACGTTGTCGATGGCTACCTCGTCAATGCCGCGCGCCTGCCCTTGCCCCACCCACACCTGGTCGTTTTGCCCATCCAATTTCAGCGTCGCCTGCTGTATACCACCGACGAAATGGTCGAACTCATCACCGATGCCGCCAACCACGTCGCCCGCTCTTTCGAAGGCGCCGTTGTCCATCTCGGCAACTTCAGCGCCGAAGGCGGCGGCGACATACCCTACTCCGTCTCCCACAATTCTGGCCGCGATGCCGACATCGCCTTCTTCGTAAACGACGCCGAAGGCAACCCTGCTATTTTACCCGATCTCCTTCCCCTGGATGACGAAGGAAAATTCATCGGCGCACCCGATACCCCCTACGAAGGCCACGCCTACTTCTTTGATCCCGCCCGCAACTGGGCTTTCATCGAAGGCCTTCTCCTCTCCGACGCCGCCGCCATCCAGTTTGTCTTTGTCTCCAACCCACTACGTAATCTCCTGCTTGAATACGCGCGCCAGAGCAACGCCGATCCCAAACTCATCGCCCGCGCCCGCACCATACTCGTCCAACCCGGCGGCGCACTTCCCCACGATGACCACTTCCACATCCGCACCTATTGCTCCGAAATCGACATGCGCTCCGGCTGCAAGGACACCGGCCGCATTACCTCCGAATTCCGCTCCTTCAACAAAGCACGAAACCAGACCATCGCCCGCGCCCAAAAACTCCTCAAGAATCCCGACCCTGCCGTACGCACCACCGCCATTCAACGCCTGACCGTCATGCAGGCTCATAACACCGGCCGCGAAATCGCAAAATACCTCGACGATCCCGATCCCCGCGTTCGCGCCGCCAGCGCCCGCGCACTCGCCAAATTCGCCGGCAACCACGCCCAGACCTACACCCGCGCCCTGGCCCGACAACTCACGAACGAGCAACATCCCCACGTCGTCGCCGAAATCCTGGGCGCTCTCGGCTCGCTGGGCGGCTCCACCGCAAGCGACGCCCTGCGCCAGTTTCTTCACCAGCCGCAGCCCGTTTCTCTGCTCGACACCCTGTTTTTTGATGCGCGCACCATCGCCGCCGGCGCCCTCGTCGCACTCGAAGACACCCGCACCATTCCCGCACTCATCACCATGCTCAACGACGACAACGCCGATCTCCGCACACAAACCGCCCGCGCCCTACAAATGCTCACCAACCATCAGTTCGGCACAAACTGGCATGCCGACGACGCCGAAACCCGCCAGCAACACATCAACGCCTGGCAATCCTGGTACGAAACCCACAAAACAATGACCCGCGACCAGTGGATCGCCCTGGGCTTCCAACAAGCCGGCTTCGACATCCCCCGCCTTACCTTCGAATTCGTCTGGGAAATTTGCCGCGCCATCAGTCACGAAGATCATCTCAGCTACAACGCCCAGCGCACCCTCATGCGCCTCACCAACCGCCAACCCAACAGCCTCGCCTGGTCCAAAGAAGACGCCAGCTTCTACTGGCGCCGCTGGTTCGAACGCCGCACCGCCCAATATGGAACGCCCCCCATTCCCATCGAACTCTCCACTCTCCAACCCGAAACGCCTTATTAAGCCATTGCAACCCACCACCAACCGCCTGCAACGCCTTATTAAGCC
>JBEBUW010000013.1:0-65784 GCA_040393065.1 Lujinxingia vulgaris | reverse complement strand
TCGCGTATTGAAATTCATCAATGCGCATCCACGAAGGAAAACTCTTCAGGGCAGGCCAAGTCTGCAAAAGAGCAGTAGAAGTAGAAGTAGCAGTGGTCAGATGGCGCGGGGAGGCGCATGAGCAGGCGGCAAAAAAAGAAGAAAAATTTTGCAGTGACGAGGCTCAAGTGCGCAAAAATTCAGGCAGAAAATTATAGAAAATTCTGAAACTACAGAAATTTCTATAATTTTCATGTCTTTTCAAGAACTGTTCAGTCCTGGCCGGCCGGTCCTGGAAATTTCTACAATTCTACAATTTTCTGCCGCGCCAGAATTGTTCCTTACTAACATTACGAAGTACAAAAGCTTCGGTTAGCCCGCACGACATTTGCCCGGTCCATTGCTGAAGTAAGAGCGCTCAAGAACAACTGGTTAGACCGGTTAAATCGCAGAGAAACTGGTCCGTCCTCGAATCCAGGCCTGCCAGGGGGGGCGTTTGAAAACGATGTGTTGATGGATGAGGGGAGAATCGGGGCGCGGCCCGGGGGACAGGCGCGCGCGAAGGATTCGGGTGAGTGGTGGGGAAAATCAGTGATCTTCGGGGGCTGTGTTGGGGAGCATGGGGACCAGGCACAGGCCGATGATGGCGAGTATGGTGAGGGTGAGGATGGCGTTGGAGAAGGGGGCGCCGTGGCCGAGGTCGAGGCCAAGCCAGCTCGCCGCGTGTCGGCCCTGGAGTTCGACGGCGGTGACGCTGAGTGCGACGCCGAAGGCACCGCCGAGGAAGAAGATCATCATGAAGATGCCCATGCCGACGCCCTGTCGTTGGGTGGGGAGATCGTGGGTTGCTGCGGCGACCAGGGGACTTTGCATGAAGGCGAATCCCATGCCGTAGAGGGTCATACCGACGGTGACGCCGTAGACGTTTCCGCCGGCGTAGTAGGCGGCGACGAGGTTGCCGATGACGATCAGGCTCATGCCGATGGCGACGGGTTTGCGGGCGCCGATCTGGTCGCCGAGGCGGCCGGCGTAGGGTGAGATCAGGGCGATGAGAATCGCGCCGGGCAAAAGCACGAAGCCTACGCCCATGGGGGAGATGTTGTTGATCTCGATGAGGAAAATGGGGACGAGAACGACGGTTCCGAAGCGGGTGGCGTTGGAGACAAAGGCCAGGGCGGAGGTGGTTACGAAGCTTTTGTTTTTGAGGACTTCAGGATGTACGAAGGGGTGTTCTGCGTGGTGGATGCGGCGCGTGAACAGGCCCAGGAAGAAGGCGCCCAGGGCGAGTAGTCCGCCGAAAACGGCGCCAAAGCCCATGCTTTCGATGACATTGAAGCTCAGGAGCAGTGCGGTGACACCGAAGCCCAAAAAGGTTGCGCCGATGAGGTCGAATTTCTGGGGGATGCTTTCGTCGAGGCTTTTGGGAAGCAGCTTGAGTGCAATGGGTACGGTCAACAGGACGATGCTGGTGACGAAAAACAGTGCGCGCCAGCTGCTGATTTCGATGAGCAAACCGCCCAGAAAGGGGCCGATGCTGGCGGCGACGCCGACGGCGCCGAGTTGCAGGCCCATGGCGTGGCCGCGTTTGGAGGGAGGGAAGACGCGGGCGATGATCGCGTTGCCGAGCACGGGAATGGCGGCGCTGCCGGCGCCCTGGAAGACGCGCAGGGCAATCATGATTTCGATGGTCGGCGAGAGTGCGACCATGATCGAGGTGAGGCCTAAGATGATGACGCCCAGAATGTAGAGGCGTCGCAGGCCGAAGATATCGGCCAGGCGTCCGTGCACGGCGTTGAAGATTCCGAAGGCCAGTGCGTAGCCGGTGACGATCCAGCCGTAGACGCCTTCGCTGACTTTGAAGTCTTCGCCGATGAGAGGCAGCGCGACGTTGATCATGGTGCCGTTGATGACGGAGACAAAGACAACGGCGCTCAGGATGATCAGAATCCAGGAGGCGGAGTGGTCGGCTACGGGAGGGGAGGAGGGGGAGGTTGGGGCTGCGGCGGTATTAGAAATCAATGTGTGACTCCATCAATGTCAAATATTGCGATCCGGCAGCGAGATTTTGTAGTTCCGGGGTTGGCGGGACAGGTGTCGGATTGGAGCAATAAAGGTATTTCAATCTACGCAGTAGCCGGGTAGTCAGGCATGGTGGGAGCTGCGTAGCGGTTGTTTCTTATGCGGTTGCTGCGATCGATCGTGCGGTATTGCTGACGATCTATTACGAACATTAGAAGGTAAAAAATCCTACGATGAAGAAAAAAACACGAAGCTATTGCCTGTTGACGATCGCCGGGACTGATCCGAGCGGCGCCGCCGGTATTCAGGCGGATCTACAGGTATTTCGAGACCTTGGCTACCATGGACTTTCGGTAGTTACGGCGGTTGTATGGCAGAACACGGTGGGTGTTCGGGGCTGGCAGTCGATGGGCCCGGAGGCGTTGTCTGCGCAGCTTGAAACGATTGCGGAGGATGTTCCGATTGCCGGGATCAAGCTCGGGATGTTGCCCGATGTGGCAAGCGTGGAAGTTGTGAGTGCATTTATTTCGCGTCTACGAAGTTCGGCGGCTGCGGCACATCGTGGGTCTATTCCGGTGGTGCTGGATCCTATTTTGGCCAGTGGCGACGGGCGTTATCCGTTGAGTAAGCAGGAGACGATGCACCGCGCCGTGGAATTGCTGTACGCCCAAACCGATGTGTTGACGCCAAATGTTCCCGAGGCGGAACAGTTGCTGGGGAGCACGATTCGCACGGCTGATGAAATGTTGCAAGCCGCGGAGCGTTTACAGAGGCTGGGGCCTCGCGCGGTGTTGCTGAAAGGTGGACATTTGAGTGAACAGCCCGAGTTTGAGCTTACGGATGCGTTTGCGGATCGTGATGGTGCGCGGCTTTTGCCGGCTTTGCCGGCGATCGATGAGGATGTGCGTGGAACGGGCTGTCAGCTGGCGAGTGCGATTTTGTGTGGTCTGGCCGGAGATTGTTTGGAGGGTCAGCGCGGCGGATTGACGGCTGTTGAGGCGGTTGAGCAGGCGCGGCGTTATCTCAATGATTTGCTCCATGCGCCAAATCGTGTACGTATCGGGCGCGGTCGTTCGATCCTTGTGCGGCCGATGCGCGCAGGTTTTTTACCCAATGTGACTTCGTAAGAAAGTAAGAAAGTGATGAAGATCACGGCATATCTCTGGTGCTTACGTGAATCCTGATGAAGACGAACTGAAATTTGATCCCGATGTTCATAAACGTGAGCAGGCGCTGGCAGGAATTCTGCAGAGCAAGGTTCGGCTGAGCTGGTGGTTGCTCGGTGTGAATGTGGTGCTGTGGGGGCTGGCGAAGTTTTACGGGATATTTCATCTGATGCCGGAAACGGGTGCTGCAGCGGCGGGATTTAATGCCGAGCAGCTTGTTTTTTATACGGGCATGAAGGTGAACGAGCAGATCGAGGCCGGGCAGTGGTGGCGCTTGCTGAGCAGTCAGTTTGTGCACCTGGATATCATGCACATTTTGATGAATGCGTATGGTTTGTATTTGCTGGGGCCGATGCTGGAGCGGTTTTATGGGGCGCGGCGTTTGTTCGTGCTCTATGTGCTGAGCGGCACGGTAGCGAGTCTGGCGAGTTATTATTTTAATGATGTGCCGTCGGGCGGTGCGTCGGGTGCGATTTATGGACTGGTGGGCGGCCTGCTGGTTTTCGGGGCGAAGTATCGTCGGATTTTGCCGCAGCGGGTGACGCGGGCATTGACGACGGGGTTTTTGCCCTGGGTTGTGTTCGGGCTGAGCATCGGGTTTATCGGCTCGATTCCGATGGACAATGCGGCGCATCTGGGCGGGTTGTTCAGCGGCGCGGTGCTGGCGTTGGTGATGGCTTCGAGGTTGAAGGAAATTTCAGCCGGGGAGCCGCGTGGGATCGACCGGCTGGGCAATGTGGTGGTCTGGATACTGGCGGCGGTGTGCTTGGCGGCGCTGGTGTGGATGTCCGTCGCATGGTCGCAGCAGGTGGTGCAATGCACGGGCGACAAGATTTCGTTTGTCATGTGCTATCCAGAACTGGTTCAAAGGCCGTGATTGATGCATAAATAAGGCTGTGCTAGAACGCCCGGCCCTGGGCCTGGCTTGTCCTAATTTTGAGAATTTGCACGAATTTTTGCAGGAGTGCCGTCGTGGCTACCGATTATAAAGATACGCTCAATCTCCCTGAGACAGAATTTCCGATGCGCGGCAATCTGGCCGAACGTGAACCGGCTATGATCGAGCATTGGGAGAAGCATGGTATTTACGCAAAGATGATTGCGCAGCGAAAGGCCGAGGGCGCGCCGCGATTCATCATGCATGACGGTCCTCCGTATGCGAACGGCAGCATTCATCACGGGCATATTCTCAATAAGACGCTGAAGGATTTTGTCGTTAAGTATCAGAATATGTCCGGCAAGTTGTGCGAATATGTGCCGGGCTGGGACTGTCATGGTTTGCCGATCGAGCACCAGGTTGACAAGGAACTGGGCAAGAAAAAGCGGGAGATGACGAAGGTCGAAATCCGTAAGGCGTGTCGTGAGTATGCGGAGCGTTTTGTCGGCATCCAGCGTGATGAGTTCAAGCGCACGATGGTTTTTGGCGACTGGGACAATCCGTATTTGACGATGTCGTACGATTATGAAGCGTCGACGGTGCGTGAGCTCGGGCGGTTCTTTGAGAAGGGCATTGTGTATCGCGGTTTTAAGCCGGTGCACTGGGACTGGGCTGCGCAGACGGCGCTGGCGGAGGCCGAGGTTGAGTATGCTGCGTTTACGACGGAGCACGTGTATGTAAAGTTTCCGTTTGCGGAGCTTCCGGCGGAGCTTGCTGCGAAGGCCGGGGATCGGCCGGTATTTGTGGTGATCTGGACGACGACGCCGTGGACGCTGCCGGCGAACCTTGCGATTGCGCTGCATCCGGAGCTTGATTACGAGCTGGTCGAGGTGGGCGGCGAGGTTCTGGTGATGGCCAGTGGTCGTCGTGAAGTGGTTTTGAAGGATTGTCGCATTGATCCGGCGTCGGTGAACATTCTGGCGAGTTTTGCGGGTCGTGAGCTGGTGGGTGAGTACGGCGTCGGGCGTGATTTGAAGGCGCGCCATCCGTGGTTGGATCGCGAATCGGTCTTGTTGCCGGCGGATTATGTGACGCTGGATCAGGGAACGGGTTGTGTCCATACGGCACCGGGGCATGGTCAGGAAGACTTTGTTTTGGCGAGTTCTTTTGGACTGGGCGTGATTTCGCCGGTGGATGAGTACGGGAAGTTCCGGGCCAGTGAGGTGCCGGAGTTTGGTGGCATGCAGGTATTTGCAGCCAATCCGCTGGTAGCGCAGCTGTTGGATGAGCGCGGGTTGTTGTTGAACAAGCCGGGCGACAAGGTGACGATTGAGCGTTATCCGCATGGCTGGCGCAGCAAAAAGCCGGTGATTTTCCGTGCAACCGAGCAGTGGTTCGTGGCGATGGAGCCGGAATCGGCGGGGAATCCGGAGGGGATGCGTTTGCGTGAGGCGGCGCTGGAAGAGATCGAACGCGTGGAGTGGATTCCGAAATGGGGCCGGGATCGGATTCACGGCATGGTCGAGGGGCGGCCGGACTGGTGTATCAGTCGTCAGCGTGCGTGGGGCGTGCCGATTACGGTTTTGTATTGTCGGGACTGTAATGAGGCGTTGGCGACGCGGGAAATTGCCGATCATGTTGCGGATTTGTGCGAGGAGCACGGCGTGGATGTGTGGTTTGAGCGCGAAGCGAGTGAGCTTGCGCCGGCCGGCACGGCGTGTCCGAAGTGTGGCGGCACGGATTTCCGCAAAGAAGAAGATATTTTGGACGTTTGGTTTGATTCGGGCGTGTCCTGGTCGGCGGTTCTGGATCGCCGGATGAATGTTGGTTCGCAGGCAGATTTGTATCTGGAAGGTAGTGATCAGCATCGTGGCTGGTTCCAGTCGAGTATGCTGTGCGGGCTGGTTTCGCGCGGTCATTCGCCGTACAAAACGTGTTTGACGCACGGTTTTGTGATGGATCAGACGGGCCGCAAGTACTCGAAGTCGAGCAAGAATTTTGAGCCGCCGGAGCGGATGATTCAGCAGTATGGCGCGGAGATTTTGCGTCTGTGGGTATCGGCGGTGGATTATCGCGGCGATATTACGCTGAGCACGGAGATTTTGAAGCGGATGAGCGATTCGTATCGCAAGATCCGCAATACGTTCCGGTTTTTGCTGGGAAGTCTCAACGATTTCGAGCCGGCGCAGGCGGTTGCGTACGCAGAGCTTGAGGAGCTGGATCGCTGGGTGTTGCATCGTCTGGCGCTGTTGATCGAGCGTGTTGAGCAGGCATATGACGAGTATCAATTCCACAGCATTTATCATGCGTTTGTGCAGTTCTGTACGGTTGATCTGTCGAACTTCTATCTGGATGTGACCAAAGATCGGATGTACTGCGAGGCGCCGGATAGTCGGGCGCGGCGCAGCGGTCAGACGGTGTACTGGCATATTTTGAATGCGATGGTGCGTGCGATGGCGCCGGTGTTGTCGTTTACGTCGGAAGAGGTCTGGCAGCTTCTGGCGCATGCCGATGGCGAGCCGGAGAGTGTTTTCCTGACGAATTTCCCGGTGGAAGCCAAGCAATGGCGTGATGATGTGCTGGGTGCTCGTTGGGAGGAAATCCTTGAAGTCCGAAGCGAAGTGCAGCGGACGTTAGAGGGGGCTCGCTCGAAAAAGGGCGAGGAAGTTGGCGAGGGTGCGGTGCGGATTGGCAGCAGCCAGGAAGCGCATCTGGAGATTGGTGCGACGGGAGATGTTCTTGCGCTTTTGACGCAATATAAGGAGCAGCTGCCTGCGTTGTTTATTGTCAGTACGGTCTCGCTTTCTGAAGCAACACCGCCGACTGGTCAGCATGTGCGTGTTGTGGTTGAGAAAGCACGGGATGAGAAGTGTCCGCGTTGCTGGAATTACTGGGTTCGCCCGGGTAGTCATGCGGAGACGTGTCCACGCTGCAGCGAAGTTCTTTTGAAAACAGGTCTGATCGATGAATCAAAATAGTATCAAAAAGTACGGGCAATTTTTTGCGATATTGCTGGTTTTTGTTTTCGTTGATCAGTGGACGAAAATGTATGCGTCGGACTGGCTTGCGAGCCAGCGTCCGGGGCATTTTTCGCACAATATTGTGCTGGAGGTTCCACCGGAGGCGGAGGGGACCACGGTGCAGGATTATTTGACGCAGACTTTTACGTCGAATACGCCGGAGCAGGTTGAGCAGATTGCGAATCAATACGTGCGCACGCCCGAGGGCGCGTATGTGAGCGCGGACACGGAGCTGAAAGCTGGCGAAGCGGTCGAGGTTACGCGGCGTGAAGTCGTGGTAATCGATGGCTATTTCGATTTTCAGTACACGCGCAATCCGGGGGCTGCGTTTGGGATTTTAGCCGATAGCGATGAGAGTTTTCGCAAGCCGTTTTTTATTCTCATCAGTATTGCTGCGGTTGTGATGATCCTGGTCTTATTGCGCGGCGTATTGTTTAGCCAGCAGATTTTATTGTGGGGCCTGGGTTTGATTGCGGCCGGAGCGATCGGGAATTTCATCGATCGGATCCGTTTTGGTTATGTAATCGACTTTATTGTCTGGAAATACACGGATGCACATCGCTGGCCGACGTTCAATGTGGCGGACGCTTTGCTGTGTGTGGGCGTGGGCTTGATGGTGATCGAGATCATTCGCGATACGATCAAATCTCGCGGAAAAGTGGAGCAAGAAGAAGAAAAGGCGGCGATCAGCTGAGCTTTTTCTATGCATCCCATTCTATTTGATAGTTCCTGGATCGGGCTTGAGGGGGCGTGGCATTTCACGCTCTCGAGCTATGTAACGGCGATTTTGCTCGGTTTTTTGCTGGGCTGCCGACTTGCGTATCGTGATGTCAGGGCGGGTGGCTTAAGTCATCAGCAGTTTATCGATCTGGCGATCTGGATGCTTGTGATCGGTATTCTGGGCTGTCGGCTGGCGCATGTTTTGATGGACGGATTCTTTATGGATTACGTCCATTTGTGTGTTGATCCGTTTTTGATGGAAGGGCGCGGGCTGGCCAGCGGTGCGTTGTGCGAGACGAATCAGCAGTGTCTGGCGGAGCAGGCGCGCGGCCTGGACATTGGTGCGATTTGTGGGGTGGAGGATGGTCTTTGCTATCCGCAGCGTGATTGTTTGCGCGGCCTGAAGTTCTGGTCGGGCGGCATGACGGTGTATGGCGGTTTGCTGGGCTGTCTGGCGTTTGGATATTTTTATCTGAAGCGTGCCGGGGCGCAGGTTTTGCGCGTGATGGATGTGGCTGGCTATGTGATTTTTGCAGGGCTTGCCGTTGGGCGGCTGGGGTGTTTTCTGGCTGGCTGCTGTTTTGGGGGAGTTTGTAATATCGATGCGATTTCGGTGCGGTTTCCGACAGGATCTCTGGCGTATCAGCAGCATTTTGAGCAGCATTACGAGGCATTGCAGGCGCAGTGGCAAAGCGGGATTCAGGCGAGTTTGCCGGTGTATCCAACTCAAATCATTGAGAGTTTGTATGCGGCCGTGATTTTTGCGGTGGTGTATTTTTATGTGCGGCCTCGCAAGCGATACGACGGGCAGCTTTTGTTGACGGGTGGGTTTTTGTACGGGATCTGCCGTTTTCTGGTCGAATTTTTGCGGGCCGATGTGCGGGGCGGCCTGCTGGCTTTGTCGACCAGTCAGTGGATCAGTCTGCCGATTGTGATCGTGTGCGGGTATTTCTTGTGGAAGAATCGCAATAAGTCGGCAAAACCCGCAGCAGAATCATCGATTTCGTAAGTACGTAAGAGCTCTTGCAAGGAATGAAAAAATAAAAAGCTGAATCCGCGAATGAGTGAGCGGATTCAGCTTTTTTGGGATCTGGCGATGAAGCTGTGCTGCCTGTGTGCGTTTCGTGCGGGGAAAACCGTGCAGGCCTGGTTACAGACGCTCGAGGAAGTCCAGTCGGACATCTTCGCCAAGATTATCGAAGAGATATTTCTTGAAGGCTTCGCGGATCTGAACTTCTACCTGACGGATGCGCTCCTTGGAAACGCCCCAGGTGTTGCCCAGATCGACCAGGCTTTTGGGATCTTCGGCCGTCATGCGTTCAAACCAGATGGCGCGCTCACGCGGATCAACCAGCGATTCGCCGTACGAATCGATTGTCGTGCGAAGGCGGTCGCTCAGGTCGCGTTCTGCCGCAAGTTCCTCCGGATTTGCCATATCGGACTGCATCAACTCGCCGATCGTGGTTTTTTCGTGTCCGGGTGCCTGGGCATCGAGGTAAACGGGCGGCGCATCGAGCTGGGCCGCCACGCGGACGACTTCGCGTACATCGACGTCGAGGTAGTCGGCGATCAGTGCGGGCGTCGGGTTGCTGTGGCCTTGCCGGACAAGTTCGCGGCGTGCTTTTTTGAGGTTGTAGAAGAGTTTTCGGCCGGCGCGTGAGCTTCCGATTTTGACCGGATGGAGATGATTCATCAGGTAGTTGAGAATCATCGCGCGGATCCAGTACTGGGCGTAGCTCGTAAATTTTACGCCGCGATACGGATCATAGCGGGTGACGGCTTCGGAGAGGCCGACGTTTCCTTCCTGGATGAGATCGAGCAGGTTGGTCCAGCGGCGCTGGTATTCCCTGGCGAGTTTTACGACCAGGCGCAGGTTGGTAAGGATGAGCATTTTGGCGGCGTTGACGTCATTTTCGTTGACGTAGCGCTCGGCCAATCGTTGCTGATCCTCGGCCGGGAGAGGTTCGATATAGTTCAGGCGCGCCAGATAAGCAGAAAGCGGATCGGCGCTGGCCGGAAGATTCATTTCACTGCCGCGCATCATCGGCAGGCTCAGGTCCCCAAAAAGCGCGGAGGCGGCATCAAGTGATTGTGTATCCAGATCAACTTTTTGATTCGCCTTGACGCTCTTACGCTTGCTTAGAACTTCCATCTTCTGAGAAGAAACAACGTCTTGGTGTTTTACGTTTTGCGGTGACATAAATGTACACCCCCTATTGAGGTTCTTGTGCTAATGAACAACGCACACAGGTGAATAAGAGAACACGGCGTAGGCTCATAAACTTCCCAGGGATCAGAAATGTACGGATAATTTCACTGCAAAATCTGGTCAGAAATAGTCATCCCCAGAAGCTAACTATTGGACATCACCAGATGTTTCGGCGCGGTATGCCCCGCAGCATGCATCTACTTTTTGTGTACAGATGTAATTGTTCATGACCGCCGCCGGGATGAATTCTGGAAAAAATCCGATCCGGCGACGATAACGGCATGAAGGGTGTTGCGTGCATCAGCAAACAGCACGGGTTGGCGGCTTATCCGCGCGGCTTGCTCGAGATACAACATCGTTTGGGAAAACGATATTCAGAAGTACAACGAAAACGAGCCTGCGATATAGCCTACTTCATCGCTATTTTGCAAATCGTGTTGATACGACAGGTCAACACCGGCTGCTGGAGAGCGCCAACCGCCGCCAAAAGTGAGAAAATTGTGTTCGATTGCGCCTTTGTGCATGAATCCGGCGCGGATGGGGATCATGCGTGCGATCAGGTATTCGGCACCGACGCCGAAATTGAGGGCAGCGTCATCGCGCGAGGTCAGATCAAATCCGACATCGGCCGAGAGCATGAAGCTGGTTTCGGTGCCAAGAGACAGGCCGCCGGTGACGGTTGTCGGTGCAACGCCGCGGCACAGGCTGTCGTCGTTGCAGGGATCGATCAGGTTTTTGCCAGCGATGCCCAGGTGCAGCAGCTCCGAGAGTCTGAAAATCAGGCCGGCATCCAGGGTGAAGCCTTTGACGAGGTTTACGTCTTCGGGGCCGGAGCTATCTTTCATGATCAGGTATCGGCCGCCGATACCGATCGCAACGCGATCCGGAATCACAGGCACAGCGAGGGCCAGGCGGACGTCGTGTCCGGTCAGATGGGAAAATTCATCGCGGCCAAAGAAATAGCTGTAGCCAACGCCCGCAGCCAGGGAGGGATTGGTTTTGCTGTCTGCGATTGAGGCGTTCAGAATGGTTCCGGAAGGTGTGTATTCAAAGAGGCCGTCTACGGCGTACATGACCGATCGGGCGACGCCGGCGGGATTTTGATAAATGCCGCTTGTGCCATTGGCGATCGATGTAAAGGCTTCGCCCATTCCTGCGGGGCGGACGCCGCGTGTTGTGTTGGCAAAGGTGGTGGTCGACGGCGCTGCAGCAGGTGGATCGGCCAGTTGGGCAAAGGCAGTGGAACCGGTCAAGGCTGTGCAGGTGACGGTCGTCAGTAAAAATCGTGTAAAGGTTGTGATGTTCATGTTTCTACTCCATGAATATAGTGCGGCATCAGGCTGGAGACTCTTACAACCTATGGTTTTTAGCAATCAGCAATCGCAGATCGGGATGATCTGGAAAGATGAAGGTTTCAGGTACGTCGCCGGCGGAAACGCTCGATTAAAAAAGGCTTCATCGGGGCGGGGATTTCTTCGGTTTCCAGCGCGTCGGCCATGAGTTTTGCGGTGATGGGAGCCAGCAAGATGCCGTGGCGGCCGTGGCCGAGTGCAAACCACAGGTTTTTGATTTCGGGAGAAGGTCCAAGAATGGGGGCGCCATCCAGGGAAACCGGTCGAAAACCTGTCCAGGTCTCGAGTAAGGCGCTGTCGTAAATGCCGGGCAAGGTTTCCCAGGCGCCGCGCAGGAGCTCAAAAATTGCGCCGGCCGTCATACGGGCGTCGAATCCTTTCTCTTCCATGGTCGAGCCAATGAGAAGTTGGCCGTTGGAGCGCGGGACCAGGTAGGCATCGGGAGCGCGTAGGACATGTGTGCAAAGAGGAGGCTCTCCTAACTCGATGGCGAGCATCTGGCCTTTGACCGGACGGATGTGTGGAAGCACGCCGGCTGCCAGGCCGCCGATGGCCCGGGTCCAGGCTCCAGCAGCGAGGACGACTTTGTGTGCCATAATGTCACACCCGGCTGTGGTCAATATGCCTCTGATCTGGTTGTTTTCGCACAAAACGGATGAAACCTCGGTATTCTCAAGCAAAGTTCCGCCGGCGCTCAGAAATGCGCTGGTGAGTGCTTTGATGAGGAGGCGGGTATCGAGCTGGTGATCACGGGCGCAAAAGAGAGCGCTGTGGATGTTGGGCGAGAGGCCGGGTTCGAGTTCGCGGGCCGCATCGGGCGAAAGGCGTTCGATCTGCAGGCCTAACTGGCGCTGATACTGGTAGGTATGGTTGAGGGCTTCGGTGTCATCGCGATCGATTCCGATGAGAAGCGTTCCTTGCGTGCGGTAGTCGACCTGGATTTGTGCGTCGTGCTCGAGTTCGGAGATAAAATCGGGATAGAGTTCCAGGCTCTGGAGGCTGAGCTGGGTGAGGTTATCCTGAGCGAACTTTAGTTCTGCGATGGGCGCGAGCATTCCGGCAGCGGCTGTGCTTGCGCCGCTGCCGGCATGATTGCGTTCAAGAACTACGACTTGATGGCCGCGCCGGGCGAGTTGCCAGCCAATGCTCAGGCCGCTGACGCCAGCGCCTACAATGAGATAATCCCAGGTTCGGGTCATCATTTTCCTAATTAAGTATGTAGAATGACAGGAAATGGTCGAGAAGATTGGGCCATTGGTAAAAGGCATCGGTGAAAACGAGGATGCCGCCGGCAAAGATAGCTACTGCAAAGGGGATGTGGGAGCGAGAGTCTTTTTCGAGTTTTTCCATGACTTCTTTGCTGCCGTACATCAGGCCTCGTAGCACACCGCGCAAAAAGAAGTACATGCGTTTGAGCATGAGCCAGAGATAGCCATTGAATGCGGCCATCACCAGGCCGAGCACTGCGCCGCATAAAACGCTGTAGAAGAATACGGCGCCCAGGCCTTTCAGACCAAGAAATGCGCCGACGACCATGAGCAGTTTGGTGTCGCCGCCGCCCATGAAACCAAAGGGAAGTAAGAGAATGCCGATGACCAGGGCGATGAAGGCAGCGAGCAGGCCGCTGCCAAGGCCGGCCCAGCCGGCAATGGCTGTGTGGACGATCAGTCCGATGCATACCATGGGGTAAGTCAGCGAATTATAGACTTTTCTTTCTTGCCAGTCCGTGATGGCGGCCGCGGCCAGGGTGATGCCCAGGGGAACGAGCACAAGCAGCAGGGCCCATGTTGGCAATTGCGTAAGATGGTTCATGGTCTGTTCTCGGCCAGGCTTAGTAATGAACGGTTGTGGTCTGGGAGGAGTTCATATTTTTTGTGTATGTTGGAAAGGGCGAATCGAAAGCTGAAATTCTGTACGATGCTGCCATCAGCGCGCCATCTTGTCACGATCAACGGTGGGGAGTGTGGTCTGTGTTACCCGTACGTAGGTGGGGTGTTCATGTGAGAAGCGAGCAGAAACGCAAATAAAAAACGCGCCAGGAGAAGACCTGGCGCGTGGAATTACTTATATTCTGGCAAAGCCATTTTGAATCAAGTAACGGTAATTACTTGATTTTTACTTCGGTGATGACTTCGGTGTTGGCAGCGCCGAACTTGGAGCTAACGGTTTTACCGAAGATTTTGACGATTGCGATGACGAAGCAAGCAATCAGGATAAGAAGGATGATGTATTCCGTGGCGGTAGCACCATCTTCATCCGAGTGGAACGCGGCCAGCAGATTCTTGAGAGCATTCATTGCATATCTCCTGTGGGTGATGTGATGGTCATAATCGACCAACGGTTATTTGGGCCTTGCTGCCTTTGAGTCCATCTCATCGGCGTCACTACTTAGGGTAAAGCAAACTCTGTGCCAGCCCTGGCAAAAGTTTGCAGGCGATTGTTTAGATCGCCGGGTGAGACAGCCACCAGACTAAAAAGTCGCGGTAGGCTTTTACATACACCGCAGTCGCCAACAGCGCGATTGTCGAGCCAAAGCTGATCAATGAGAAGACAATGATGTACTCCGTCGCAGCTACGCCGGACTCATCGTTGTGAAAGCGTCGAAGAGCACTGCTTGCACGCTGCATGAGCTGAGCGAAGTTGTTAGGATTTTCTGTGTCGAAATTCATGACGTCCTCGATTGATGTTGCGGTAGTCTTCATGCGCTCTGTTGACAAAAACTCGAAATTTTCGAAATCCCGTCGCCTTCCTTCATGTCGACCGTTTCATGGTTTCGGAGAATAGCGACATCTTTTTCAAAGATCAACAACATCTGGTGCATTGTGTTGCGATTGCGAATATCTCTTTGACATCAGACGTTGTGAGAAAGCATGTCCGAAGAATTTTGCTTTTTCGACGACGCGTTCCGCTGTCGTAGGATAGCTTCTGCAAGCTTTGGGCCACACGATAAAAAACTATGAAAAAGAGCCGTGTAGATCGATCAGGTCGTTTGACAACGGGGCCGGCCGGTGATTACACGGGGCTGCATTTGCGATAGTGCGTCCAAATGATGAAGACCTCAGAGTTTTGATATGAATTCTCATGCGAAGATCATGCAATCTTTAGACGATTCGAAGGGCCAGGGGCTGACAGTCAGTGAAGAGCTGATGACGGGCGAGGAGCGTTATCCGATCGGGGCGCTCAGTGAAGCGTTGCTGACGAATCAAAAGCAGGTGCAGGTGCGCGGCGGCAGTGGTGGATTGCGTGCTTGTATTCTGGCGGATTTGAGTCGTCGTTTGAATCGCCCGCTGGTGATTTTGACAGCGGATGGAAAGCAGGCAGAGGGGCTGGTGGAAGATCTGCGCCTTTTTGTCGGAGAGACCGGGTCAGATGACCTCGATGATGAGGATGGCGAAGGCGTTGGGGGTGAGGAACAGGCAGCGCGTCTGGTGCAGGATGAAGTGTTGCTTTTGCCGGAATTTGATATCGGGCCGTTTCATCAGGCGGCGCTCGATCGGCGCATGTCGATGCAGCGTTTGACGACGTTGTATAAGTTGACGCGCGATGTTCCGCCGCGTTTTGTGGTCAGTTCGGCGCGTGCGGCGCTGCGTAAGTCGATGAGTGCCGCTGCGATGGCCGGGCATGCGCGCAGCTATGCGGTCAATGATGTGGTGAGCAATGAAGCGTTGCGCGCGCATCTGGCGGAGTGCGGCTATGTCGAGGTGCCGGTGGTGGAAGATCCGGGGACCTTTGCGCTGCGCGGAGATATTGTTGATATCTTCAGTCCGCTTGAGAAATACCCGTTTCGGATGGAGCGCTGGGGCGATGACGTTGCGGAGGTGCGGCTTTTTGATCCGCAGACGCAGCGCAGTCTGGAAATTCGGGATCGGTGCACGGTTTTTCCGGTTCGCCAGGATATTTTGGATGAGCAGGCGTTGCGGATTGCTACGACGCGGCTTCGGCAGCTTGCGCAGGAACACAATGTGCCGAGCAAAAAGCTGCGCGAGGTGCTGGCAGATCTGCAGGCCGGATTGCATTTTGTAGGGATCGAGGCGATTTCGCCGGCGTTGCATCGGGAGATGGCAGATCTTTTTGATTATTTGCCGGACAATGCGCTGGTGGTTTTGCTCGATCCGGATGGCGTGGTCGAGGCTGCACAGCAGTTGTGGCAGACGCGTTTGGAGGAACAGGCCGCGGCGCTTGCGTCGGGCGGCTTTGTGTTCGGATTGGACGAGTATTATCGTTCGCCGGAAAAAATGGTGGAAGTCGTGCTGGGGCGCTCGCAGCGGCTGGAGTGGCGTCAGTTGTATACGTCGCTTGCGCCGGATGAGATTGGTTTTCCGCTTGCGCCAGACGACGAGGACGTGAGTTTTGAGTTTCGGGCGCGCGAAAATACCGATGTGATCATGTTGCGCAAGCAGCATCCGAGTATTGAGCAGACGGTGCGTGCGCTGCTGGAGCGTTTGCCGGAGTGGAAGGAACGTTACGGGCGGTTGATGTTTGCGTGCAAATCCAGCGCGCAGGTCGAGCGTCTGCGTGATTTGCTTCAGGCTGCCGGTGAGGATGCTTTTGTATTGCCGACGCCGGTGGATGTTTCGGAACCGGTGCCGGCGCCGGCGGAAATCATTGAGATTTATCAGGCGGATTTATCCAGTGGTTTTCGTAGTGAGCAGCTCAGCCTGTGCGTGATTTCCGGGACGGAGGTTTTTGGGGATCGTGCGGTATCGCATGCGAAAAAGTCGATCGCCGAGCATGCTGCGATCAGTCATTTTCGCGATCTGAATACGGGCGATGCTGTTGTGCATGTTGATTTCGGGATCGGGCGCTATCTGGGCCTTGTGCACATGGAAGTCGGCGGAATCGGCAATGACTTTTTGATGCTTGAGTATGCCGGCGGCGATAAGCTGTATTTGCCGGTGTATCGGCTGGGGTGCGTACAAAAATACGTGGGCGCGACGGATGGACTGGCGCTGGATAAGCTGGGTGGCACGCGCTGGGATAAGACCAAGGAGCGGGTTAAGGAGAATATCCGGGCGATTGCCGGCGATTTGCTGGCGCTTTATGCGCGTCGCGAGCTTGCGAAGGGGATTCGTTTTAGTCCGCCGGATGATCTGTATCGTGAATTTGAAGCAGCGTTTCCGTTTGAAGAGACGCCCGATCAGGCCGATGCGATTCAGGATGTGCTCGATGATATGACGCAGATTCGGCCGATGGATCGGTTGATCTGTGGTGACGTCGGGTTTGGGAAAACGGAAGTCGGGATTCGAGCGGCGATGAAGGCGGTGGTCGATGGCAAGCAGGTGGCAGTGCTGGTGCCGACGACGCTTTTGTGTGAGCAGCATTATCAGTCGTTTCAGGCGCGCATGAAGGATTTTGGCGTGCGGGTGGAGGCGATCAATCGATTTCGCACGGCTAAGGAAGTCAAAACCATCCTGGAGGACACGGCGGCCGGCAAGGTGGATGTGTTGATTGGAACGCATCGCGTGTTGTCGAAAGATATTGAGTTCCGGGATCTGGGACTTCTGGTGATCGACGAAGAGCAGCGATTTGGCGTGGTGCATAAAGAGCGGATCAAGCAGATGCGTCATAATGTGGATGTTTTGACGCTGACGGCGACGCCCATTCCGCGCACTTTGCAGATGAGTATGCTGGGGATTCGCGATCTGTCGATTATTGCGACGCCGCCGTACAGCCGGCTGGCGGTGCGTACGCATGTTGCGCGCTACAGTGATGGGCTGGTGCGGGAAGCGGCGATGCGTGAACTATCGCGCGGGGGTCAGGTTTTTTATGTGCATAACCGCGTGCAGACGATTGAAGAAACGGCGGAGCATTTGCGCAAAATTTTGCCGGAAGCACGCGTTGCTGTGGCGCATGGTCAGATGCCGGAAGGGAAACTTGAAGAAGTGATGATGGCGTATATTCGCAACGATGTGAATGTGCTGGTGTGCTCGAGCATCATTGAGAGCGGGCTGGATATTCCGAATGCGAATACGATTATCATCAATCGTGCTGATAATTTTGGTCTGTCGCAGCTGTATCAGCTTCGCGGTCGTGTCGGACGCGGAAAAGAGCGCGCTTTTGCGTATATGTTGATTCCGGCGCAGGGAAAATTGCCTGCTGATGCTGAAAAACGGCTGGAGGTCATTCAAACGCATACAGATCTGGGCAGCGGTTTTCAGGTGGCAAGTTATGATCTGGAGATTCGCGGGGCAGGCAATTTGCTCAGCGACGATCAAAGCGGTCATGTGGCGGCGGTCGGTCTGGATCTATATTCGGAGCTTTTGGAAGAGGCGATCAACGATATTCGCGGCCAGCAGTCTGAAGAAGATATCGAGCCGGAGGTCAATATTTCGGTCGAAGCGTATATTCCGGATGAGTATATCCCGGCGACATCGCTACGACTGATGTTTTACAAGCGTTTTTCGCTCGCGCAGACGTTGGACGATCTGTACGATATTTATGGCGAAATGACAGATCGCTTTGGAACGCCGGAGGATTCGGTGCGAAATTTGCGGGATGTGATCGCGGTAAAAATCAACCTTCGCAAGCTGCGCGCGCGCAGGCTGGATGCGGGCGTCAGTGCGATCAGCATCGAGTTGGATGCGACAACGCCGCTTGATCCGGCGCGTGTTGTGGAAATGGTCCATGCGAGTCGAGGACGCTGGCGGTTGACGGCGGATATGAAGTTGATTTTTGCGCTGCGACCGGATGAATCGGCTCGACCGCTGCAGACTTCACGTGAAATGCTTGAGATGTTGCTTGCTCTGATTTCGGCATAAAAGGTTTGTTGAAGGCATAAATCTTGTGAAATATCCGAGTGTTTTGATTCAATTCGCGTTGGTGGGCGGCCTTTTCTGGTTCGGCGTTGCGGGATGTGCACCGGAGCGGCCTTCGGATGTGGAGGCCAATTTATTGCGCAGTCAACCGGGCGCGGCTCAGGAGCGGCCGGCTGAAGAGCGCGCGGCTTCGGCGCAGGCTGTGGCCATCATTGATCAGGAAATTCTCACGCTCCATGAGTTTGAGCGCCGCCTCTCCACACTCGCCGAATTTGCGCAGGCGCGGTATGCAACGACGGAAAGTAAGCAAGAATATCTGGTGGATGTCGTACAATTTGAAGTGCTTGCAGACGAGGCCGAGCGGCGCGGATATGGCACAGATCCGCTGGTTTTGCAGGCGATGAAGGAAGTGCTGGGCCGCAAAGTTTTGCAAGATGAGCTTCGCGAGCGTGTGCAAGTCCGTGAGCTGGATGAAAACGCGCTGGAAAGTACACAGATTGTGGAAAACGGTGAGCAGGCGGCGCCAGAAGAGCGGCGCATGGTGGTTTTGACGACGGATACTGAAGCGGAAGCGGCTGAGCTTCGTGCGCGGTTTGAGGATCGAGCATATGGCTCGGTGGCGGAGCGGATGCAAAGCTTTCGGATTCTTGCGCATCGATATTCCACGGATCGTGTTTCGGCCGAGCGCGGCGGCGATGTCGGATTTGTATTGGCCGATGATGAGGCGCGCCGGGTGTTGCGTGAGCAGGCGTTTCGGTTAGAAGAAGTCGGTGCGTTGTCGCAGCCTTATGAGGTGGAAGATGGCTGGCAGCTTGCGATGATTCTGGAAAAACGTGCGGCTGCACCGGCGGCGCTTTCTCAGAGCGATGCGCAGGCTCAGGCGCGTCGTCAGCTTTTTGAGCAAGAAAGAGAAAGGGCGCGCGTAGAATTTGTTGAGGGTTTGATGCGTTCTGCGGATGTGGAAATCTTTGAGGATCGGCTTGCCGAGCTTCCACTTTTGCCGAGGCGTGATATGTCGACAGGTACTGATTCAAATTCTACGGATCAGAAATGATTCTGAACCTGAATTTTGGCCGGGATGAACGTCTCTTTTTTTGAAGTATGACAGCGCTTATGAAACGAATGATTTGGAAATCTATCTTATTTTTGCTGCTGGCTGCTACGGCTTCAAGTGGCTTGTATCTGGCCAAGTCGCCGGCTGTGGCGGAGGCTGTGATCGTCGATAGAATCGTGGCTCGCGTGAACAACGAAATCGTGACGCTGCATGATTTGCAAAAGTCGATGACTCCGTATTTGCTGCAAAATGGGCTTGATCCGTCTGTTTTGCAAGATCGCAGCCGGCGAGATGCGCTGATGCGTGAAGCGCTGAAAGATCTGGTCGATGAAAAGCTGCTGCTCGAGGAAGCCAAAAAGCTGGATATGGCGATCAGCGATGAAGAAGTTGATCAATGGCTTGCTTATACACGGCAGCAGCAGGGCATGAGTGAGGCTGATTTTAATGCCACGCTCAGTCAATATGGGCTGAATCCGAAGAATTATCGTGAGGTGGTTCGGAACAATTTGTTGCGGATCCGGTTGATCAATGTGCGTGTGGGCAGTCAGATCAATATTTCGGACTCCGAAATTGATGCTGCGTACCGCCAGCGGTTTGGCTCCGGTGGAGCGACTGAGCCGGTGGTGACGATCAGTCATATTGTGATTCGGCCGGAAAGTACGGCGCCCGAGGATTTGAAGGCAGCCAGGGCGCAGGCAGAGGCGTTGCGTGAGCGTCTGCTGGCCGGAGAAGATTTTGCGACGCTGGCCAGAGAAGAGAGTCAGGGGCCGGGTGCGGAAGATGGTGGAAATCTCGGGACGTTTCAGCGCGGTGAGCTTGCGCCAGGTTTTGAGGAAGCTGCTTTTGCGCTAGAAGTTGGTGAATATTCACCGGTTGTTGAGACGCCGCTTGGATTTCACGTTGTGACGGTTACTAAGCGTGAAGAGCGTGTAAGCACGGACGTTGAAGAGAAAAAGGCGCGGATTCGAGCGGAGCTTCATCAACGCGCGATGGAGCGTCAGCTTGAGATATATTTGCAAAATCTGCGTACGCGTTCTTTCATTGAAGTAAAGTACTGATTATCCGAGCGGATTCGGGTTTAGCTTTGGGTAGAAAGCGTTGTGCGGGTTAGGAAGTCTGGCGCGCGCGTATCCTCGAAACCGGAAGCCGAGAAAGACTATGAATATCGGAATTAGCATGGGAGATCCGGGCGGGATTGGCCCGGAAGTCATCCTGAAAGCGCTGCAGGAACTGCCGAATACAGAGAAAGATCTTCGTTTTGTTGTGTTTGGCAGCCTGGATGTGCTGATTCGCGAAGATCAGAGGCTGGCCCACCAGCTCAAGAATTACAGGCCGTTGCGGGCGTCTTTTCGGCCGCAAATTGTGCTGGAATCGTTGGAAGCCAATACCATCACCGTGGTGGAAGTTTGTCCGCACCTGGATCTGACGGATTTGCCGCTTGGCCAGTATGATGCGCGTGCGGCTGAAGTGCAGTTAGAGGCGTTTTTGGCGGCGATCAATGCGGCTGTGGCCGGAAAGATCGATGCGGTGGTGACGGCGCCCTGGACCAAGGAATTGTTTTCTCTGGTGGGAAAACCGGTGACCGGGCATACGGAGATTCTGGCGGAGCGATTTGATGCGCCGCACAGCGTGATGATGCTGGCCGGGCCGCGCTTGCGCGTGGCGCTGGTAACGACGCATGTCGCGTTGAACGACGTGAGTACACTGCTATCGGGTCATGCCATCCAGTCGACGATTCGTACGGTGGCCACAGAATTGGATCGACTGTTCGGGATCAAGGTGCCCCGGATTGCGGTCTGTGCGCTGAATCCTCATGCCGGTGAGGGCGGTGCGATGGGAACGGAAGAGATCGAGCTTATCAGGCCAGCGCTTGAGGAGCTTCGTGCTGTGCAGGCTTTGCCGGGCGTTGAGCTTGTGGGGCCGCTGCCGGCCGACACGCTTTTTGCGCGATTTGGGCGTGAAGAACAGCCGTATGACGCAGTGATTTGCATGTATCATGATCAGGGACTGATACCGCTCAAGCTGCTACATTTTGGCGAGTCAGCCAATATTACGCTGGGATTACCGATTGTGCGTACCTCGGTCGATCATGGTACAGCGTATGATATTGCAGGACGTGGCATCGCCGATGAAGGGTCTATGCGCTATGCTATTGTTACGGCGATTGAAATGGCGCGACGTACGAAGGTCAACGAGTATTTTTAATACCGTATAGCGAGTAATAAACTCCCATGTCGAAGCAGGGATTTTCTAAATTTGAATACGAAGACCGCATACTCGCCAGTTTGCGCGCTCGCAATGGCGTGGCGACGGTGGGTGATGTGGCCGCCGATAGTGGTCTGCCGCTTGGTGAAACGGAGCAAACGCTGCGGCATATGCTGTCGTTTTATAAGAGTCATCTTGATGTCGATGATGACGGCAATCTTTTGTATCGGTTTGATCCGCAGCTGAAACGCCGCGGGGAAGAGCCGGGCCGTGCCTGGCATGAGTTTAAGAAAACGGCGTGGAAAGCATTTATGGCCTTTTTTAAGGTCTGGATCATGGTCACGCTGGTTGGATACACCGCGATTTTCATTTTGCTGTTGTTAGCGCTTGGAATCGCCGGTATGGCAGCCTCTTCGCAGTCCGATAATGATCGAGGAGGCGGTGAACTGCTCAAGCTTCCTTTGATACTGGCGTTGCGGATTCTGGAGATGTTTTTCTGGATCAACCTTTTTGATAACCGGTATGGGCAAGGCTATGGCGGCGGGTATGGCCGTGGCTATCGTCAGATGCAACCCAGAGAACGTAAAAAAACAGAAAAGCCGGTATATCAGCGGATTTTTGATTATGTTTTTGGTCCGCAGATTCAACCCGATCCGCTTGCCGCAGAACGTGCGTTTGCACAGTTTGTGCGTAGCCGACGCGGCCGGATTACAGCCGCGGAGTGGGCGTCGCGCACAGGCTTAAGTCTGGCTGATGCAGAGAATGCACTGACAGCCAGTGTGATGCGCTACAGCGGCGATATTGACGTAAGCAAAGACGGGACGCTGATTTATACGTTTGATGAGTTGCGTGTAACGGCAGCTGCAGACTCCGGTAATACATCATCCAGTGATTTACCTCCAATCTGGCAGCGCAGAGTAAAGGTACCTTCGCTGACCGGAAATAAGGGATCTGCCAATACCTGGATTACGATTTTTAATGGTTTTAACCTGTTGATGTCTGGCATGGTGCTGATGTCGGCCGGAGACTTGATGTTGAGCAGTGGTGAGACCCTGGCACTGACGATTGGTCTTGGCTGGGTTCCGCTGATTTTTAGCCTGACATTCTTTTTCATTCCGTTTGTTCGTTCGATTCAGCGTAAAAAAGCCGTGGCGAAGGCGGAGAAAGAAAATCAGCGCCGCCAGATGATGCAGGCTGTGTTTATGTCGACCGAAACAGGCCAGGCATATCCCGTTCATCAACAGGCATTGCCCGAGCCGCTTGCCACCCAGTTTCTGCAGGATTTTGAGGGCGATGTCCTGGTTTCCAGAGATGGCCAGACGGCCTACGTGTTCCCGCGTGTAGCGGAACAATTCCGCGATGCGCAGCTGGCGCGTCAGGCGGCCCAGGAAAATGTGGTTTTTGGAAAAACAGTGTTTTCTTCCGACGAAGAAAAGCTGAGTCTGGCGCAATCGGAGCTCGAGGAGTTTGAGCGGCGTTTTGCACGTGAGCTGGGCGGTGACGTGGGATTTGATTTTGATAGCGTATCAGCTCCTGCTGATTCGTATGCTCAGGCTGGCAGACATTAAATATGACGGATGAACGTAAGAAAAACTTTGCCCTCATCCGTAGTTTTGCGCTGGCTGATTTTTTGACGCTGGGAAATGCTGCCTGTGGCACGGCTTCGATTTTTCTGTGCCTGAATTATCTCGACGAAAAATATACGCCTTATCTCTGGTTCGCGATTGCGGCACTACCGATTGCACTGGTGCTCGATTTTCTGGATGGTTACGTCGCGCGCTGGCGCCGTAAACAGTCACCATTTGGTGCAGATCTGGATTCGCTTGCGGACATCATTTCTTTTGGTGTAGCGCCGGCCGTTCTGGGATTTACCCTGGGACTTCGTGGCGGCTGGGATAACCTCATTTTGATTTATTTTGTGACCTGCGGCATTGCGCGGCTTGCGCGCTTTAATGTGACGGCAGCTGCGCTTGCAGATGAAAGCGGCAAAGTAAAATATTATGAAGGCACGCCCATTCCGACCAGTGTTGTGCTGGTGGTTGTTCTGGCGATTGCGTTCGGCAACGGAGCGGTCGGTTCAAATTTCTGGTTTGGGAGCTATACACTGGGGCCCTGGATCTTTCATCCGATCTCGTTGATTTTTGCAGTGAGTGGAAGTGCAATGGTTAGTGAGCGATTGCGGATACCTAAGCCATGATGGGCGAGAGATACTCAGTAGAGGTGTTCTAGAAGTAAAGTAGGGTGGGGGATTGGGCCAGGCACAGCGGAACCATCAATATTTTTCAAAGGCATGAAAATTTTTCAGGCCAGGAAGTTTCTGGACCGCTCAGAACGCCTCAATTTCTGAAATTTTCTATAAATTCAGAAATTTTCTGCCAGAATTTTTGCGCACTTGAGCCTCGTCACTGCAAAATTTTTCTTCTTTTTTTGCCGCCTGCTCATGCGCCTCCCCGCGCCGTCTGACCACTGCTACTTCTACTTCTACTGCTCTTTTGCAGACTTGGCCTGCCCTGCCTGGTTGCCGTAATAGGCCTGGCAACCAGGCAGAGCAGGACGAGTCTGCCCCGGGTTTTTAAGACCCATTCAGAGTTTCGGGACGGCTGTGAAGATACTACTCCCCGAAACCCCGCGCGCTGCCACGCCTGGAAATGGCAACGCACCGGTCAAAACCCTTTTTTCGGTGGTTATTTGCCGCCTGTATCTTACAGGGAGGGGGCGTACGCCTTACAAGAAACTTCACCGATAAGACGCCACCAACACACCTCACACTCCAAGACCAGCACGTACAGATAACTACCGGCGGTGTTTGAGGACCCGGGAAACCTGCCGCCGACCGGCATAGTCTACCCACCGTCTCATACTCCAGATGCCTGCCTGTGTGCTCCGAATTCATGCCAGTACAACGTTTTCTGTACAAGCCACCACACCGTCATGAACCCGAAGCTGCGCGAGAAAACCATCTTCTCGTCCTTATTCGCAGTCCCGCGTGCCTACAACCGATACGACGTACACAAAGCACACGGGCTTTCACACAGGCAGGTCACCCTGCCGCGACGCCTCTTTCACCCGACTCTCACCCTGCGAGAACCGTCGACATCAGGTGGGGTCTCTAGAAAACCACCATACGCACTGACGCTCGCCAACCGATTCTCTCCGGGTACTGACGAGAGAAGGGCTTCCGATTTGCTATATTTGTTATCGGAAAATTTCGAAAAATGTTGCCTGTTATTTTTGGAAATCGTTGTATGCGCTGTTCAAAAACGCAGGCTTACCACGGGGAGTTGTAAAGTATGGGGGAGGTCACGTTGTAGATATTGAAGACTTGCGCTGAATTGTCGGTCTTCATCCGTGGTAAATACGTCCACCAGTCCGACGGCTGCACCCAGTACAATACCACCGGCAGCGGAGTAGACGATGACAAGTGGGTTCCAATCTCGGCCGCTGATGAAGTAGCCGGTCGTTCCGATGATTGTGCCAAAGATACCACCGAGCAGCGCATCGCGTGTTACGAGCCAGGCGGCGTCCGGGCGGCTGCTTTGCTGGTCGTAGGCGGCAGAGGAGATTTCGGCTTCGGAGGGACTGTCTGGTTGGCCTGAGGGGGCCGGTTGTGTGACTGGTTGTTGATTTTCAGCGTTTGAAGGAGCTGATGGAGGGGCAGTCTCCTGGGCCCAGGCCAGGCTAGAACTCAGGGCTAATCCGGTCAGCATCAGTAAAGCAGTCAGCAGGCGAATGAGCGAGGATGTGGCCATTGATGTACCTCGTTACAAATGGAGTGAGAACTTATTGAGACGTTCTGACCTGTACGAACGAGTAGCGTGCAAATTGAATGGCATATGTCATCAGCAACGATGTGAAATCAGGGCGCTGACGGTAAGCATGCACGTATTGCGTATGGTAAGGTTAAGCCTTATTTCGCGGAACGCAGCGGTTCGGAGGCTCTATTTACAAGGTAATACCCTTAGATTTGTATTCAACGGCCTGAGCAGGCGTATGACTTGCGATGTGTGTTGACCTCAGGCGGGTTGCTCCCGTATGTTCTGCGACCTAAATTGGGGCAAACTCCTGAAGTTTCATGTTTACTGAAGTTGTGAATGGTGAAGGCAGGATCTTGAAAGAGGTAAGTTTTGCCCGTAGATGAACATCGCGGCGCGCCAGACAAGAAGAAGGCGCACTGTTTGAGGGAGTTGGCATGAGTCGGAAAATCTCACTGATCCGTGGAGATGGCATTGGGCCCGAAATCGTCGATGCAACTGTACGGGTATTAGACGCACTCGGGACGAACTTTGAGTGGGAAGAGGTCCAGGCAGGTTCCGGGACTTTTAAGGAGTTGGGTACTCCGCTTCCGGAAGAAACGATCCAGAGTATTGAACGCAATGGTATCGTTCTCAAAGGTCCGCTGGAAACGCCGATTGGCACCGGATTTCGAAGCATCAACGTAACGATCCGCAAGCATTTTGATATGTATGCCAATGTTCGTCCGGCCAAGACCACGCCGGGCGTTCAGACGCGTTTTCAGGATTTGCCGATCGATATCATGCTGGTGCGTGAGAATACGGAGGGTGCGTATGCTGGAATTGAGCATGTGATTCCGCCGAATCGTGCTGCTGCTGAGACGATTATTTTGTGCACGCGTCACGCATGTGAGCGGATTGTTCGCTATGCGTTTGAGTATGCTCGCAAGGCCGAGCGTGAGCGTGTAACGCTGGTGCATAAGGCGAATATTTTGAAGGAAACAGGCGGACTGTTTCTGGAGGTTGGTCGCCAGGTTGCAGCGGAATACAGCGACATCAAATTTGATGATATCATCATCGACAATATGGCGATGCAGCTTGTGCAGCGCCCAGAGAAGTTTGACGTGATCGTAACGACGAACCTCTTTGGCGACATTCTTTCCGACCTGACGGCTGGATTGATCGGTGGCCTCGGGCTGACGCCGGGTGCAAACATCGGTGATCGCGCTTCGATGTTTGAGGCGGTTCATGGAACGGCGCCTGATATTGCCGGCAAAAACCTGGCAAACCCGACCGCGCTGCTTCGCGCCGGTGGCCAGATGCTGGAGCATCTCGGCATGATCGAGGAAGCTCGCCGACTGGATGCTGCGATTGCAGCCGTGCTGGGCCGTGGCAAGGTGATGACCGGAGATCTGGGCGGTCGCGCAACGACCACGGAATACACCGATGCGTTGATCGCTGAAATTGGTGGCTGAGCGTTCGCTTTAAAAGGGTAGAAAAGTACAAAGCCGTCGCACTGATAAAGTGCGGCGGCTTTTTTTGTGTCGTTAGCCGAGAATTTTGACGAATCGTCGAACGACGGTTTGTTGGCCGCCGCCGGGAAAGTCGATGACAAGCAGGGCGTTGTCGCCTTCGCCGGAAGTGGACAGGATGGTTCCGATTCCAAACCGGGTGTGTGTGACGGTGACGCCGACCAGATCTTGAGGGGAGGCGTCTTGTCTGGTGGTGGCGCGTTTTTTTGCGGCTGAGGCTGTTCGCCAGGTCTCCATTGTATCGGGAGGAGTGTCTGCGATGATGTCGGTGTCGCCAAATTCCGTGTCCCATTCAGGGATGACTTGAGAAAGTTCGTCGACGACGGGTTGTTGTGCACGTGCACGGGTGACGGCGCGCCCGATTTCGCCGCGGATCATTTCCGGGGATTGATCAAAATCCCAGAGAGAGCGACTGACACCGCCTTCAAAGGGACGGGGAGCCTGGCGAAAGGCTCTTCGGGAAGATCCTGCGTAGGATGCGTTCGAGGAGGATTCGGTGAAGTCGATGGTTTTGCTGGTGCTACGTGGATCGATGGTCAGGCGATGTGGCTGAATTTCGAGCAAAAATCGGCTCGGGTACGTTTCTTTGAGTGTGCCGTGGATTCGGCGGCGGCGCGCATTGGTGATGTAAAGTTGTTCGCGTGCGCGGGTAATTGCCACGTAGGCCAGACGCCGTTCTTCTTCGAGCTCTTCGGGATCGCTTAAATCGCGCAGGCTGGGGAACATTTCGTCTTCCATACCGACGAGAAAGACCGTGTTGAATTCGAGGCCTTTGGAGCCGTGCACGGTCATCATGGTGACGGCTCCGCCGTTTTCCTGGAGCGCGTCGTTGCTTTGAATGAGTGCCGAGCGCTCTAAAAACTGGCGCAGTAAGTGGGTGGCTGGTGCGTCAGCAAAGAGGGAATCTTCCTGGTCGAAGGTGTCGCCATCGCTGGCGTCGAGAAACGGGTGGATGGGAGAGTCCGCGTCGATTTCGTCCGCGGCAGCTTCGTTCGATTGCTGGTCGCGCTCAAAATCGGTGATGGCATTGATGAGTTCGGCAACGTTGTCGGTACGATCTCGGGCGCTTTCCGGGGCGCTGGTTTCCAGGTATTCGAGATAGCCAGATTGCGTAATGAAATTCTGTAAAACGGTAGCCAGGCCTGGGAAATGGGCGAGGTCGTCCTGAATGCCGGAAATGAGATCGAGAAAGTGGGAGATTCCGGCACGCGGTGCGCGGCCAAGATTGGCAAGCGCGGTCAGGGCTTGTTCGTCTGCCAGGGTTCTGGGGCGTGGGCGGTCGGGGCTGAACAGATCGTGTTGTGCATGATTTTCGTCATCGGATGCCAGGCGAAGCGCGCGGTATAAGCTGCCGACGCCGGGAACGCGCGCGGCGGCGGTTAGTTTGGCAAGCGTGGTTTTGCCGATGCCACGCGTCGGCGTGTTGAGTACGCGTTGTAGCGCGACTTCATCTCCGGGATTGAGTGCGACTTTTAAGTAGGCCATCAGATCTTTGATTTCTTCGCGTGCGTAAAAGCTGATGCCGCCTACGATTTGATAGGGCGTGCCGTTTTGTCGCAGGTGTTCTTCGAAGAGACGGCCCTGAGCGTTGGTACGGTAAAAGATCGCGAAATCGTCGAAAGTGGCGCCTTCGGCGAGTTTGTAGAGAATGGTGTCGGCGACAAAGGCGGCTTCTTCGCGATCGCTGGCGGCGGTAAAGCAAATGATGGGCTCGCCCTGGGTTCGGTCGGTCCAGAGGGTTTTGTCGTGGCGATGCGGATTGTGGCGGATGATGTCGTTGGCGGCCTGCAAGATCAGGTCGCTGGAGCGATAGTTTTGTTCGAGTTTGACGGTCGTCGCGGTCGGGAACGTACGGCTAAAGTCGAGAATGTTTGCGACGGTGGCGCCGCGCCAGCGATAGATCGCCTGGTCGTCATCGCCGACGACGGCAAGGTTCTGGTGAGCGGACGTGAGGTGTTTGAGAAGTTCGAACTGGGCGTGGTTGGTGTCCTGAAATTCGTCGACCATTACGAATTTCCATTGTTCGCTGTAGGATTTTGCGAGCTGCGGATCATTGCGAAATAGTTCAAGCAGTCCCAGGAGAAGATCGCCAAAATCGACGCAGTTGGCCTGTCGGAGGGCTTTTTGGTAGCGCTCGTAGAAGAATACGTCTTGTTCGTCGGCTTGATTGTAGGCGGATTCGTGGGCTTCGGCCGGGGTGAGGCCGCGGTTTTTCATGCTTTCGATGAAACCTTGCAGGCGGCGGATTTCGCGGCGGTCGGCTTCTTGTTGATCTTCGAGCAGGAGGCGGCGGATGAGGCGACGCTGGTCGTCGTCGTCGTAAATGGTAAAGCCGCTGGTCAGTTGGAGGCGTCGCGCATGGCGGCGCAGGATACGTGCACCCAGCGCGTGGAAGGTTGAGAGCGTTATCAGGTGGGATTGCACGGATTCGCCGAGCAGGGCGTCCACACGTGTGCGCATCTCGGCGGCGGCTTTGTTGGTGAAGGTAACGGCCAGGATTTGTGAGGGATGGACGTTTTTTTCCTGGATGAGATAGGCGATGCGACAGGTCAATACGCGTGTTTTTCCACTGCCGGCGCCAGCCAGAATGAGCAGCGGTCCTTCGATGTGACGGGCTGCTTTGCGTTGTTGGGGATTGAGCTGTTCGAGGATTTCCATAGATTCATAAAACGTGAGGAGAATACCTGTTATTCTGTTCTGTATGTTTATTGTCGAAATAGGACAGAAATGGCAAGCGTTATCATGGGTGAATCGGGGACAGACGTAGAAAAAAGGTAAATTGGCGTTGTTTTTGTGGGGGAACAGCGCGTGGAATCCATGGATAGCGTGATTGCACTTCACGGCTGTAGTGCGTAAAGTAGGGACGGAAGTGCAGGTCTAAAAGAACACGATGGTCTATCCCTCTGGAAGAACGAGTCAGGAGAATCAATGACGGTTGAACAGGTAAGCGATCGCGGAGAGCTTCGTGAGTTTTTGATGCGCGATCGTATTGCTAATGCCTATCTCCTTGGGAACCTGGATCCCGCATATTTTCAGTTTTGCCGCTGGTATGGTGCGCGCAACGAGCAGGGGGCGCTGGGGAATTTGCTGCTGGTGTATCGTGGTCTGAGTTTGCCGGTTGTATTTATGGCGGGCAATGCGCCGGAGATCGAAGAGTTTTTGCGTGATAGTGCGGAAGTTTTGCCGGATCGGTTTCATTTTCATGTGTTGGAAAATCACATGACACCGGTCCGGTCGTCGCTGGCGCCGAGCGAAGTCAAGGCAATGCATCGGATGGGTTTAGACCGCGCAAATTATAAGCGCTATGGCGATACCTCGCGCGTGGTGCGGCTGGGACATCGTGATACGGCGGCGATTATGGAGTTGTTCGCGCATTATCCGGATAATTTTTTTGAGCCGTATCAACTGGAGACCGGGCTTTATTTTGGGATTCGTGATCCGGAGCTGGGTCTGGTGAGTATAGCGGGCGTGCACGTGGTCAGCGAGGAACATGACGTGGCGGTCATCGGCAACCTGGTGACGCACAGGGAGATGCGTGGGCAGGGGTTGGCGACGGCCTGTACGGCGCGGCTTCTGGAAGAGCTTTTTGAGCGCGTCTCGCTGGTGGCGCTGAATGTGCAGCAGGATAACGAAGCGGCGATCCGGATGTATCGTCACTTTGGGTTTGAGTTTAATAACGTATTTTTTGAAGGGCAGTACGCGCTGGCGCAGTCCACGGATTAGTGGAGGCAGCGGTGTTGTCTGGTACGTGTGATGCGCATCGAGCGCGCTGAAGTTGGGCGCTGATGCGCTATTTTTTTGCGCAGAATCTGGTGGTGCAAATTTTGGGGAGAACGCTCAGGTGTAGTCTACGTCACCAAAGATGCCGGGGTTGGCGGCATCGCGGCGTTGCTGGTCGCGCTCTTGTTCTTCTTTGCAATCGATACACATGGTGGCCATGGGCATGGCTTTGAGGCGGCCGATGCCGATGGGTTCGCCGCAGGAATCGCAGTAGCCGTATTCGTCATCGTCGATGCGCTGCAGGGCTTCGTTGATTCTGGCGAGTGTTTCGCGGTCGCGATCTTGAAAACGTAGTTCGTTGGAGGTGCCCTGTTCGTCGTTGGAGACGTCGATGGAGTCGCCGGGGCGTTGATCGCGCTCCCGCAGATCGTTGCGTGCGATATGGCTGCGATTGATGATTTCTGCGCGCTCACTTTCAAGTTTGGCGCGGATTTCGTCGAGTATCTGAGGGGGGATTTCGGAATTCATGGTACTCCTGAACGTAAGTGTTGCAAAATACATAGGAAAACTGCTGCCGGTGCTTCTGCGGCAGCGTGGAAAGCCATTGCAAGCTAGACACCCCGATGTGGAGCGGCAATTGGTTTATCAGAGGGCAAGATATTTGGATCCCGGGTTGTACACGAGATTTTCTGGTGTAGGATACTGGGAGGCTGCGGGGGTAAGGATGTCAGGTTTTTCGTCGGATTACGATAAAATAAGGAAAAGCCTGTGAAAAGTTCTGCAAGTTTTCAATTTCGCAGCGTACCAGGGGCTGACTGGCTAAACCTCGGATAAATACGGCTTTTTTTCGGGCAAAGTCAATCTGGGAAGGGCACGGGTGCTTTGATAAGGGTGGAATCTTTTGGTATAGGTGTACGGCGGTCTTGTAGAGAGGCCAGAGGGTTTTACGGGTAAATTTCGTTCCGTTTTCTTGAGTTTAGTTATGCTTTTACAACGTCGAAGTAAATTTTTCATCGCTGCGATGCTGCTTGCGTGGTCCGTGAGTGCGTGTAGCAGCGAGCCGGATAATCAAGGGCCCTCGGACGTGGCGAATAACGGGGAAGCGGACGTAATCGATCATTTTGATACCGATATTCAGCCAGACGTTGAGGCGGATGTCGAGCCGGATACGGATCGCCCTGACGAGGATGTGGAAGAAGATGTCGGCGAAGATCTGGAATATTGCGAGCAGGGCGGGCCGGGTTGGCGTATCGATAGCGATCAGGACGGTTTGACGGATTGCGAAGAGCGCGAGATGTGCACGGCCGAGGATAACCACGATACGGATGGCGACGGCTTAAGCGATCTGGAAGAGGTTCAGCTGGGCACAGATCCGTGTAATCCGGACTCGGATGGCGATGGTTTGAGTGATTACGACGAGATTCAGTTTGGATTCGATCCGAATAAAGAGTCGACGTATGACGATGGAATCCTGGACGGAGATCGTTGGATTGTAAGTGCCTGCGACGATCCGGTCAGCGAGCCGGTCGAACATTATCGCCATAGTATTGGTGACTGGACGCTTGCGTTGCCGCCGGCGTTTCGTAGCTATACGAATTTAACGATTGCCGATGCGTCGGCGGAGAATCGTCATGCCGCTGCGGTATTTGACGATCCTGCCAACGAGATCAGCGGCTTTATTCTGTCGAGTCGCCCGGGTGCCAACCAGACTCGCCCGAATGATTTGCTGGTCGCGCATCGTGCTCGGATTTCGACGCTGGGAACGATCATTCAGGATAGTACGGGCGGTGAGTTTGCGACGCATAACTTTCATGTAGCGGCGACAAGTCGTTATCTGGTGCGCAGCGGGCAGGCGCGTTCTGCACGGGCGATGCGCGATGCCGTATTGCTTCAGTTAAAGCCCGCTTCGGCCGGTGAAATCACTGGTTTTCCGAGTGCTTCGGGCAATACGCATACGGAATATCGGATGTTTATTACGGTGGTGCATCGCGGCAATCAGGTTTTGACGATTGCGGCTTTTGCGCCGGCAGCCAAATTCGAGGCGCTGGATAAGATCAAATTCCGGATGGATGATCTGACGAATACGACCGGTCTGGCGAATGCGACGGATCGTGATGCGACACGTTGCACGACGTTCCGCCCGGGATTGACCACGCCGCAGGTAGACTTTTACTGGGTTCTGGACCAGTCGGGCTCGATGGGTTCGCACTACAATCGTGTGCGGGCGGTCGCCAATGAGTTTATGGCGCAGCTTGCGAATACGCCGCTGGATTACCGGTTGAGCGTGGCGAATATGGCCGAAAGCACGGAAGGGAAATTACGTAATCCTCCTGCATGGCATACCGATGTTTCGACTTTCCTGAGTGAAATTGAGGATTATGTCGTTCGGTGTAGCGGCTGTACGGGAAGTTATGGAGGCGCTGAGTGGGGGCTGGTGAATGCGACCAAGGGCATTGAGTTTATGAGCTCCAATCAGGCGCCTCCGGCGGTGCGTTTTAGACCGGAAGCCAAGGTCGTCACGGTTCTTATGAGCGACGAGGAAGATCAGGAAATCCAGAATACGCGCTGGGGAACTCCTGCAGCGAATGCTGTTATGAATCGTCACTATGCTTATTTCCCGGGCCGGACCACGATGTTTTCGATTGTGGGAACGGGCGCAGGATGTGCTTCTCATGGCCGGGCTTACGAGGAAGTAGCGCTTGCAACGGGTGGTTCGCATTATAGCCTGTGTGCGGATGATATCGAGGAAACAATTACGGATATTATCGTGTCGGCGACGGGTCAGGCGGCAAGCCACGTGCTGGCGGACGTGCCGGTTTCGAGCTCGTTGCGTGTGTTCAAGGATGGCCAGTGGGTTCCAAGAAGCCGCATCAACGGGTTTGATTATTTCGCCAATACCAACTCGATCGCATTTTTTGGTAGCTTCCGCCCTGATCCGGAATCAGATGGTTCTGCAGATCATATTGCGGTGACCTATCGTCATTATCGTTTGATGACGAAGCCGGGCAGCCAGAATTGATGAATTTCGGCCGGTAATGTGCCGACTGTTCTGTAAATAATCATCCCATGTGTCGTGTCCGTACATATGGGATGATTGTTTTGTAGGGAGATGAGGACGGCAACGGGCGTAAAAATAGTAAAAAAATATTGGGTTTCTGGAATGATATACCGGGTTTCGGAGTTTTATAAGGTGCCTCTTCGGAGGAAGCGTTTTGTCTCCGGACCGCACAAGATGGGTCGTCTTGGGTCTGGTTATGGCGCGACTATTTGCATGACTCCTCCTTTTGACTAAAACGCCCTGTCGTGAAGACAGGGCGTTTTAGTTTTCTTGTTTCTGGCGTTTTATTGATGTTTTTATGCAGGGATAGAAGGGTAAAATCATGAAGAATCAGCGTGAGTTGAGTGCGTTGCGGAAAGGTTCGTGGTCGGAAATTGAGCGTATGCTTATGGAGGGGCCGCTTGCTGAGGAAGGGCGTGAGCGCGAAGTGTTTCTGGCGCGCCTGGCGCTGGAGGGAGATCCGAAGCTGCTTGCGCGGTGGTATGCGTGGCGCAAGCCGGAGGGGATGGATGAGTTGTCGCCTGCCGAGCGGCTTTTGTACGTACAGATTGAGCGGGACGACGTGGAACAGGCGATTGATCGTGCGCTGGAGGCTGGCGTCGGGCGTGCGGGGCAAAATTCGAATTCTCCGGCGGCGGCACTGGATCGGATGCTGGGCGAATCGGTGGCGCAAGATCTGGCGCGGTTGTTTGTGCCGTGGTTCAGTCCGGCGTTGGTGACGATGCTGGATGGCCGGACGGAAGCGCGTCAGGTGGCAGCGTGGTTGTTGGCAGGTGCCGATGATGCATCGCTGGGAGAATGGCTGGAAGACTGTGAGGATGAAGAGCATGCGGCAGAAGCTGCGCGGATGATTGGTTTGCAGGCCAATACGCAGTACTGGGATGAGGTAGCTGCCTGGTTTGAGGCGGCGGAAAGTGAAGGCGATGAGCTGCTGAAGCTGAAGTTTCAGGGAGCGCTGGCCGGGATGGATCCGGTTCGTTATGCGCGTGCTGTTGTGCTGGGGGAAATTGGTCTGGATTGGATTCGGGATCCGGTTTTGGTTGCGGACTTTTTGCAGGCGCATGGCGTGACCGAGTGGCTGGAAACGCTTGCGTTGCTGGAGGAAGCCACAAATCTGGAGGCGACGCAGGCCCAGGCGGACGGCGAGTCGAGAAAGGCCTTTGAATTTGCAGCACTGGTGGCGGTCGGGGCCAGCGCGGGTGTTCAGGAGGATGCGGTCGATGTGGAGCCGTTGTTTGGCTGGCTGGAAATTGCGCGCGGCGGCGATGTTTCACAGGCAGCAGAGAAACTTTCGGCCAGTGGGCAATTCGGATTTCAGGTAGCGCTCGGGGAAGATGACGATCTGGTGGTTTTGTTGTGTGAGGCAGCGATTCATGAGCAGTTGCTGGCGCTTGGTGAAGGTTCGCCGGGGATTTCTGGTTTGCCGTTATCGGCTACGGTACTGGATTGGGTTGATCGGGAAGCAGCAGAGGCTTTGTTTGCTTCTTTTGCAGGCGGGTCGTCGGAACAAAGCGCGGGTGAGGAGGGGATTGTAGCGCTGGTCCATACGCTGGTGGATTTGCGGGGCTGGGCCGAGCGTGCGCCTGCGGAATTTGCGGCACTGGTGGAGCAGGCCGTTGCGCGGTTTGAAAATCATTCGAATTTTGCGGTTCGGGAAGCCTGCAAGCGTTTGCAGGAAGAGGCAAGCGTGTCGCTTGAGGCATTGAAGGCGCAGAGTGTGCGTGAAGAGATTGCCGGGCTGGACGGCGTGCGCCAGCTGGTGGCTCAAAACACGCAGGAGGCCAGGGATGTGTTGCTGGAGCTCTGGATGGAGGGGCCGCTTGTCCGTTTGCTGGCAGTCTGGGATGCGCTGGGCGGAGACGCTCAGGACGAGTGATCGTTTTGCAGGTAGGCACGGGCCAGTTCGCCGACGCGTTCGCGGTAGTCGGCGAGTGGTTTGATGAATTGTAGCAGGATGTAGGCGTCGGCCAGGGGATCGGGCTCGGTGTTGAGGCCTTCCAGCGTCTGTCGCCATGCCTGACGCGCGGCATCCTGTGAGCCGATGGTCATCATCAGGTCGGCCATCTGGGAGGCGGCGTACCAGTTGTGTGGTTCCAAAAAAAGCGCTTTGCGGAAGGCTTCGCTGGCGAGTTGGTGAGCGCCGCTTTCGTAAAGCGCTTTGCCGATCAGGCAGTAGGCTTCGGGGACAAAGGGATCGTAGCTCAGGGCTGCTTCGATGCATGTGATGGCGGTATCGAGGTTGCCTTTCTGGAGATGCTGGGCGGCATTGATGAGTAAATCCAGAACGGTGTGGGTATCTTCGATTTCGCGGGTGATTTCCTGCAGGGCGTAGGCTTCTGCCGGGATGGGAGGAGGCGGGATTTCTTCGAGTTCAAAGTCGTCCGGCGTGAAACTCGGGTATGGCAGGTCGGGGGCTGTCTGGTGAGTGGTGGCTGATGGTGCGGTGCTGGGAGAGGCCTGTGGAGCCAGTGTATAGACAAATCCGTTGCCGGAGCGCGTGGGGACAAAGAGGGGATTCGGGGCAGGCGAAGATTTATCCGGCAGGAAGTCGTGCAGCGCCGCGGTGTCGTGGCTGATCTGTTCGGAAGAGCTCAGGAGCAGGTAGCCGCCGGGCGTGAGGGCTTTTGAAAAATGCTCATAAATTCGTTCGGTTGCCCGGGCTGTCAGATAGATCAAGACGTTTCTGCACAGGATGATATCCCAGGTTCCGTGGCCAAACGCAAAAGCAGCTCGCGGGGGAGGGTTGAGCAGGTTGTGATGCTGGAAAGTGACGATCGATTGCAGATCCGGGTGGATTTGCCAGGTTCGGGCGTCGAGTTGGGTGAAGAATTCCTGTCGGCGTTGTTGACTCAGGCGCCGTAGACTCCAGGGGCCATAGGTGCCTTGCCGGGCGTGGCGAAGAAAGTCTGTGTTGATATCGGTGCCCAGGATCTGCGCGTTGATACGGGCTTCCCGGGTGAGCATCGCGATTGTGAAGGGCTCTTCTCCGGTGGAGCAGCCTGCGCACCAGATTTGCAGCGGACGTTGCGGCGTGGCGATTTTCTCCATAATCAACCGCAATCCTTCCAGCTGCGCCTCATCTCGCCAGAACGCAGTCAAGCCATTGGTGATCAGGTTGATCAGGCGCTGTGGTTCGTCATCGGTGGAGGAAAGAGTGCTGAGCGCGCGCAGATATTCGGCGATCGAGGGAAAGTTCAGTGCGGTACAGCGGCCTTCGAGCAGGGCATACATGCGCTGCGGGGTGCTGGGACGGAGTTCAAATCCGGTCCAGCGTTCGATGAGTTCGCGGGCAATTTCGATGGATTCGAGTTGTCTGGGGTCGTAAAGTTCCATTTACAACCTCTGCAAATTTTGTTGGTGCGCGCGGATATGTGCGTGCAACTCATCGGCAATGGATTCGATGGGCGTGACCCGTGTGATGGCGCCGCGTGCGATTGCAGATCGTGGCATGCTGTAGATGACCGAGCTTTTTTGATCCTGTGCCAGTGTGAGTGCGCCGGTGTGGTAGAGCGCGTCGATGCCGTCGGTGCCGTCGTCGCCCATGCCGCTGAGGATGATGCCGACCGCGTGTTTTGCATGGCGGGCGATGCTTTTGAGAAGCAAATCGCCGCTGGGGCAGTGGCCTTTTACGGGCTCGGCCTGAAAAACGCGCAGGCGGTTGGAGCGCGTGAGTTCGAGATGTTGTTCGGTCGGGGCGATGTAGGCATGTCCGGGCTGGAGGGAAATGCCGTCGCGGGCTTCGAGAACCGTCAGCGGACTGTGCGCATTGAGCCAGGTGGCCAGGTGGGCAGAAAAGCCGTGGGTAATGTGCTGGACGATCAGCAGGGATGCGGCAAAGTCTGCCGGCAAGTCGGCCAGAAGTTGAGCCAGGGCGCGCGGTCCGCCGGTGGAGGCGACGATACCGATGACGGAAGTGGGCGGGGGCGTGGGGCGTGTCGGCGGCTGGCTGGGCGGTGCGGCTTGCCGGATTGTGGGCGCAAGCGGTGGGGCCGTGGTGGCGTCGCCGGGTTGAAATCCTGGCGGGGTTGGCGTTTGCAGGCGTGTGCCACGGACATGGCGGACGACCGGAATCTGGGCCAGCAGGCGAACTTTGCGGAGCAGGCTTTTGCGTTCGTGATCGGGCAAGGGAAAGCGTGTGGGTTTGGCGATCAAGTCCAGCGCGCCGGCGGAAAGGGCTTTGAAGGAGAGATCGACGCCCTGGGAGCGGGGATCTGAGGTGATGATCAGGATCGGCGTGGGGGTTTGTGCCATGATTTTTTCGGTGGCGGACAAACCATCGAGTCGGGGCATGTGGATGTCCATCATGACCAGATCGGGCAGCAGTCGGGCACACATTTCCACGGCTTCCAGGCCATCTCTGGCCATGCCGACGACTTCAAGATTGCTTTCGGCAGCCAGTGTTTCTTGTAAAACAGCGGCGAATAACTCGCTGTCTTCGGCAATCAGGATGCGCAATTTCATAGTATTATTCTGGCCTGGCGGGGATGACGGGCGTGAGCGGCCCTCGGCTTACAGGCGTGAGAATACGATGATACCGAGTAAAATGATAGCGGCAGCAACCAGGTAGAGCCACAGCATGGGGCGGCCCGTTTTTTGAGGCTCGGTCTGCTCGAGCAGAGCCAGGTTTTGCTGCAGGCGTCGTTTGGGATAGGAAAAGGGAGGGAAGGTGTAGTTGATTGTATGGTGGTTCTCGTCAAAAAGGATGCTGATGTATCCTTCGGCCGAAAAGTCATTGAGAATGCTCTGGATTTTTGCGCTCGGAATATCGCTGCGGCTGGTGAAGTAGGAGAGTTCTACGGTGTGGCTTTTGGCGCTGGCAGCGATTTGCAGCAGTTCGTGTTGCTCGCGTACTTTTTTGATCCAGTCGCTGTCTTGTTTGAGGGTTGCGACGGCGCGCATGAAGGCCGGGGCGTCTTCCAGGTGTTCGGTTTTTTCGAGATCGAAGGTGCGCTCACCAAAAATTTCGGGATGTTCGATTTCATAGAGGTAAATCGAATCTTTCTGGATGCGGTGGACGCCTTCCAGGCCTTCCAGGCTTTCGAGGATACGTCCGACACTGTCGACATCGACCGGAAAGTAGCTGGCAACTTCCAGCACATGGGTCGAGCCGTTGTGTTGACGGGCGACCATGGCGGCGACTTCCGAAACCAGATGAATGCCTTCGGGGACTGAGCGCAGGCGTTGACTATCGGCCATGGGCGGAGCTCCGCGAAAAGGCGTAAGGCGGTTTGCCTGCAGTTTGTGGATGGATGCGATGCAACATAATCATGATGTACCTGGAAATCGCCAGAGAGCAAAATCTGTCATCAGTCTTCGTTCAGATAGTGTGCGACAAACAAGGAGAAATGACGCACACGGACGGTGGCACAGAGGCGTTGGAACGGGCTATCTGAAGCGAGGTTGAGGGAATTACTTAAGTCGAATTCTCCAGACTCTGGTCAGCGCTTCAATCGCAATATCCGAGGTCATTTTGGATTGACCCACTTCGCGATCGGGGAAGGTGATGGGTAGCTCCAGGATTTTGTAGTTGAGCTGGTGTGCACGGTATTTCATTTCGATCTGGAAGACGTAGCCGGAGGCTTCGACGTGATCGAGCTCGATGTTTTCGAGCACGTGGCTGCGCCAGCCGACAAAACCTGCGGTCAGGTCGCGAACTTTCATGCCGAGAATGGTGCGGGCGTACAGGCCGCCTCCGCGTGAAATCGCACGGCGAAGCAGGCCCCAGTTTTCGGTGCCGCCGCCGGGGACATAGCGCGAACCAATGACGACATCGTGGGTGGTCGAAAGGGCCTGGATCATGGCTGGCAGGTATTTAGGCTGGTGGCTGAAGTCGGCGTCCATTTCGAAGATATATTGATAGGAGCGTTCCAGGGCCCATTTGAAACCGGCGATGTAGGCTTTGCCGAGTCCTTGTTTGGCGGTGCGGTGGAGAACATGGACACGCTCATCCTGTGCAGCCAGTGCATCGGCCAGGGCTCCGGTGCCGTCGGGCGAATTATCATCGATGATCAGGAGATGAACCCGGGGGACGACTGCAAAAATAGCGGCGACGATCGGACCAATATTCTCGGCTTCATTGTAAGTTGGGATGCAGATCAGGGTATTTGCAGTCGCCGGTGTTGTAGGCACAGACTTCTCCGGTCGTGTAGTAGAACCATGAAAAAGTAGAGTAGTATCCAGGGGATTGAGCTGAAAAAATAAAAATCAGTAAGGATTAATCCCGATATCTTCGCGCGAGAGGTCTAGTTTTTTCAGGATATATTCAACGCTTTTTCGATGAACACCTGCGATGCGTGCGGCCTTGGAGACATTGCCATCGGTTGTCTCCAACAGGCGTGACCAATATTCGAGTTCGAACTGCTCGACAAGTCGATTTTTTGCGTCTTTGAAGGGCAGGTTTTCCTGGAGCGCAAGCTCGACCATGGGCAGGGAACTGGCCTGGGCATTGTCCTGAGCGGTCTGGATGGCGTTGGGCGAGGGTTCGCTGGCGGCGTTCAGGAATTTCGTTTCGATGGTGTCGCTCTGGGTCAGCAGGACGGCGCGTTCGACGAAGTTTTTCAGTTCGCGCACGTTTCCGGGCCAGCGGTGGCGTTTGAGTTTGTCCATGGTTTTGTAGGACACCTCGACTTTGTTGGTGCGGCCGGCGAGCTGATTGGCCTGGGATAAGAAGTGCTCGACGAGCAGGGCGATGTCGTCGGGGCGGTCGCGCAGGGGAGGCAAATGGATGCGAATGACGGCGAAACGGTAGTAGAGATCTTCGCGGAAATTGCCTTCTTTGACTTCGTGCAGCAGGTTGCGGTTGGTGGCGGCGACGATGCGTACGTCGGTCTTGATCGTTTCATTGCTGCCGACGGGTTTGATCTCTCGTTTTTCCAGAGCGCGCAGCAGTTTGGGCTGAAGATCGATGGCAAGTTCGCCGAGTTCATCAAGAAAGAGGGTGCCGCCCCGGGCGGCTTCGAAGGCGCCTTTGCGTGTGCCGGTGGCGCCGGTGAAGGCGCCTTTGACGTGTCCGAAGAGTTCGCTTTCGATGAGGTCACGCGGGATGGCGGAGCAATCGAGGACGATGAAGGGGCCGTTTTTTCTGGCGCTGTTCTGGTGGATGGCTTCGGCGACGAGTTCTTTGCCGGTGCCGGATTCACCTTCGATGAGAACGGTAGCGTCTGTGGGTGAAACGCGCTCGAGCATGGAAAAGACTTCGCGCATGACGAGGCTTTTTCCCAGCAGGTTTCCGAATTTTTCGCGCCCGGAGAAGCGGACTTCGACTTCTACGCCGGTTGTTTCGAAGCGCAAGGTGGTATCGCCGAGCCGGAAGGTGGTGCCGCTGGTGAGGTAGATCTCGCGGACACGGAGGCCGCAGGCAAAGGTGCCGTTTTTGGAGTTGTTATCGCGCAGGATATAGCCGGTTTCGTCGACTTCAATGGTAGCGTGGACGCGGCTGATGGTGGGATCATCGAGCACGACGTCATTGTCTGGCGAGCTGCCGAGTGTAATGCGGCGGCCTTCCCAGGTGGAGACGTTGCCTGCATTGGCGCCGTCGACGATCGAGAGTTTGTATCGTTGTAGTTCGAGTTTTTGTTCGCCGCTATCGAGGAAAACGGTACGTGTAACGTCACTCATAATTTGCCGGTGCCTCACAGGCAGGTGATAAAAAAAATAAGAAAAAATGCTGTGAAATAAACGTGCCGAGCGAGGGTACCTTACGTGGAAGATCGTCGTACGACAAGATGCGCAGGTTGGAGCGTCTGTGGCCTGGATGGGATGGGAGGAAGCGTGTTGGCGCGTGGAGAGGTTGGGGGGAATCGTCAGGGTGATTTTGGGGCAGGTGGCGGATTTTTGCCGGCGTAGAGTTTGCTGTTGGCGTCGAATTCGATTTGCGGCGTGCCCCGGAACAGGGTGACGGTGCCGGTGGCGTAGATGAATTCTCCGCTTTTGAGGTTGACCTGATTGGTGGGGAATTTCACGGGCGGTGTGGCGACCACGACGAGGTTTTCGCGGTAGCGGTGGCTGAGCTGGATTTTGGGCGGGCGGGCGCTCGGGCTGTAGCGGTCGACGGAGCCGAAGACGGTGACGCGCTGGCCGATGCGTTCGCGCAGGGTGGAGAGGGCGACATCGGTGCCAAGTTCAATGAAATCCGGGTTGTTTTGGAAACGTTGGCGAAAGGTCTGGATGTAGCTGGCGCGCTCGGTCCAGTCTTTTTTTCGGCGGTTGTAGTCGGGGTAGGCCTGTGCGTCGGGCGCCCAGATGCCGCGTTTTTGGGTTCTGGCTTCGGCTTCTGCGGCAATGAAGGCGTCGTGGTACAGTTCGCTGAAGCCGTATTTGGTGTAATAGGGGGACATGCCTGCGCGCACGGCTTCGATGTTGTAGTTCAGCCAGCCGGTGGCGTCGCCGGATTTTTTGATCCAGACGTAGGCCAGGTGGCGGCCGAAGAAATCGCGTGTGCGCAGGGGGCTTTCGTATTCGACGTAGATGTCTTCGATGCCATCAAAGAAGTCGCGGGCAAATTCGGCAGCCTGGTTGCCAAGGGGCGTGCCGTAGGTTGCAATCTGGTTTTTGTTGGTGGTTTTGGAGGCGACGTAGCCGGACCAGTCTTTTTGGGCAAAGAGGAGATCTTCGTCTTTGAGGAGTTCTTCGGTGTCGAGCTGGAGCAGGCGGATGCTGTTGTCGAATCCGACGGCGCGCAGGGTGTCGCCGTCGACGATGGCCGAGTCGTTGGCGCGCAGTTTTGCAGGTTGGGCGGTGGGGCCGGGTGCCAGAGGGAGAGGTTTTTGGGGAGCGGCTTTGGACGGGGTATTGCGTTGAGAAGAGGATTCGGCCGGGGCAGTAAGGCCTGGAAGTGCGTTGTTTGTGTCCTTACATCCGCAGGTGATGATGGTCAGCAGCAAGACGAATACAGCAGCGTTCAGGTCGGTGAATGCATGTTTCATAGTCAGCCTGTGCTCCCCTGAGATTGCGTGAGATTGAAAATGGGTGGGAAAAAGAACCTCCCTCACGAATGCTCATGAGGGAGGTTGCGGGTGGTTCTACGGTGCTGGATTATTGCTGCGAATCGTCTTCTTTGACTTCTTTGACTTCTTCGACGTCTTCGGGGACCTGGTCTTCGCGGACGACCTTGCGGACTTCGTCTTGTTCGAGGATGACGAATTCAACGCGACGGTTTTTGGCGGCATCTTCCGGGCTTTCTTTTTTCTGGCCTTGTGCCAGGGGAACCAGCGGCTGGGTTGGGCCGTAGCCTTTGGCGGTCAAACGCTCGGGGTCGACGCCCTGATCGATGAGGTATTGCATGACGGATTTTGCGCGGTTTTCGGAAAGCGTCATGTTGTATTTCAGGCTTCCGGCGTGGTCGGTGTGGCCCTGGACTTCGATCTTGCGGATGCGGTCGTTGTGTTTGATGACGCTGGCCACTTCGTTGAGCAACTGGAAGGAGTCGGGCATGATGACGGCTTTGTTGTACTCGAAGTTTACCACGTCGTGGATGACGATGTTTTTGAGCGTGACTTCAACGCGCTCAAACGGGCAGCCTTGTTTTTCGGGCACGCCGGATACGTCCGGGCAGTGGTCTTCGGTGTCGGGGATGCCGTCGTTGTCGCGGTCAAGTTCGGGGCAGCCGTCTTCGTCCTGGAAGCCGGTGAAGTTTTCGGGTTCGCCGAGGCATTTGTCTTCGGCATCGGGGATTCCGTCGCCGTCGCTGTCGAAGGAGGCCGGGCAGCCGTTGTTTTCGGCGGTGCCGGGGATGTTCGGGCACTGGTCTTCGGCATCGGGCACGCCGTCGTTGTCGTTATCGAGTTCGGGGCAGCCGTCTTCGTCTTCAAAACCATCGAAGTCTTCGGCTTCGTTGGGGCATTCGTCGACGTCGTCGTAGTAGCCGTCGCCGTCGCTGTCGGGAACGTGTTTGATGTGCGTGGGATAGTGGCCAAAGCGCAGACCGAGTGCGACGTAGACGCCGCCTTCGTGCAGGTCGTTGGATTTGAGCGGGCGTCCGTCCATGCGGGTCAGGGCCAGGTCATCGGATTCGATGTCGGTGGCGTACCACTGGTTGAATCCGCCGCGTACGTAGCCGGCCATCCACTCGCTGAAGTAGCGGCGGACTTCGAGGAAGGGGCGAACCAGAACGATGGTGGAGTCGGCTTCGGCGTCACCGGGCTGTACGGTGAGCATGCCCAGGGCAACGCCTGCGCCGAACGCGAGTTCCCAGTCACCGCCGCGGAATGCCAGGGCCGGTTCCAGACCGACATAGTAGGCGAGCAGGGACGGATCGCTGTGGAAGGGCGTGGCGACGCCGCCGAAGAGGGTCAGGCGCGTGCTTTCCAGAAAGGATGCTTCCAGGGCGAGGTCGAAGTTGAAAACGCCGTTGGTGTCGAATTGCGACGTGTTGTTGGGTTCGAGCAGGTGAGCGTTCCAGCGATCCAGAGCGGTGAAGAAGTAGCTGGCTTCGATACCGACGCCGTAGGAGGGTTTCCACTGGGTGGAGCCATTTTCGCTGTCTTCGTTGCGTTTGCTGACCAGTTCTTCGATGCGCGTCTGATCGGCAGATTGAGTCGAGACTTCTTCGGCTGTAGCTTCTGTTTCTTCGACCGCTACTTCTGTTTCTACTTCTTCTACTTCATCTTGTGCCCAGACATTGGAAGACAGGCTGGTAAGTAAAGCGAGTGTACAAATGGATAAGGTGTTCTTTTTAAACCACTTCATGGGTACTTCTCCAAAAATAAAACAAAATTCATTGACAGAATCGAGCGCTATCTTGCACGACCGATGCTGTTGGGCAAACTTAAAATGATGAAAAAGACAAGGAGGGCCTATTTATTGGTTCAGGTATTCTGCAGATCGGGCATGGGGGTTTGGTCACCGGTGAGCAATCCGCGCACTTCCCAGAGAAGTGGATACGCGCGTTTGTTGAGCGTGGAGGAAAGATATTGCACACCTGAGGAGCCGCCGGTGCCGGATTTTGTGCCGATCAGGCGTTCAACAACGCGAACGTGGTGGAATCGCCACAGGAGCAGGTTCTGGTCGTGTTCGACCAGGGCTTCGGCCAGGCGATAGAGGTGGAAATGTCGTTCGGGCTGATCGTAGAGTTTGAGCAATTCTTGCAGTGTGCGTTCGCGTTCGGTTTCGGAGAGCGGGCTGCCGTCTTCTGCGGGGATGGCAACATCGAAGCCCTGGCGGCGCAGCAGTTCGAAGAGCGAAGTGCGCAGGCTGGGGCTGGCGAGTCGGGCATTCAGGCGTTCTCGGTCCGGGCCGGTCAGTTCGATGTGGACCATGACGGCCGGATCTTTGATGCCGGTCAGAAATTCGAGTTCTCGAAATTGAATCGACTGAAAGCCGCTGGCCGGATTGAGCGCATCGCGAAAACGCAGGAAGTCGCGCGGCGTCATGGTTTCCAGGATATGAATTTGTCCGACGAGGAGTTTTTCGATCTGCAGGACACGCTCAAGAAGGCGTGAGGCTTCATATACGTCGTCCTGGTTCATGAGTGTCTGGATGCGGTCAAATTCGAATAACACTTGTTTGAACCAGAGCTCGTAGGCCTGGTGGATGGTGATGAAGAGCAGTTCGTCGTGTGCTGGCGGGTTGGATTCGAACTGCTGTAGTTGGAGCAGCTCGGGAACGCGCAGATACGAGTTGTAGGTGAGTTGTCCGGAGCCGGATTCTTGCGGGCTGGTGCCGGTAAAGGGGCATCCGGACCGGGCGATGGAGCTGGAAGATGACGAATCAGAAGAACTCATGGTGATGACCTTATGTGCGCGAGGAGGCAGTTTGCCGGAAGCTAGCGGCTGTAGACCTGATCGATGGGTTCGATAAAAAGTTCGGCCATGTTGGTAAGCAGCGTTGCAATGTGTGGATGCGCAGCAAGCGTGGCGCATCGGGTTGCGGATTGCATGCGGCGGGCGATTTCGTCCAGGGCAAATTCAAGCGAGCCGCGTTCGGCAAACAGAGCGGTTGCGCGTTCAATGTCGCCAGCGCTGACTGCGTCGCGGGGGGCGAGCAGGATTTCTCGTAGCCAGGCGGATTCTTGTGGGGGCGCGTTTTGTAGAAAATGAACGACGAGTGCGGAGATCTTGCCTTCTTTGAGATCGGAGCCTGATTCGCCGCGGCCTTTTTCGCCGTAGAGGTCGAGGATGTCGTCCTGGATCTGGAAAATGACGCCCAGATCGGTGGTTGCGCGTTCGATGGCTTCGATCAGGTCGGCCGGTGCGTTGCATAATTCGGCGGCGCCGGCGGCGGGCAGGGCGAAGAGTCCGCTGGTTTTGCCTTCGACCATGGTGAAATACTGTTCGATCGAGGGGGATTTGATGTCTTTGAGCAAAAATTCGCGTTCCTGGCCGTCGATGACGCGGATGATGTCGCGGGCCAGACGTCGCATGCAGTTCAGGCGGAGTTCGGCGGGGTGCTCGAGTTCGTCGACCAGAAGCATGGCCCAGTAGAGCATGGCGTCGCCGAGGTTGATGGCGCGGGCTTCGCCGTAGCGCACCCAGATGGTTTCCTGGTCGCGGCGCATGCGGTCGCCGTCCTGGAGGTCGTCGTGCACGAGCGTTGCGTTGTGGATCATTTCGCAGGCTGCGGCAAAAGGGATGAGGCTGGTCGGGTCTACCTGCAGTGCGTCGGCGACCAGCAGGGGAAGCATGGCGCGCAGGCGTTTTCCGCCGGTGGAGAAGTGGTAGCGGCACATCGGCACGAGCGAAGATCCGGAGGGGGTGTCGCGTACAATCGCGTCTTCGATACGTGCTAAAATGTCTTCGAGGTGACGTTCGCGCAGGGTTTCAAGGTGTTGTTTGAATTCTCTCATGGTTGGGTCGATGCCTGCTGAGAATTTCGGGCTGCCAGCCAGGCGGCGTAGTAGCGCGAGCGGGTAGAAATGCCAGTAGTCCGGGTAAGCCAGGTGGAGGTTTCACAGAGTTGGTCGAGATCCCAGCCGGTGTTGCGGCCGGTCGAATGGAAGAGGTTTACGAGATCTTCGGTGGCGACGTTGCCGGCGGCGCCGGGTGCGTAGGGGCAGCCGCCCATACCGCCGATGGCGCTGTCGAAGTTGCGGACGCCGATTTCGTAGGCGACCAGGGAGTTGGCGATGGCGAGTCCCTGGGTGTCGTGCAGGTGCAGGGCGATGGCGTCGGCGCCGAATCGTTCGATGGCCTGCTGGCAGCCATCGCGGACCTGGTAGGGTTTGCCGATGCCGATGGTGTCGCCCAGGGAAACCTGAAAGGCGCCGAAATCAAGCAGGTGGGCGCATCGGTCCAGGACCCATTGGAAATCGACGTCGCCTTCAAAGGGGCAGCCAAATACGGTGGAGAGATAGGCGCGGATCTGGATGCCTTCGGCGCGGGCGTGCTGGCAGGTTTGTCGGACGTTTTCGAGACCTTCGGCCAGCGAACAGTTGAGATTGTTCTGGCTGTGGGATTCGGTGGTGGACAGAACGACGGCTACGTGGCGGATGCCTGCCTGGATTGCGCGTTGCAGGCCTTTGAGGTTGGGGACCAGTGCCCAGTAGCGGACGTCGCCTTTCAGGCCGTTTTGGACAAGGCGGCGTGCGACCTGGTCGGTATTGGCCATTTGCGGGATCCAGGAGGGATGGACGAAGCTGCCGATTTCGACATCTTTTACACCGGCCTGGACGAGTCGTTCGATCAGCGTGACTTTTTCGTCAACGCTGAGCAGTTTTGATTCGTTTTGGAGGCCATCGCGTGGTCCTACCTCGAAAAGGTGAACGTCGGGTGTGGAGTCGATTCTGCTCAACGCGTGCCCTTGGGGAAAGTTTGGGAAATTTGGGAAAAGGTAGAATGTAGTTACAGGTGGAGCCGGAAAGTTAAGGGTGCTATAGTTGCGCGTGAAGCGCTTCTTGTGACCGAAACTAACGCTCGGTCTTGGAGAGTGTCAACCCGGTTGCAGGCAATGAAGTGTTGGCACAGGTTGACAGTGTCGCGACCGGACTCTTATGCTTTCAAGCCCGCTCGTGTTGTGTAGGCAAAGCAGTGGTTTCAGGCCACTTGCGTACTACAAATCCGGGCGATCAACTTTCCCACCCGCAGAAAAAGGACAACTCGTGTCGTTGAAGTCTTCCCTGGTAGTTCACCGCGGGGTAGCGCTCGTGATGTGTGAAAGCTCGGCTATTTTGGAGGAAACCCTGCGTGCGCTTGATTCCTCCAGTCTGTCTCAATTGCATATGCAGCGTCTGGGGGATCGGGCACTGGCGATGCCGGCGTACGAGGTTGAGATTGTGCGGCGGGCACTTGAGGAGCGTGGCATTTATCCAAAAATCGTTGGCACTCTGGAAGAGTCATCGGACAGTTCTAAAGAGGACGACGAGGAGGAAGACGTATGAGAAGTACTCGTCCGGAGCGTTTTCGCGGGCAGTCGGCCCCGTTGTCTTTGCGGGAGTTGGAAACACTATTTGAGCGCGGTTATGACACGGGCTCCAAGCGTTTTCTGGCGGCGGTCTGGGGGTTGGATCCTGATCATGTAACGGCCGAGCAGCTCAGCGGAGTGCTGGCGGATCGCGAGCATTTAGAAAAGCGGCTGGAAGGCGTGGTTTCGTTGCAGCAGATAGCGCTGGGGCATGTGGCTTCCAGTGGTGGTCGGCTGCGCGGGGAGAGTCTGCGTCGGGAGTTGTTGCTGCGCGGATTCGGGGAGACGACAGAGTCGTTGCGCGACCTGGTAGAGCGGGGTTTGCTGGTGCCGTTGCCGTCGCCGGGGGAGAGCGAGTTTGATATTGAGAAGCTGCTGGAACATGAGAATTTTTTGCAGCATGAGCTGGCGGTTGGCGAAGCGGTTTATGAGCGTTTTTCCGGGTTTTCGAGCGATGTCGGGCCGGAGGCGCTGGGGACTTTTTCGGGAGCGATTCGGGAAACGGCGGTTTCGAGCATTGAGTCGTTGGAGCTGAATTTGCTGCATTTGACCAGCGCGCTTTCGAAGGAGGCGTTGCGGTTGAACAAGTCGGGCACGCCGAATCGGCGGAGTCTGGGGCGCGCGGCGGCCGGCATTGTTTTGCCGGGGCAATCGGGTCTGGCGTCCGAACCTCTGGATTTGAATGATCCGTTGCAGCTTGATTATCTCACGTTTTTGCTGGCGCTTTCGGTGGAGCTGGGGCTGGTGGAGCTGGATGCGTATCATCTGGTTGCCGTTCCGGGGGCGATGGAAAAATATTTCACCAGCGATGAGTTGCGGCGGGATCGGCAGCTTTTGCTGGCGATTCAGAATGTGAAATATTGGAGTGAGATCAAGAGTCTGGCGTTGTCGAAGAATCGGTCCAGGTTGCCGGCTGGCGAGCAGTTTTCGCAGTTTGAGGCGACCGGGGAGCCGTTGATCGGGGCGCGTGGCTATGTGTTTTCGGTGTTGAAGCGAGCACGGCTGGAGGGATGGACGCCGCTCGATGCGCTGGTGGCGCTGTGTGCCAGTCTGGATCGGAGTTATCTGACGCGAGTTCTGGCGCGCTCCCATGAGGAAATTGAGCCGGAAGATTATATTCAGACGGTATTGAGGCGGGCGCTGGTCTGGATGGGGTTTTTGCAGCTCGGCGAGAGTGAAGATGGCATGGAGCTGGCGCGTTTTCATGCGCGTGGGCGCCAGGCGCTGGGTATTGCGAGTGCGGCCGGGGAAGGTGCGGAAAGTTCGGCCGTTGCGGGTGCTGGCGGTCCGACAGGCTGTATGATCGTGCAGCCCAACTTTGAGATTATGGTGTTTCTGGACGCGGCGCCGCTCGAGGTGATTTATTTTCTGTATCGCGTGGGCGTTCGCATCGGATTGTCGGATCGGATGGCGACATTTCGGCTGACGGCGGAATCGGTACAGCGCGGGTTTTCTCAAGGGGAGAGCGCGGCCGGTGTGCGGGAGCGGCTGACTGGTTTGAGCCATACGCCGGTGCCGGATTCGGTGGCGTTTCAGCTGGATGACTGGGAGCGAGTGCATCGTCAGTTGCAGTTTTTTGCGTCGGGCGTGATTTTGCGTCATCGCGATCCGGACAGGCTGGAGCTGGTGATCGATCAGTTTGAGCATGATCTGGGCGGCGAGGGTCAGTTGATTCGGATCGGTCCGACGACGGTTTTTGTGATGACGGAGCGCGAGGATTTGCTGGGTCGGTTGATCGAGCGAGAAAGTGCGCTGGTGGTCGATTATCTGGGCACGCTGCCGCCGTGTATTTCGTTTGTAGAGCCGCTGGTTGTGCAGGTAGATTCGACGGCGTGTGATTTTATTACGCTGAGTGAGCTTTTGCGGGTAGGCGTCGAGCTGGACGATCCGCCGGAGGGGTGCAGTCGGGCGGGGCGATATTTTGCGCTGGATATTGCGAAGATTCGGCAGCGTTGGCCGGAGGATTCGCTGGATGCGGTGCTTGAATTTCTGGAGCAGCGCGTGGCCGGTGGCGTGCCGGCGGCGCAGGCTTTGAAGTTGCAAAGTCTGTTGGATCAGCCGGCGTATGCGCGGTTGCGTCATGACGTTACGGTGATTGTTCTGGAGAGCAAGGCCGTGGCGGATCGGTTTGAGGCGATTCCGCAGTGTCAGGAGCTGGAGCTGGAGCGGCTGGGCGATTGTAGTTTTTCGGTGCCTTCGAAGTGGTTGGGCCGGCTCAAAAGCGTATTCGATGAGGTTGGCATCGAGTTTGACGACAGCGACGTTTCGTAAGGACAGACGTCGCCAGGTTAGCTTGCAGCGGACTGCTGGCAATATCTTGCCAGCGGCATTTTTCACAGTTACAGTTGGGCGGACAACCTTCTGGTACCAACATCTTAGTGGCGACCCACTTCTAGGGTCAGCTCGAACGGCGAAAAAACATGATGGAACGCTACTACGTTAAACGTCCGACTGGAAAGATTTTCGGTCCCTTCGATCAGAATGCTATTAAGATGATGTTGAAGGGAAATAAGCTCGGGGCTGACGCGCAAGTTTCGACGGATAAGGTGAGCTGGCAGCCTTTGAATGAGGTGCCGGCATTTGCGGCAATTGTGAACGCGAGCACGCATATCGGGTTGGCCAGTCGGGATGGTTCGGGTGGGCCGTTGAGCGGGCTTGATTTGTCCGGAGGGTTTGAGAATTCGGATTCGCAAGAAGCGGAGAGTTTGCCGCGACCGCGCAATGTCGATTTGCCGGTGCCGCGTCTGGGCGGGTTGAATTTGCCGGCGCCGCGTCAGGAAGCGGATTTGCCGGCGCCGCGTCAGGAAGCGGATTTGCCTGTGCCGCGTCAGGATGCGGATTTGCCTGTGCCGCGTCCGGGTGGCGGACTGGATTTACCGGGACTACGGGGAACGGCGTTGCCGATGTCGCGCAGCGGCGATTTGCCAGCGCATGCTGGAGCGAATTTGCCGCGTCCGCGAGGTGCTGGCGGCAGTGATTTGCCGCGTCCGCGTCATCAGGATTTGCCGGGCAAAAGTGTTTCCGGGCTGCCTCGGCCGAGCGATGATTTGCCGACTGCGGCGGTTTCGGTTGCAGACTTGCCGGTACCGACTGTCGCTGTTTCCATGGATATGCCGAAGGATATTGAGGACGATCTGTTCGATATCGGGTTCGATCCGGCCGAAGATTTATTCAGCGCGCCGCGGCTTGAGCGTACCGGGGATTTGTTTTCCGCGCCGAAGTTGAGCGAAGACAGCGATGATTTGTTTGCGATGCCTTCCGGGGTGGATGAGGAAGACGATCTGTTTGGTGCGCCTTCTTCGGCCAGGGATGATGTCGAAGATTTGTTTGCGGCGCCCGGGCTTGTGGAAGAGAGCGATGATTTATTTGGCGCGCCCAGAGCTCCTCGGGAAAGTGCGCTGCATTCTTCTACGTTGCATGCGGCATCGACGGCCAATGGGGATGGTTCGTTCCAGAATGTTTCTGGCATTGAGGAAGTTAGCGATGATTTGTTCGCGATGCCCGTTGGCATCGAGGAAGACAGCGACGATCTGTTCGGCTCGCCGGCCGTCAAGTCGTTTGGCGGCATGTCGGATGGTGGGGACGATCTTTTTGAGTCGAATCGTCTGGATGGCGGTGATGACTTTTTGAGCGGTGATGGTGGGTTTTCGTTTCTGGATGAGAATCCGCCGCAATCGTCGGATTCCTGGGAAGAAGATCTGGTTGGCAATGATATGTTCTCGGCGGAGCCGCCATCGTCGATGAATAAAATATCGGATGGGTGGGAAGAAGATCTGCTGGGCGATTCGTCTTCGTCGCAGAGTGGTTTGTTTGCGGGTGCGGCCGCGGGGGCGGGCAGTGCGGCGGGTCGCGCGCCGTCGGCGATACCGGCCAACGATCCGTTTCGTCCGGCGTCTTCCGGACCTGCGATTGCCAGTAATGATCCGTTTCGTCCGGCGTCTTCCGGGCCACGCGTTGACAGTGGTCGCGTGGAAGCTGAGCAGACGGAGCCGGGTGGTAAAAAACGTGGCCTGGTGGCGAAAGTCGGCCTGCCGGTTGTTGCTGCGCTGGTTCTGGGTGGCGCGGGATTTGCCGCATTCAATGCGTTTTCGGGTGGCGAGCAAACAACGCAAACGCAACAGGTGGCGGCGAAAAAAGTGCGTGAAGCCAGCATTGTGCTGGATGCCGTAAAGCCGGATAATTTTACGGACTATCAACAGGTTATCGATAACGCAGCAGGCGCAAAAATGACGCCTGAAAATGAGGGCAAGCTGCTGGCGGCCGAGGCCTTGTCGTTGATTCGGTATGCGGATGCAGCGCTGGCTGAGCAGGCTGAAGCCAGGGCAAGCAGGTTGATTGCGCACAAGGAGTTGCCGTCGGTAGCGCTGGGGCTGGGCGCGATGGAGGCACGGGCGGGCAATTCAGAGGCGGCGCGTGTGCATCTGGAACCGCTGATCGGTCAGGATGAGGAGCTTAGTTATTTTGCGCAGTTGTTGATCGGCATCGGCGAAGTTCGGGCTCTGGAAGAGACCGGGGCTGAAGCGGTGCAAGAAGCCGCGGCGGTTGTTGAAGAAGAAGCCGAGGCGGCCGAAGTCGCTGCGGCGGAGAAAGCTGCGGCTTCGGAAAGTGAAAGCGGTGAAGCTGAGGCGGCTCCGGCCGAGGTGGCACAGACGACATCTTTTGTGACGCGTGCACAGACGGCGCTTCGTGCGGCGGCGGAGCTGGATGCTGATCGGGCTGCGCCGTTGTACTGGCAGGCGCGTTTGCAGGCCGATAATGAGCAGGTCGATGCTGCAGTCGAGATGTATGAGCGAGCGATCAATGCAGATCCGACACATGTGGCTTCGCGGCTTGAGGTTGGACGTCGTTATTATGAGCGAGGCGATCTGAATAATGCGACGGAACATTTGCAAAAGCTGATCGGTGAGCTGGCAGGTCTGGCTTCCAATGCAGAGCGTGGCGAGGCGTATCACTTGATGGGCATGGTGCATAAAGCACGCATGAAGAGTGAGGAGGCGATCGCGATGTTCACGGAAGCGCTCAAAATTGATACGACGCGCGCCAATACGTTGCGGGCGCTGGCCGAGGAATATGAGCGCGCCAAAATGTATAAAGAGGCGTTGAATTTCTTTACGACGGATCAGACGCTGGGGCAGCAAGATCCGGAGGTGATGCTGGGCATTGTGCGCTCATATATGGGACTTGAGCAGTGGCCGGATGCGATCACGCAGCTTGAGAAGGGGCAGAATGATTTTCCTGAGGACGCGCGTTTTCCGTTTTATTTGGGGCAGTTAAATCTGCTGCGCGGCACGTTTTATGATGCGCGCAAGGCGTTTGAGCGTGCGGTGGAGATCGATCCGAAGTTGCTTTCTGCGCATGCGGCGCTGGCGCAGTTGGCCTGGCGGATTGATAAGGACGTCAGCCGTGGTGAAGAGCATATCAAAAAGATCGTGGCGCAGGGCGCTTTGTTGGATGCAGCGGTCGCGCATCAGGTCGCTGAATATTATTATTTGAGCGGTCGTGGCGCGCTGTCCAAGGCGTGGAATGAAGAGGCGCTGCGTCTGGATCCGAACTTCTGGGCGGCTCGACTTGCGCTGGCGCGTGTGCTGCTGGAAGAAGGCGATGAGCAGCGTGCGTTGACCTTGCTGGAACGTGCCAGAAAAGAAGGTGTGACGGACGTGCAGTTGTCGGCGTATCTGGCCGACGCGTATCGGCAGGCAGGTCGTTATGATCAGGCGATTGAAGAGATCAATGGCGTGATCGAGGAGTTTCCTGGATCGGAAGAGTACATCTTTATTCGTGGACGGATTTACTTTGATCGGGGTGATTACGAAACGGCGCGTGAAGATCTGAATAAGGCATATGAGCTGAATCCTCGGTTTCATGATGCGTATTTTTACGTCGGGCGGACTGCGTTTGAGGAAGGCGATTATGCCAACGCGAAGCGAATCTTCCGCCATGTGCTGGATTATCAGCCGCAAACCGGCGAATATCATTTTTATATGGGACGCACGTTTGAGGCGGAAGATAATCTGACGCAGGCGCTGGAGAGTTATCGGAAGGCGACGGCGGTGGATGAGAGCTATGGTGAGAAAAATCCGACGATTTATATTCGTCGGGGCAGAATTCTCTCGAAGCTGGGTTATACGCGTGATGGCAAGCGCGACGTGGTCAAGGCTCTGGAGCTTGCGCCCCACCTGGTAGAAGCTCGCCTGGCCATGGGAGAGTCGGATTTTCAGGAGCGCAATTATAAGGCGGCCATCGATCATTTTAATGAAGCATTGTCGAAGAATGCTGAGAATCCGGATGCTCAGTATCGGTTGGGAATGTCGTATATCTATGAGGGTAAACGTACGGAGGGTGCGCGTCATCTTCAGTTAGCGATCCGTTATGGATATTCGAATCCTGATATTTATCGTACGCTGGGTTATCTGTATAAGGAGCTTGGCCAGCCGCGTCAGGCATCCGATGCGTTTAAAAGCTTCATCCGTGAGACAGCGGACAAACCAATTGCGGATAGCATCCGCAAGGAAATGCTGAATCAAATCACCGAACTGGGCGGGTGAACTATTGAGCCCGTTGGAGTGGTTGTACGGGTGAGCGTAACTCAGCACCAGTTATAACAATTATGCGTAAAATTCTTGTCATCAATGCCGACCCTACCTTGCAGCGCGCGCTGATCCGTGTCGCTGCCGGGCTACAGGTCGAGCTTCAGAGCGTAGATCGATGGGGGGAAGCTCGTCAGCAGCTTGTTCTCAATCACTATGATCTGGTGTGTTTGCACTATGATGACTTCCGGGTGGAAGGCTTAGATAGTTTTATTCTGCTGGATAATATTCTGCAGAAAGAGGGGACGCCCGGGCTTTTACTGTTCGGGGCGGTATCGGAGCGTGCTCGTCAGTTGTCGGAATCGCTGGCTTCGCTGCAGGATACGCTGGAGATCGGAAACGCGGGCCCGCAGCTTGAATTGCGGCTCAAGGAGATGATCGGTGCGATGCTGGCGAAAGCCGAGGCGGAATCATCGGCGGCGCAATCGGGTGTAGGAGGGCGAAGCGGCGGTCCGGTGGATGCTCCGGCGGCGGATCGGGCGATGGCTCCGATTGAGATGGAGGTGCGTCTTCCGCAGTATCGTGAAGGGGATCTGGAGCGAACTACGCTGACGCGTTTGTTGTATGCGATTTCTACGCATGGTTCGACCGGCGTGCTGGAGCTTCGTCAGCAGGCCATGGTGCGGCGTTATCCGTTTGAGCGCGGCGCGTTCATTGAAACCAGCGAAAAGGATACGCAGTATGCAGACAGCATGACGTTGCAGAGTGCGTTTGCGTGGAGTCGTGGTCAGTTTGCCTTTGAAGCGCGCTCGCAAAGTGTGCCGGGTAAGGCAGTGAATACGATGTCGTTGATCGTTGCTGGCGTGGAGAAAAACCTAAGTCAGCGGCGCGCCATGGAATCGCTGATGCCGTTGATGAAAACGTATCCGGTGGTGGTTTCCAGGTTCTGGGAGCGGCAGAAGTCGAAAATTAGCTGGCCGGTATTGCATGCATTTATGGGGTTGTGTGCGGGAGGACAAACGCTGGAGATCGTTCTGGGACGGATGGGGAGCGATGTAACGGCTGGTTTTCTGGCCGCGTATATGGCGCGCGATACAGATCTGGTGTTTTTCAGGACGGAACCGACTTCTCGGCCGGTGGTGGTGTCGTACGGCGCAGCGAGCGCGGCGACGATCGGGAATGGGCCGGGGAATTTTGGCGCAGAAAAGCTGGATGAGGAGCAAGAGCGAAAAAAGACCAAGGCGTATCGAGCCAGTACTTCGGAGCGCAAGGAGCTTGAGCAGGAATTGCGTGTTTTGTTGGAGAGTCTTCAGCATAAATCGTTGTACGAAATCTTCGGAGTCTGGGAAGGGTGCGGCCGTAATGCGGTCAAAGAGCGGTTTTATGTTCTGGTGAAAGAACATCACCCGGATGTGTACGGCGGTAATGTTTCGGATGAGGTGAAGCGGCTGGCGCAGCGTATTTTTATGAAGATTAAAGATACCTACGCTGAACTGATGAAGATCGAGACGGTACAAACGGTGGCTGCGCCGCCGACAGGGTCTGGCCGGGTTGTGGATGGTTCGGGTTCGGGGGCGAGCAAGCAAGTTCCGATGGTCGAGCAGGTGCATCGGCCAAGGCGCGCGCCGATCGATACGCCGCTTGCGACGCAGGTTGCGGTATCGTCTGGCAGTGTGGTTGGGCAGTCGTCTGGTCGTCGGAACACGACGCCGATTGGCCTCGGGCGTGAGCCCTCTGAGATGCATCCGGAATCTGAGAAGCATTCGCTTCATAGCAAGGATCGCCAGGATAAGATGGAGCATCTTGCGCAAAAGGCGACGCGTGCGCGGACGGTTTCGGCGGCCGGGCTTACGTTGCCGCCGCCGCCCGGTCGTTTGCAAACGCCGGTGAAGACGCCCGGGTTGCCGACCAGCGGAATACGGACTGATGTCTCGAAGTCTACGATTGAGCTAACGTCGGCCAAAGATTTTTTTAATGAAGGGTTTTTGTTATTTCGGAACAATCAATTCGCTGAAGCGATGGTGTTGTTGACAAAAGCCTATGAGCTGGAGCCGGAAAATGGCCTGTATCTTACGTTTTACGGGTATGTCCTGTTTTTGACGGATGCCGATCGTCGGGCGGAGAGCGAGAAGCTTTTGCAAAAGGCGCTGAATACGCAACATCGGCAGGCGATGCCTGATGCGCATTTGTTTCTGGGACGCGTACTGATGGTTAAGAATGAATTGAAGCGTGCGCATGAGCATTTTGAGTACGCGCTTCAGTTGAATCCGAGCAATCCGGATGTGAAACGGGAATTGCGTCTGGCTGAGAGCCGCCTGAAGGAACAGAATGAAAAAGGCGGTTTTTTGAGAAACCTGTTTAAAAAAGAGAGAAACTAACATAGTCTGCGTCAATCCTTTGGCACTTGGCAAAGGGGAGGACAGGATTATCAGGGAATTTTGCGTTTTTTGTGATTGAGTGGGCTATAGCATATGTCGAAAATCATTGGCATTGATCTTGGGACGAGCAATTCGTGCGTAGCGGTTATTGATGGCGGCGAGCCCCTGGTATTGCCCAACAGCGAGGGTTCGCGCACGACGCCTTCCATGGTCGGATTTACCGAGGACGGTGAGCAGTTTGTCGGCCAGCAGGCAAAGCGCCAGGCGATCATCAATTCGGGACGAACGATTTACGACATCAAGCGTTTGATCGGGCATAAGTTCAAATCGAGCGTGGTGCGTCGCTATGCCAAGCTTTTGCCTTATAAAGTCGTGGAAAATACCAATTCCGATGCCTGGGTTGAGGTGAACGGGCAGCCGTATAGTCCGCAGGAAATCTCGGCAATGATTATGCGCAAGATGAAGCAGACGGCCGAGGATTATTTTGGCACAGAGATTACGGAGGCGGTGATTACGGTGCCTGCGTATTTTAATGATGCGCAGCGTAGTGCGACGAAGGATGCGGGTCGGATTGCCGGATTGACGGTTCGCCGGATCATCAATGAGCCGACGGCGGCGGCGCTTGCGTATGGTTATAACAAGTCGCAGGACGCGAATCTGGTGGTTTTTGATCTGGGTGGCGGAACGTTTGACGTTTCGGTTGTGCAGTTGCGCGGCGGGGTTTTTGAGGTTGTTGCGACCTGCGGCGATAATGAGCTGGGTGGCGAGGATTTTGACCGGGCTGTGCTGGAGTTTTTGCTGGAGCGATTTAAGGCGGATACGGGCATTGATGTTTCGACGGACAATATGGCGTTGCAGCGCTTGAAAGAGGCGGCAGAGAGCGCGAAATGTGAGCTGTCAACGTTGAGCGAGACGAATATCAATTTGCCGTTTTTAGCGGTGGATGAATCGGGGCCACGGCATCTTTCGTTGTCTTTGTCGCGCTCGCACTTGAACGATCTGGTTTATGATCTGGTGGAGCGACTGGAAGAGCCGTGTCTGGTGGCGCTGAAGGATGCGGGCCTGGATAAGGTGCGGATTGACGATATTTTGCTGGTCGGCGGGATGACGCGCATGCCGCTGGTACAGGAAAAGGTCGAGGAGATTTTTGGCAAAAAGCCGCATCGCGGTGTGAATCCTGATGAAGTGGTGGCGCTGGGTGCGGCTGTGCAGTCGGGGATTCTGGGCGGCGAAGTGCGCGAAGTGATTTTGCTCGATATTACGCCGTTTAGCCTGGGGATTCGGGTAGCGGGCGATCGCTTCAGTCCGATCATTCCGAAGAATACGTCGATTCCGACGATGGCGACCAAGGTGTTTACGACGACCGAGAACAATCAGGATATGGTGACGGTCACGGTGTTGCAGGGTGAGGATGGCACGGCGAGCAAGAATAAGTTGCTGGGCATGTTCAATCTGACGGGGATTGCGCCGGCGCCGGCGGGGATGCCGCGTATCGAGGTGACGTTTGAGATCGACACCGATGGCATTGTCAGTGTTTCGGCCAAGGATTTGCGCACGAATGTGATGCAGTCGATTACGGTCGAGGGCCATTCTGGCTTGAGCGAGGAAGAAATGCAGCGTGCCATTCAGCGGAACGTAGGCCGAACCTTTGCTTAAAATGTAGATGTAGATTGGGGGGGCGGTTTTTGGAGTTGGTTTCGGCTGTCAGGAAGTTGCGGCTGCGCCGTATTGGTGGAGTTGCATGCGCCAGTCGACGCCGACGATCTGGCCGGTTTTCATTTCGTGCCAGATGTTTTCGCCCTGGAGCGGTTCGCTGGAAACGAGCAGGTGGTTGACGAAGCCGGAGTCAGTGGGGGCTTCGCAGACTTTGGAGTAGCTCGCGCATTGTTCGCGGTCGGGGCAGCGGGTTTTGTAGGTGCTGTAATAGAGTTCTTTGCCGCCCTGGTGGGCGAGCATGAGATGGCCGTTGGTGAGGAGGAAACTCAGGTAGAAATCGTGTTCGGCGGCGGATTCCATGCAGTTCAGGCCGGTGATTTGCTGGATCTGTTCGACGGTGAACTGGATGGCGCGGGCGACGTCTTCGATAGGGGCGCCTTTGCGGTGCACGTCGATGCGCTGGGCCATGTTTGACATGAGAAGGTAGAAAATGACTTCGCTGTCGGTGTCGCCGAGGACAAAACGGCGGAAGACGGGGGCAACCAGTTCGAGCAGGGCGGGGCGGTGGTGTTCGAAATTGGGGATCTGGCCGTTGTGGGCAAAAATCCAGCTTCCGAACTGGAAGGGGTGGGAATTGATGATGGAAAGTGTGCCGACGGTGGCGCGGCGCAGGTGTGCAATGACGGTTTCGGAGCTGACGATGCCGGAGACGCGGCGGAACAGGCTGTCGGTAACGGCGGTCGATGCGCTTTTGATGACGTGCGGGACGCCTTCCACGTAGTAGGCGACACCCCAGCCGTCGGGGTGGCGTTCGCTCTGGCGCAGCAGGGCATTGTCGGCACTGACCAGACTGTGGTGAACCTGACTAACGATGACGGAACGAAATCCAAATAAGCGGCACATCGTGTCAGCTCCTGGTGAAAAGCAATCGGGTAAACAGGGTCAAAATTCAGGAAACACTCAATCAACTTCGTAGAGTGCTTTTACAATGGCGTCCTGGTGGGGTCGGTAATAGCCGGATAGCTTCTGGGTATCATTGAACAAAATGGAGTAGGCGATCAGGCGGCCGGAGCGGGTTTGCAGATAACCGCTGAGTGCGGTGACGTGGTCGAGTGTTCCGGTTTTGGCGCGCATATTGCCGGCAAGCGGCGTGTCGGTAAGGCGGCGCAGGAGGGTGCCGTCGACGCCGGCGATGGAGAGGGAAGCGAGGAATTCCGGTGCGTAGCGGTGGTCGCGCATAAAGCGGAGGAGCTGGACAAACTGGCGAGGGCTGACTTTGTTGCCGTCGTACAGACCGCTGCCGTTGAGCAGGTTGTAGGAGCCCGGGCCAAAGCCTGCGCGTTGCAAAAAGGCGCTGGCTTGTTCGAGTGATGCTTCCCAGGTGGAGGGCGTGGTGGTGGTGGCGCCGAGCAAAAGCAGGAGTTGTTCGGCCATGAAGTTGTTGCTCGATTTGTTCATCGTCGCCACAAGGTTGCTCAGGGGCGGCGAGCTGTGGGTGAACAGGGTGCGGGCGTTGTCGGGGGTCTGGCCGGTGCGGACTTTTCCGGCGACTTCGATGCCGACGACTTCCAGGGCGTTGCGAAAGGCGGAGCCGGCGAAAAGTGGCGGGTGGTCGATGCGTTTGCGGACGGCGACCGGATTGGCGGCTTCGCCAAGGCGGCCGGAGATTGTGATGGTGGTGCGTTCGGCGTCGCCGCGCGCTGCGACGTGCACGCGCGAGGTTCTGCCGGTGACGGTCTGCGCGTTGTTGATGATTTCAATGTGTGCGTTGGGTGGATCGAGGAGGACTTTGACGGGTTCGCCGTTGGTGGCGGGGGTAATGTGCAGGGTGACGGCGTTGAAGTTGATCGAGAAGGCGCCGATGGCGGGACGATAGGAGGCGTCGGTGTTTTTCTGGTCGTAGCCGGGTGGGATGTAGCCGCCGGCGAAGAAGAGATCGTCGATGACGAGATCGCCCTGAATGTGGCGGATGCCTTGCTGGCGCAGCCGTCCGGCCCAGCCTAGGATGTCATCATAGACCAGGGACGACTCGCCCTGGCCCTGGATGTAGAGGTCGCCGGGGATGGTGTCGCCTTCGACCTGAAGGGCGCGGAGATGTGTGTGGAAACGGTGGTTGGGGCCAAGAACGTCGAGCAGGGCTGCGCCGGTGATCAGCTTCATGTTGCTGGCCGGGTTCATGGTGAGGTCGGCGTTTCGGGAGTACAGGATTTCGCCGGTGGCCACATCGACGGCGTGAATTCCGATTTTGGTGGTGCCGATTTCGGGGCCGGCCAGCGTGGCGTCGATGGCGGCGTGCAGTTTGTGGAAGGTTTTGCCGGTATCGCGCTCGAGGTAGCCGGAAATTTTTGCCTGTTCGTTGATTGGCTGCGTGTTGTTGGTGGGCGCGGCGCCGGCCAGTTGTTCCTGGGCAGCAGCAGGCAGGGCCAGGCCAAGGCTCAGGGTGGCGGAGCAGATCAAAAAGCAGAGCGCGGAGAAACGTGATGTATGGTGGCGAAACATTTCCATTATCAATGCCCGGAGAGGGAAAAAGTGAGCTGGCGACCAGAAACGATTTGGGACGGGCGCCAGGTAGTCAAATCATACCATGAAACTATGGTATCACAAATCATTCTTGTGGTGCAGGTGGTGGCGGGGCCTGGAGTTCGGGTGTGTTCAGTGAGGGGATGGAGACGACCGGGGTGACGTTGGTGTCGGGGGCTTCCATCAGGATGTAGACGGCGGCCATGACGAGCATCATGACCAGGGCGACGACTTCGTAGGGCATGCGCTGCTGGGTGAGGAAGTTGTCGGTAAAAAAGCGTCCGCGGGAGCGCTGGCGGATGTGGCCCTGGACTTTGTCGACGAAATCGTCCGGTGCAAATTCGAAGGGGATTTTTCGGACAATTTGCATGATGCTTTTGAATTGTTCGTGCGCGCTTTTGAAGTCGGGATCTTGCGCCAGGCGTTTTTCGAAGGCGGCGAGTTCGGTCGGGTTGAGTTCGCCATCGAGCCAGGCGTTGAAGAGGGCGTCCTGTTCGTCGAGGAAGTCTTCGTCTGGTTGGTTTGTGTGGGTCATGGCGATATTCACCGTAACTTGCCATGGTTTTAGGTCATGGCATTGGGGGCTTGTCGATGGTTCAGGTGATGTAGCGGGAGTCGACGTATTCTTTGAGTGCGACGCGTGCGCGAAACAATCGGCTTTTGACGGTTCCTTCGTTGAGTTCGACGATTTCGGAGATTTCTTTGTAGCTCAAGTTTTCAATGTCGCGCAGGACCAGGATCAGGCGGAAATCTTCGCTGAGCTGGAGGAGTCCTTCCTGGACGATGGTTTCGAGTTCGTTGCCGATGGCCTGGCCATCGGGTCTGGGGATGGCGGCGCTGAGCGGGCTTTCGCTGAGAGCGGCGTGTTCGGGTTCATCGATGCCTCCGTGCAGGTGGTGCGAGCGCCGGGCCAGGTATTGCAGGCGGTTCTGGGCGCGATTGATCGTGATACGGTAGAGCCATGTGGAGAATTTAGATTCACCGCGAAAGGAATCGATGTATTTGAAAACGGCAACAAACACTTCCTGGGCAAGGTCTTCGGCTTCTTCGCGATCGCCCATGATGCGCAGACAGATATTGAAGACTTTGTGCTGGTAGGTGAGGACGCATTCGGTGAAGGCGTCTTCGTCGCGGGCTTTTAATCCGCGGATCATTTTTCGTTCGCGACGCGTGTTCATACATCAGCCAGCGGCTAGAGCGCACAGAAAATAAAAGGGTACCGCCGACTACTCCTGAAGGAGTAGACCGCGGTGGGGCGTGAAAGTTCCCAGAAAAAGGGTCATGGCTCGGGATCGGGCGTGGTTTCAGGCGGGGGCGATGTTGGCGGTGGAGATGAGTTTTGCGCGCGCGCCTGCCGGTAGTTACGGGTGATCCGGACGAGCATGTAGGTCAGGATCAAAATGCCGAGGGCCAGTGTGATGATTCCCGGCCAGATGCTCAGCGGCGGATCGTAGACGGGCATGGAGGTATCGGGCGGGATCACGGTCTGAGGCGCGCTGACCAGGTGACGGATACGCGGGCGACTTCGCCGTCTTGGGTGGTTCCGATGACCTGGAGTGTGGTTTCTTCGCGTTTGCGGCTGTTGCGTGCGCGTTCCAGCCAGGCGGCGACCTGTTCGCCCTGGTCGCAGGAGAACACGATGTCGGAGTAGGCGGCGCGGGGGAATTCAGCCTGGATGGATTTTACGATCGGCGCGAATTTGTCGGGCGAGTTTTGTTCGTGCAAAAGGACGATGGTTCCGCAGGCGGCTTCGGCGGCCATGAGGGTGGCGGCAAAGTAGGTGGAGCCGAAGATGTTCTGGCTGCGCCAGCCGTGGGGCAGGCGGACTTCGCAGCTGTGCAGGTCGAGGTGATCGATGCGTGCGCCGGCCAGCGCCAGCAGGGGCATGCGCACCGCGAGCATGCTTTGAAAGAGTGGTTTGGTGGTGAGGACGCGGCGAAATGCGGAGGCGCGCAGTCCTAAGTGTGTATCGAATGTGGCTGAATTGGAAGAAGTTGTACTTCTCATGGGGAACCTCTTTTATCAATCGACAGGTTGCAGGGATACTGTGTTATGGATCGGGGATTTGAGAATCCTGCAGGAAAGAATCGTGTATCTGGAAAAATATGTTGTGTTAAAGTGACGCCGTCCGGGGTTGGAAGTTGTTTACAGGTTGGTTTCCCTCGAAAAATTCATGACAGAGATCGTACGAACACTGGGGCGCTATGAATTGCACCACCGCATTGCAGCGGGTGGGATGGGGGAGATCTTTGTCGCAAAATCGCACGGAGCGGGAGGTTTTGAGAAGACCGTAATTATCAAGACGATCCTACCACATCTGGCCGACGATCCGGAGTTCGTCACCAAGTTTTTGGACGAAGGACGCATTGTCGTCAACTTAACTCATGGAAATATCGTTCCGGTATTCGATATGGGGGAGGAAAACGGCGAGTATTTCATTGCGATGGAGTATGTGGCCGGGCGGGATTTGCGGGATGTTTTGCGGCATTTGAAGGCGGCGGGGCGGCAGCTTCCGGTGGAGCAATCGCTGTATATTTTGATCGAGCTGAGTAAGGGGCTGGGGTATGCGCATCAGAAAACGGATGCAGAGGGCGTGCCGCTGGGCATTGTGCACCGGGATGTGAGTCCGTCGAATGTGTTGTTGTCGCGCGAAGGGGAAGTGAAGCTGATCGATTTTGGGATCGCGCGTGCGACAGGGAAATTGTCGGTGACGATGTCGGGCCGCTTGCAGGGCAAGTGCTGTTATATGAGTCCGGAGCAGGCGTCGGGCAAGGTGGTGGATGCGCGCAGTGATATTTTTTCGGCCGGCGTGCTGTTGTACGAGCTTTTGACCGGGGTGCGTCCCTTTGAAGGGGATAGTGATCTCGAGACGTTGGAGCAGGTGCGACTATGCGAATTTGATCCGCCGGGCGTGTTGAATCCGGAGGTGGACGCGGAGCTGGATGAGATTGTTTCGTGCGCGCTGGAGCGCGATCCGCAGGCGCGGTATCAGACGATTGAGGAGATGCAAATTGCACTCACGCAGCGTTTGTATGGCAGCGGCAATACGGTAACGAGTCGTGATGTGGCGCGGCTTTTGGCGGAGCTGTTTCCGGAGGGTGTGGAGCCGGAGGCGCATCGGATAGGGCGGGGCGGGAGTCGTTCGGGGATGACGCCTTCGGGGCTTGATCTGGATGCGGCGCTGAATCTGGAGTTGGAGCGGCTGGGACTGGGGGATGAGGGTGGGGAAACGCTGACGCCAGCGGCCGGGATTTCTGTAAACAGCGCGTCGGGAGGGATATCAGGAGGTGGGGCGGAGCCTTTTGAGGAGACCGTTTCCTCGATTGCGCTTCCCGTAGTCACAAAGACGGATGCCGAACAATTTGCCGAGCAGTGTCAGGAAAGTGCAGCGGCGGATAGGACGGAAGCGGAAGAAACAGAAGCGGAAGAGTTCGGGGAAGTTGTGCCTGCAGAACATGCCGGGCGGCGCGGTTCTAAACGCTGGCTGGGTGTGGCGCTGATGCTGGGCGTGTTGCTGGGCTCGGGGCTTGTGTTCTGGCTTGTGGGCGCTTCGGCGGAGGGCACGATTGTGCTGGAGAGCGAGCCGCCGGGGGCACGGATTATTGTGAATGGTGCGCAGCTCGTAGGCAAGACGACACCGTATGCGCTGGAGATGCCGGCGGGTTTGCACAATATCCAGCTTGCATTGGACGGTTATGAGACACGGAGTTTTACGCTGGAGCTGGGGCAGCGTCAGGTGCTGGCGCTGGAAGCGGCGGATGCGGTGTTGCAGCCTGTGCAGCCAGTTCAAACTACGCGGCCTGTAGACGAGAATGACAAGAATGAGAAAGCGGCGGAGGTTGTCAGCGTTGTAGAAGCGGCGCCGGAGCCGGTGGAAAAGGTGCCGGCTCAGGCGGAGGAAAATGCGCCTGATGAAAAAGTGACAGAGAAAGTGACGGAGAAGAAAACGCCGACGGTGCGGCCTGCCCGGGTAGAGCGTCTGGTGCCGGTACGGATCGAGTCTCGGCCGGCGGGAGCGCGCATCGAGGTGAACGGCAACTCGCTGGGAACGGCGCCGGTGCGCGGGGAATATGCCGGAGCCGAGACGTTGCGGGTGCGTGCGGAGCTGGCCGGGTACGCTGCGAAGGAGGGGACGTATGTGGTCAGTCGGCTGCAGGATGGACAGATTATGATGGAGCTTTCGCCGCTGGAGATGGGGTGTCTGGATTTTCGGGCAATGGAACCCGCGCACAATGAGCTCGCGATCAATGGGCGGCGGCTGGAAGGGCGGCGCATGATGCTCAAAGGACATCCTTTGCCGGTGGGCGAGCATACGATTACGGTGCGTAATCCAGATGCCGGTCGGGAGGAGACGTTTTCGTTTACGATCGAGCCAGGGCCGCGTTGCACGTATCTGGGAGTCTGGGAGCCGGAGCGTTGAAGGGCCCCGGTTTTTCCTGGCAATTACTCACCAATTATTAGGACAGCAGGGGTCGGGGGCGTTTGAAAAGCAAAGTCTCAAGGGGGGCGCGAAGTTGCGAAGTCGCGAATTGTTGCAAAGGAAAGACCACGTAAGAGTGCAATAAAGGCGTGTCTCTCACGAAGCCGCGAAGGAATAAATTGAGGCAGGCTAAGTAGAGAAAAATAAAGAAAGAACGAAGGGTGAAACGTGAAGAAGTAGGGCGTTGGTTAGGGTTTCATTGGGGGGTAAGAAAACGCTGCGCGCGGGGATTTGGGAGGGGGCGTGTTTCTTGCGAAGGTGCAAAGGATGGGGGCATGGAAAAAGCCAGAAAGCCGAAAAGGTGAATGTGAGCGGGTAATTCGTGGAAATGTAGAAATTTCCAGGACCGGCCGGCCGGCCGGGACAGAACAGTTCTTGAAAAGACAGAAAATTCTAGAAATTTATAGAAATTTCTATTTTTTTCTGAAATTTTCTACAAATTTTCTGCCAGAATTTTTGCGCACTTGAGCCTCGTCACTGCAAAATTTTTCT
>JBEBUW010000012.1:0-66732 GCA_040393065.1 Lujinxingia vulgaris | reverse complement strand
ATTTTCTTTTCTTTGGTACCGCCATGGCGTGCCTCCTATTGGTGCCAGTTCAAATTAAGCTGGAACATTCATCGATCGATTCAACACAGGGCAATGAATGTAGTTGTTTATTTAATTTACGTCTTTATCGGAGTCAGAGTTACCCAGTTTTATGGCCTTAAGCGCTCTCCAACGCAGATCGATACCGGCATCTTCGTTGGCTTCGATGGCTTCTTTGCCAATGTATTTCTCAAAAGCTATGTCGCAGGCTTCGATTTCTTCGGGCGGACACAGAGCAAACGACGGAAGCTCTAATAAAACAGCTTCACGAATAATGGGCCGCAGATCGATGATGTCGCCTTCGTAATAGCTAACGTCGAGATCTTCTTCGGATAACTCGATCTCAATACTTGACTCGTAGGTTTTTTGCCACGAGCGCCGGGACATCAACACGAAATCAACTTCGGAGTCAAGAACAATCCGCTTGATTTCAAGGCATCGACCACAGCGGTACTCAAAAGTGCCCTGCATGGTTCCGGTCAACCGCACGGTCGTGTTGATCAGAGATGCTTCCAGTTCGAGGACAAATTCTTCGTCCGCGCCCAGGGAATACTCGCTGTCGATATCTTCGAACAGCCAGTTCATCTGCGCACCACTGGCGCGGAAAACCAGTTCCAGGGGCTTGCCGTGGAAATCTAAAAGATCGAGCTGAAAGGCGGTCATGGATATCAGGGTGTTAAGGATATTGAGTTACTGATCCGATACGAAATTCCTCACATTTGAGGAGCGGCGCAGGCTACCGCCGTGTATGGGGAACGTCAACCTGAGCGTGCGCCAAAAAGGCGGACAAGATCAGGCTTAGCCCATGGTTTCGATTTCGTAGCGGTAGCCTTGTTCGGTCAAAAACAATTGGCGTTTGTTGGAAAATTCCTGTTCGGTCGTGTCGCGGGTCACGATGCTGTAGAAATAGGCCTGATTGTTGTTGGGCTTAGGGCGAAGGATGCGGCCCAGGCGTTGTGCCTCTTCCTGGCGGCTGCCGAAGGTTCCTGAAACCTGAATGGCGACGTTGGCGTCCGGCAGATCAACGGCAAAGTTGGCGACCTTGCTGACCACCAGGACCGGCACTTCGCGGCTGCGGAATTTTTCATACAAAATTTCACGCTCGCCCTGTGGGGTGCGGCCGGTAATGATCGGAGCATTGGCAAGTGCGGCGATCTGATCGAGTTGTTCCAGATACTGACCGATGATCAGCACCTGATCGTCTTTGTGGGTTTCGAGCAATTTGGACAGCACTTCGAGTTTTCGCGGATTCGTGGCGGCCAGGCGGTATTTCTGGCGCTGTTCAGCGATCGCGTATTCAAGACGGAGATCGTCATCATCGAAGGGAACGCGGATTTCCGTACAGGTTGCGGTGGCGATGAATCCTTGTTTTTCGAGGACGCGCCAGGGGACGTCATATTTTTTGGGACCGATCAGGCTGAAGACTTCTTCTTCCTTGCCGTCTTCGCGCACCAGCGTTGCCGTAAGGCCAAGACGACGACGGCTCTGGATATTGGCGACAGCGCGAAATACCGGTGCAGGCAACAGGTGAACTTCGTCATAAACGATCAGTCCCCATTTGCCGCGGTTGAAGACATCAAAATGCACAAATTCAGAGTCTTTGTTTTTGCGATAGGTCAGCAACTGATACGTGGTAATCGTAACCGGTTTAATCTCTTTTCGTTCGCCAGAATATTCGCCGATGTCGTTGGGATCGATGTTGGTTTTGTCGATGATCTCGTCGCGCCACTGACGCAGTGCAGTGATGTTGGTGGTGAGCACCAGCGTGTGGCTTTTGACGGCGTCCATCGCACCGATTGCGACGATGGTTTTCCCGGCGCCGCAGGGCAAAACGATGGTGCCGCTGCCGCCCTGGGTGGTGCCTCCGGCCCAGAAAGCGCCGACCGCTTCCTTTTGATACTCGCGCAGGCCGAAATCCTGTCCGCCCAGCGTGGGATTGCGCACAGCGATGTCGAGCGGCTCGCCGGGAATGTAGCCGGCAAGGTCTTCGACCGGGAATCCGACCCGAATGAGCGCATGTTTGATGAATCCGCGCTGTTCGCTGTCGACGAGAAAGCGCAGCGGCCCAACGCGATCTTTTAAGTAGGGCGCGACCAGTCGCTGTCGTGAAATTTCTTCGAGCAGCGTTTCGTCTTCGGAAACCAGAAACAGATCTTCGCCTTCCGCGATCAGTTTGAGGCGGCCATAACGAGAGACGAAGTCGTCGATATCTGTAAGCAGGTTCGTCGGCAGCGCATATTTGGTATAAACTGTGAGCTGCGCCTTGATATCGTCAGGCGTGTACCCCAGAGCGGCGGCATTCCAAAGCGAGAGAGGTGTAATGCGGTAGGTATGAATGTGCTCGGGCGATTTGACCAGTTCTGCAAATATCGACAGCGCATCACGCGCTTCCTCGAATTTTTCGTTCGCTGTTTCCAGCAAAACTGTGCGGTCTGATTGGACGATCAAGGGATTATTCGGGTTGTACGACATCAAGGTAACTCTTCGAAGAGGGAGTAACAAATTGTCTGGAGTACAGAACCTAAGAGGGTGTTTGCAGGGCTGAGTCCGTGGTGGATGGTGTGGACGAATTCATGCAGCATCGTAACCCATCACAGAAGCATCGCTTAGATTATGGGTTCGTGGAAATAATGAATCAGCGTCATTCCTTAACTTTGCAGTGACATTAAATCTTTGAATATTTACTGGAATCTATCCGCGAGGCAACGCAAACCATTTTGTGCCCTGAAGCTCCGGGCCAAACGACGAAGTTAGGACGGTAAAGCACGATGATCAACCCCTTAAAGACAGTCGAGATCAATACCTTCGTTTTTCGCCATCCCAAAGTTCCTCAAGGCTTGAAGAACTTTGAGGTCGCTCAGATCAGTGATGTTCATCTCGGACGCTGGGTGAAGCCGCGTCATATGCGACAGATTGTAGATTTTGTAAATCATCGCAATCCACAATTAACTGCCCTGACGGGCGATTATGTCGGGTATAGTACCCACGATATTTTGCCGTGTGTAGAAACTTTGAGTGGACTGGATCATCCCACATATGCCGTACTTGGAAATCATGATCACTGGGCAAGTACAGAGCTTTCAATGAACACGTTTCAAAAGCTTAAGATTCCGGTTCTGGCGAACGCGCTGGTGCCATTTGAGCACGATGGAGTCTGGTTCGATCTGGTCGGCGTGGATGATCATGTGACCAAAAAAGCAGACATTGATGCTGCTTTTGGTGGTGTGCATGGTGAGAACTTTTGTCTGACTTTGAATCACGTGCCGTCGATTGCGCCGAAGCTGGCAAGTCGGGGAGCTGATTTGATTTTGAGCGGACATACGCACGGATTTCAGTTCAATATTCCAGGCGTGACCCATCGGATCGCGAGCCAGTTTGGGACGGAGTTTTTTGCCGGCGCGTATCGGATTGCCAATAGTTATTTGTATATCAATCGTGGACTGGGTTCGGCGTCGTGGCCCTGGAGAATTCGCGCGATGCCGGAACTGAGCTTTTTCCGTCTAGAGTACGGAGAATCTCCGCGGATGGAGCTGGTGGAAACGAGTTATCTGAATGTGAAGCATCGAGTGGCGTGAAATTTTGAGTATTATTTAAGTATTAGATGGTTAGAGGAATGGAGAGCCCGGGGCGAATACCCCGGGCTTTTTAGATTTACGAAGACAGCAGGCGCGATTTCAGGACGAGTAAATCGTCCGGCGCGTTTATTCAGCGGCAGGTTCTGGTACGACGGTGAGTGTCATTTCATCCTGAAGACTCTGAGAAGTCTCCCAGACGGCGCGCGCCACCAGCTTCCAGGTAACTTCTGCGCTACTTGGAAGTGCGTCGTGCGGAATCTGGATGCTTACAGGCTGCGTGAATCGCGAACCGGCAGAAACCTGATAATCATGCGCAATTTCTGCGGCATGAACAAACGCTGTTGAATCCTCGCCCTGTGCAATCCGGCCTTCCAGCGAAACAGTCAGGCAATCAAGCCGTGTTGGGAGATTGCCGGCAAAGCTGCCCTGCAGCTGCGCGTGTAGCTCATCGCCCGGAGCAAGCGGGTTGTTTTCGATGCTGAGTTGTAGTTCGGATACAAGCGGCTGTTCGTTGTTATGAGCAGTCTCGCTTATGGGGAAGAAGTGAATCGTTTCGCTGAGTTTTATCTTGGCCAAGAGAATTTCTCCGGAAATTATCAGTAAATCCTGCAAGGAATTGTGTTGGGCCACCGGGTCTGTGGCCTGGAATGAGCGGATGATGAATCCAGCAGGCTTTTATACCGAATTTAGAGGAAAATGCAGGTAGTTTGTGCGGAGCGGAGAAAGTCTTTGAAGTCCATGTATTTTGTAAGGTGCATGGAGTATTGTAAGTGGCGAGAAACTTGACGCCTTTTTGTGTGTTGTTATGCTGCATGGGTGATCAGTTTTCTCGATTTCAGTGAAAATGATCGGTCTGCCTGCCCCGTCCGGGTGCAGGTTTTCCCCTACCAGGCCTGAGTGTTTTGAACTTTATTCATCGTCATCAAGGCATCCTGCGGGCTATCGCGGCGCTGATTGTCCTACAGTATTTGTGGGGATGTTCCTCGGAAAGCAAAGCTGCAAGCGAGGAAGAGCAGGCTTTCGTGGTGTTGCTGGATACTTCGCCGCGTGGGCTTGATCCGCGTTTTGCGACCAATGATAGTAGCGCGAAGTTGGTGGGACTGCTGCACGCAGGGCTTTTATCGACGGATACGGCGTCGGGGGCATGGGAGTTGAGGCTGGCGAAGTCGATTCAGCAAACGACTCCGGTCGTGTATGAGGTCGAGCTTCGGGACGATATTTATTTTCATGATGGCCGCCCTGTGACGTCAGCCGACGTCGAATACACGTTCATGGAACTGGACAGCGAGCTTGTCAAAAGTCCTTTTGCGGGGCTTTCACGGCGGATCAAGTCGTTCGAAATCCAGGATGAGCGGCGTTTTACAATTACTTTGTTTGAGCCGCATGCGCCCTTCATCACGGATATGGGGTTGGGCATCGTGCCTCGTCATTTGTGTGCAGGGCATAAGGAATGTCCGGGCGTGCCGATAGGTGCGGGGCCGTTTGCTTTTGTTTCGCAACACGGCGAGATGCGGGTCGAGCTTCGGGCGTTTGATAAATATTTTGAAGGGAAACCAGCGATTGAAAGGCTCGTGTTTCGGGTTGTTCGGGATGATAATACCCGGCTTCTGGCTTTGCTGGGGAACACGGCGGATGTGGTTCAAAATGCGGTCGCGCCCTTGATGTTGCCGGTTGTTGAGAAAAGCGATCGGCTGGATATGATTACTTCGCCGTCGTTCAAATATACGTATCTGGCCTTTAATTTAGAGCACCCGATTTTGAAGGATGAGCGGGTTCGTCGTGCCATCGCTCTGGGAATCGATCGGGAATCGATCATTCAGTACAAGTTTCGTAATACGGCGCGCTTATCGACAGGTATGCTTGCGCCGGATCACTGGGCGTATGAGCCGGATGTGGAGCGGTTTGATTATGATCCGGAGCGCGCGCGCGCGTTGCTGGATGAGGCCGGTTATCCGCCAGACAAAAATGGCGTGCGTTTTCAGTTAGAGTTTAAGGTTTCAGCCAGTAAGTTTCGGCGTTCTCTGGCGGAGTTGATGGCGCATCAGCTCGGTGAGCTTGGGATCGAGGTTCGGGTGCGTTCGTATGAGTGGGGAACGTTTTTTCATGATATCCGAAGTCGAAATTTTGATATGACAACGCTGCAGTGGCCGTCCGTGATGGAGCCCAGTTTGTATCGATGGATTTTTCATTCAGAGAACATCCCTTCGGAGGACAATCGCGCGGCGGGCGCGAATCGTGGAGCGTATCGCAATGCCAGGGTGGACGAATTGCTGGTAGCTGGTGACAGTGAAGCAGATCTGGAGGCGCGGCGGGCGATTTACAGCGAGGTGCAGCAGATCCTGGCACGCGAGTTGCCGTATGTTTCTCTGTGGCATGAGGACAATATTGCTGTGATTCGCAAAGGAGTGCAGCAGTATTATACGACGCCCAATGCGCGTTTTGATGGATTGAAGCAGACCGTTCCAGCGCTTTAAGTTGTTGGCAAAAATAAAATCTCCCCATTCTTGGATTTTGAGAGGATACATTGAGCATGCAGGCAGAAAACGCTGGAGCGGGTGGAATCAATAAAGAAAAGATCATTACATTTGCGGTCTGGGGGCTGGTCGCAGCGTTGCTGGCCGTGATTTTGTTTAATTTTTTGCAGCCAGATCCTGCCAATCAAATGGTGGGGCGGCCGGGGCCGAATTTTGGTTTGAAGGAAGTGCATGGAGGAGAGGTGCAGAAGCTTTCCGACTATCAGGGCAAGGTCGTCTTGATGGATTTCTGGGCTACGTGGTGCCCGCCGTGCCGTAAGCAAATGCCGGCGCTTCAGCAGCTGGCGGCCGATCCGGAACTGGCCGAGCATGTGCATATTTTGTCGATCAACACGGATGACGAAGATGGCATGCGCGAGGAATTGGTGCGGACTTTTTTGCAGCGTAATGCGCTGACGATGACCACATTGTTGGATGATGGTTCGGCCAGTTCCCTGTATCGGGTTTCGCGCATTCCAACGTTGGTGGTTCTTCGACCTGATGGGGTGGTCGATCAGGTTTCAGTCGGCGTGCATGACGTTGCCAGCCTTCGGAAGATGGTAAGCGCAGCGCAGAAATGAGCCTGAGCGCATCATAGCTTTGCCTGGTTGAATGGCCGGGCGATAAGTTTTTCGGAAAAAAAAGACTCCGGCAACATCTCAGAGGATATTGCCGGAGTCTTTTTTGGCGTAGATTTCGTTGAAACTTTTTAGAATTACTCTTCGCTCAGCAGGCGCTCAAGTTCCTGGCGGACTTGTTGTTTGATGCGCTCGTCCAGTTCCTCACGAAGCGTGGTCTGGATGCGCTCATCGCTGTGTTTGAGCAGGCGCGGCAGAACTTTTTGTTGGAAAACCTCGCCCATTACATTGCGCAGCAAACCGGGGAGTTCTTCGCGAACGGTTTTCTTTACTTCTTCGCGGATCAAGTTTTCCAATTCGGCGCGGTTCATCGGCAGCGGCGAAACACCGGAACCGCTGGTGGCAGTAAAGCCGGGAGAGGAAAGTCCGCTGACTGGAGTCGGAGTGCGATGGCGCGCATTGGCTGCAGCCGCTTCGGACGGATTGATTCTGGGCTGGCTGCTGGACATGGGGATGCGCGGCTGGCTGGAAGCCGAAACGTCCACGGCAGAGCGAGGCGCCGGCGTGGGTACATTGCGCGGCGGTTGAGAAAGCGATGCCGGCGTAACCGGAGGACGCGGCGGCGGTGCAGCCGGCGAGGTTGGCGGCCTGGGCGCTCCAGCGGAACGTGGGGCTGACGAAATTGCCGCAGTGATTGCGCTGAGCAGATCGTCGGTTTTGAAGGGCTTCATGAGCACGCCAGTAGCGCCGCTATCGCGGGCCAGGGCAGGATCGAAGTCCTTATAAGTTCCGCCAAGCATCAGAACAGGAATATTGCTGGTCGACTGATTGGCTTTCAGTGCCCGGCATACATCATAGCCGCTGCCATCGGGCATATAATAATCGAGTATGATGATAGAAGGGCGACGCTCTGCGGCTTCCATAGCTTCGCGAGCACTTCCTACGCCGATAACTTCGAAGGGCTGAGCCTTGAGGGCCATTTCAACCACTTTGCGAATCGTTCGACTGTCATCGGCTACGAGGACCGTCTGGCTCATGCATACTCCTTTGGAGGATACTAATATTCTTGTTTCGAGTAGGTTTCACCCGATTCACGGGTCATAGTAAAGACAGACATACAACGCCTGAGCGTGCGTCTATTCTAGATGCAGTCGAATAACACGGCCTCAACAGGTGGTCAAGGTTTGAGCGTGCTGCTGTCGGGATCTATCTTAGCCGTGCGGAAGAGAAATGGAAATGTTTAAGCCGCTTCCAGCGAATTTTTAGAAAATCGTGGAATGATTCGAACTTGATGTCGCTTGCATGTGAAAACGAAGCGCGCCATCATAGGGGACTGCGTATCGTTGACTCGATTGCCGGCTTCCTTCCTTTATCCTTTTCTAGAATTATCCCCCGACTTTTTTCGTGAAATCTTCAATAGCTCCTCTAGTTTCTGGTGATGACCTGAATGGACGTTATCGTGTCAGGCATCGGATTGGTCAGGGAGGATACGGCGAGGTCGTGTCGGCGTATGATTTGCGTGAGAAGCGGGAGGTTGCGCTCAAGATCTTGCATGCTGACGTGCGTCAGAGCGATCCCAATGCGTATGCACGGATGCGGCAAGAGGCGGAGATACTGCGCGCTGTAAATCATCCCAACATCGTGGCTCTGTACGATTTCGAGGACAGTTCGGAAGGTACTTTCCTGGTGATGGAGCTGGTTGAGGGCCGCAGTATGGCTCTGGTTTTGCAGGAAGAGGGGCCGATAGCGCCGGCGCGGGCGTTGCCGCTGGTTCATCAGATGTTGTCGGCGTTGAAGTGGGCGCATAGTAAGAAGATTTTGCATCGGGATATTAAGCCGGACAATATCTTGCTCTGTAAAACGCCGGACGGAACGGTTGAGTATGTGAAGTTGGTGGACTTTGGGATTGCGAAAGCTCTTGCGCCGTTGACGTCAGACGATGGGGAGCCTGTGACGCAGGTAAAGACCCGAGTGGGCGATGTCATCGGTACGCCGCGCTATGCTGCGCCGGAGCAGGTGGTGGGAGATCCGACCGGGCCGCCGGCCGATCTGTTCAGTCTGGGGCTTGTGATTGCGGAATGGCTCACGGGTACGCCGCGCGTTAAGGCGGGAAATTACGGGGCAGTGATGGCGCAGCTGGTGATGCCTACGCCTTTTGATGTCAGTGATTGTCCGCCGGACTGGCAGTCCTGGTTGTTAAAGATGATGGATAAGAGCCCGAGCGGGCGTTTTCAGTCTGCCGAAGAAGCGCTTGCTGAGCTTCCGGGGCAGGGCGAATGGCCGGTGGTTACGGAGCATGATCCGCAGGTTTCTGCAGCGATAGATCTGGAAACGCTGGCGGAAACCAGGACGTATGTGCCGCCGGCGGGTTTGCAGGCAGCGGGGCGTGCGGCTGCCGTTGCCGCGCCTGTGGCTGCACCTGTTCAGGACGATTCCAGTCCTGCAAGCAGGCGTGGTCGGGCAGAGAAAACGAATGGGGGATATGCAGGTGGTTGGGGTGTGTTGATTGCAATGGCCGGGCTGATTGGTTGTCTGTTGGTGTTCATTATCTATCGTCTTATCACCGGCTGATGTCGGTGCTTGAATGTACCGGTGAGTCATGAAGCTCGGGATATTCTCTACAAAACGTACTCTGTATAGCACGCGGCGTCTGGCTGAAAGTGGTCGTAAACGCGGGCATGATGTGCGGATCATCAATCCATTGCATTGCTCGGTTTCTGCCGGGGAAGAAGGTCTGATTCTCACGTGTGATGGGCTCTCGCTGCATGATTTTGATGGCATCATTCCGCGTATAGGGGCGTCGGTAACCCGGCAAGGTATTGCGATGCTGACGTATTTTGAGCTGAAGAACATATTTGTGCTCAATTCGTCCAACGCGATTGCTCTGAGTCGGGATAAATTTCGGACCTTACAGTTTCTGGCGGCTTCGCAGATCCCTGTGCCGCGTACAGCTCTGGTCTGCAGTCCGGAGATGATTGACGCCGCACTACAAAGCGTGGGGACGCCCGTTATCATCAAGCTCTTGAGTGGAACGCAGGGGATTGGCGTGATCAAGGCAGATACCGTGGAGCAGGCGCGCTCAACCCTGGAGACCTTGTGGAGCCTGGATGCGGATTGTCTGGTGCAGCAATACGTCCAGGAAAGCCGTGGTCATGACGTGCGTGTCATCATTGTGGGCGGCAAAGTTGTGGCAGCCATGCATCGGCATGCCGAAAAAGGCGAGTTCCGTAGCAATTTGCATCGTGGTGGTACGAGCACTCCGGCCAGGCTGAGTGCGCGGGAAGCAGAAGTTGCTCTGGCAGCGGCTCAGTGTGTTGGATTGCATACGGCAGGCGTGGATTTGCTTGTTACTGAGCAAGGGCCTCTGGTGATTGAGGTGAATTCATCGCCGGGGCTGGAAGGAATTGAAACGACGACAGGCAAAGATGTCGCGCGTGAGATTATCTGTTGGACGGAAACTCAAATTCATCTACAAAGGAACCATTGCTAGTGGGTGATGTCCTGTATTTGCATTGAATTGATTAAAATCCTTCGAACCTGTCACGGTTTCGGACGGGCCTCCTCGATGTCTATGAACAAAAAAAACGTTGCGCCCGGCGTTGCTCTGATTCTTGTTGGAATGTTGCTGATTTCTGGTGGCTGTGGTCCTCGAAAGGCTCCGCCACTTTCTGCCGAGGAAATCAGGTATGCGGTTCAGGGGCAGCCCAAGATCTTTTTAGAACGAGAAGGAAGTCTGGCGCTGGAAGGCGTAGACGGCCTTTATCTGGGCCAGGAAGAGCAAGAAGCACTTGCCGTTCTCGAAAAGCATTGCGGACGCCTGGAAGTTTATGATGGAGGGTGGCGTCATAAAGGGGCTGTTTTCAAAGGTTGTATCATCGAAAAAGACGGTGAAACGCGCACGATTCGCGCTGGCTTTTGGCCGCATAATGGGAATCGCGTTTCAACGCTGGAAATCAAGCATTATAACTTTTCGCCTCTGGTGGTTCGTGCTCGATTTACAGAATTTGCGGATGCTTTGACCGAGGATATTCCGCGGCCGGGCGCTGTGATTATGGCATCGACGCGTTTTCGCTTGTTTGCGAGTTGGGATGATGGTGCGACTGGCGCCACGCATATTACGGTGGGTTATATTCCAAAATATATTGAGGAGCAGGTCGGACAGAATCCTTAAACAGGATTCTTAAACCGTAGGCATTTTTGTCTGCGAGATTTTGGAATCGCCGGAAAGTAAAAGGCCGCGGCAATGTCTTATGAGATATTGCCGCGGCCTTTTTGGTGTTGTGGATAAATGATTCAGCGCTGGGAAACGGTTACAGTGGCCTGTTCGGCGGTGAGTTGCACATTGTAGGAAGTGCGCTGATTGGGATGAACCTGGATTTTGGTGCGGAGCCGTTCGCCGTCTGTGGTTTCGAAGACGGCATCGTACTCGCCTTCCAGCAGTTCGATGTTGCGCAGTTGCTTTGCATCGTAGGCGCGCGAGCCGATGTACACGTTTGCGGCCGCCGGCTGTACGTTTAGACTGATGCGGCCGGCTTCCCGTTTGATCGGTGGAAGATAAGGACGCAAAAGAAATGAGCCGATATCCGAAGTTGCGATAACGCGGCGGATTGCTTGATGATTGACGGCTTGCACTTCGAGTTGGAGCAGAGAATCGCGGCTTTGGTTGGAGTAAAACGGAGAAATTCCCAGGGTTTCGCCGTTAAGCTGTACATGCGAGCCGCGTGGGAGTGGTTCAAAAGCGACTTCAACGAGCGCCTGACGACCGGGCTGGTCGAGCGGAGCCAGAATAGCGTCAATGGTATTGTCGAGTTCTGGCAAAATATAAATGAAGCCGGCGAACGTAAAATGATCATTCAGGCTTAGCTGGACATGGTGTTCAAAATTGCTGGCGATATTTTCGAGCGTCATAGGCGTGGTGCCAATCTGCTCGCCGTTCAAGGTAATGGTTGCGCCAAGGGGTGTGCTTTTTAGATGAAGTTTGCCAGCAACAGGCTGAGGGCGTGGCGTAAGATTTGCGGATTGTACCGGCGTTGATTCTGAAGGCGTCAGAATCAATTGGGAGGGAAGAAATCCCTGCGAATAGAGCACGATTTCGTTGGGCGTATCGCGAAACAGAGCGACTTCGGCCGGTGTTGTGAGGCCGGATAATTTTCCATTTACGACGATATGGGCGCCCGGCGGGGTAGATTCAACGGAAACGTTGGTGGTCGGGTGATCGAGCAGAGGGCCGCGATGAATTACCTCCGTGCTTTCCGGGCTTTCGGCCAGGGAAGCCTGGTGGGCATCGGGTTCGGGCTGCTGCGTAAGAAACCAGGCTGCGCCGCCGATGACAATGGCGGCACCAAGAATGGCGACGCCGGCGAGTAGCTTTTTGCGCCGGGCGTGGGTTTGGGCCCAGTTGGTATCGTCGTCATCGTCGAGTAGTGGATCGACGGACCAGGTTTTTTGCGGTGCCGGGGCCGGTTCTGCGGCTGGTGGTTGTGCCGGAGCCGTTTGGGGCCGGAGAGCTTGAGGTGTTGCAGGTCTGAGCTGTGGTTGTAAACGGGCCGGGGCCGGGGCGGGAAGTGCTGCCGGGATGGCCGTCGCTGCGGGTGCGGCTGGATGTTGCATGCTGGCCGGGTCGGGCAATCCAACAGCAGCAGGCGCAGGAGCCGGAGAACGTTGTTGATCGGGTGAAAATGGACGCGTTAAATCGTCATCGCCGACAGCGTTATCGGCAAACATCGCGTCAATCGAAGTCTGATCGAGTCTGGGGGCAGGCAATCGCAGCCCGGTTGAGGGCGATGGCAGATTGAGAGCGGTCGGAAGTGGGCTCGAGCCGGGTCTGGGCTGAATCTGCAAAGAAGGCAACACAGGATTGGGTGTCGTCTGCACAGGCGCCGGAGCCGGAGCTGGAGCCGCAACCGCGGAAGCAGGTGCTGATTCGGTGCGCAGCGGTGTGTTTTCCTCGGTTTCTGGCGGAAGCTTAGAAAACAAAAGTTCCATGTAACGAGCGATTTGCTGCGGGCCCACACGTTGCCGATGGGTAAACAACCAGTCTTCCAGGGCGAGTTGGAGGGCTTCGGCAGTCTGAAACCGTTTGGAGGGCTCTCGTTGCAGGGCTTTCAGGATAATCGCTTCCAGATCTCGCGGAAAGTTCGGAACGATTTTCGAAGGCGGCTCAATCTGCGCATTTACGACCAGTTTGATGGTTTCATATTCGTTAAAAGCACGAAAAAGCCGCGTTCCGACCGTGATTTCATACAGCATGATGCCGAGCGAAAAGATGTCGCTTCGCGCGTCGAGTGGCAGGCCCTCGGCCTGCTCGGGGCTCATGTAGCCAAATTTGCCTTTGAACTCTCCGGAACGAGTTGTGGTCAAACGTCGTTCTGCCTTGGCAATGCCAAAGTCGCAGATTTTTACGGCGCCTTGTCGACTGATCAGGATGTTTTGTGGAGAAACATCGCGGTGGACGATGTTCATCGGGTTGCCGTTGGCGTCGACGCGCGTGTGCGCATAATGCAGACCGGCGGCTGCTTCGATGATGATCTGGACCGCGATTTCAGCAGGCAGAAAAGCGTCGTTTTCGATGCCGATTTCACAGACCCGGCGCAAATCCAGGCCGTCGATGTATTCCATAGCGATGTAAAAAGCGCCATCGGTCACGCCAAGATCGAAAGTCTGCACGATCGCCGGGTGATTGAGTTCGGCCACAATGCGCGCTTCGTCGATGAACATCGTGATGATGTCCTCGCGATCGATCAGGTGCGGAAACATGCGCTTAATCGCGACTTGCCTTGAAAATCCGCCGACATCGCCGAGTTGTCTGGCCAGAAAGACTTCGGCAATTCCGCCCTGAGCTATTCGCTTGATAAGCTGGTATTTATCGAAAATATCAGGCATGAAATAACCCATGGCACCATGCACATTGTCATGGATTTGGACGTCTGATGTAAGGCGACGAGTGGAGCCGCGCGCTGAACTTGGACTGTAGTGCAGTGCTCTGGACAGCGTCAAGTTCTATAGAGACGTTGTGCTTTCGATTGCTATATCGGCATGAAGAACTGACATCGAAAGGTGAAATGATGATGAAAATCAGCGTGGTATGCACAGGGGATGAGCTTTTAGACGGCCGGATTACGGATCAAAATAGCGGTTCGATGGTGCAGTTTGCCGGGATGCATGAAGCGGAGGTCGTGTCGATTCGGATTGTGCGCGATACCAGAGCTGCAGTTCTGGGAGCGCTCAATGATGCGGTGGCTGATGAAGGCGTCGGGCTGGTCATCGTGTCGGGAGGGCTGGGACCGACGGAAGACGATCTTACACGTGAAGTGGCCGCTGCCTGGGCGGGGTGTGCGTTGGTGCTTGATGACATGACGCTGGAGCAGATGAAGGAGCGCTTTCGGGCGCGTGGTGCTCATTTTACCGAAAACAACGCACGGCAGGCGTATTTTCCAGCGCTGGCGAAGATTTTGCGCACAGAGGTGGGAACAGCCGCTGGTTTTGAGCTGGTGAAGGCGGGTGTCAGGGTGTTGTTTTTTCCGGGAGTCCCGCGGGAGTTTCGCTGGTTTTTAGAAACCTATGTAGTGCCGATTCTGGATGAAAGTGCGGCTTCTGGCGTCAGACTCCACACGAAGTACGGCTTCCACGGTGTGGGTGAAAGTGAACTCGCCGAGAAACTCGGAGATATCGGTGAAATAGCCGCCGAAGTTGGAGGGCGTGTGAGTTATCGGGCGGCTTATCCGTTGATCGAAGTGGCGCTTTCAGCACTGGAATCGTCCGGGCTGGAGCGTTTGCAAAAGCGTGTTCTGGAGCGGGCAGGTGCCTGGCTGATCAGCGAGGGCGACGAAACGTTGGTTGCGCGCGTTGGACGTCTGTTGATGGCTGAGCAAGCCACCGTTACAGTTGCGGAATCGTGCACGGGTGGTGGTCTTGGCGCTGCACTGACGGAAGTTTCCGGAAGTTCTGCCTGGTTTGAGCGCGGATATATTACGTATTCGAACCGTTCCAAGATGGAAGAGTTGGGGGTTCATCCGGATGCGTTGGCTACGCATGGCGCGGTCAGTCGTGAAGTTGTTTGTCAGATGGCAATTGGTGCACGCAGGCGTGCTGGTTCTGACTATGCCCTGGCGATCAGTGGAATTGCAGGGCCGTCGGGAGGTTCGCCAGAAAAACCAGTGGGGACCGTGCATATTGCTCTGTCGTTAGCCCGCGGGACGTGGCATCGACACATGCTCTATGTGCAACGTGATCGTGAACAAGTCCGGCAGGCATCGGTTTACACGGCGTTGTCGTTATTGTTATGGAAGCTGGAAGGCAGGTTGACGCAGCATCGGGTCGACGGTCCGTTTGAGGACACAGATTTTATACTTGGTAATTCATCAGTTGAGGCCAGTAAGGGTTCATGAAACGTCTTTTTATAGCAGTCGATTTATCCATTGCGGTCGTCGAAAAGCTGGCAATTCTTCAGGAAGATTTACAACGGCAATTTAGCTCGCGTGTAGGCGACGGGTTGAATGTGCGCTGGGTTGAGGCGCCGAATATTCATCTGACACTGAAATTTCTGGGAGAAACGGAAGATGCGTTGTTGCCGATGATTGCGCAGAAGCTGGAGAAGCTGGGGCAGCCGTTGTTTCCTTTCGAAGTCGAATGTCAGGGCGTGGGATTTTTTCCGGATATTTCTCGACCAAGGATTCTGTGGGCCGGCATGGATACGCGTGGTGGCGAGGTGCTGGGCCTGTTGCAGCAGGCAGTCGAGCGCGACCTGGAGGAGCTTGGAATCGCGGAGGAAACACGTGAGTTTCTTCCTCACATTACGCTCGGGCGTGTGCGTACGACGAAAGCTGTCGATGTGAGCGAAACGATCGAGCGGTTTTCCGATATGCGGTTTGGGAAAAGTTATATCAAAGATATTGTTCTGTACGAATCCAGGCTTGAGCATCGGGGGCCGAGGTACATTGTTCTGGAGCGCTTCCCGCTCGGAAATACCTGAAACGTTAAAATTTTTCAGGGAGATTCGGTGCCAGTTCGCTGTGTTCGGGTTGTGTGGTCGGGCTGTCGGGGGCGCGCAGACGACGAAGAATAAAAAACAGAGGTGGGCGGGGAATGGCCGGTACTTTGTGGGCGGTTTTGAAGGACACTGATTGATGGAGTTCCGAACGAATTTGCCTGCTTTTACGTTCGGCAGTGGGGATTCTGAAAAAAATTAATAATAACAGGCAACATTTCGTGCCGATCGTTCGATAACATTATGAGTGCGTTGTTCAACAGGGCATAAAGGTCATTCAGATTATTGTGCCTGATACGATCAAAATAAGGCCGCAATTTTGTAATCTCGGTCTTGACTCAACCAGGGGAGGTGGCTATACAGGTATTCAGTGTTTTGGGATGTGATGTTCGCTTTCGTTAGAATGAAACGCAAAAGCTTTCGATATACATAAGTTCAGTCAAATCTAGGGAGACTTCAGCATGGCTACAGCAGATAAAAATAAGCAAAAAGCACTCGAACTGACGGTTGGGGCGATCGAGAAGCAGTTCGGTAAGGGTGCGATCATGCGTCTGGGAACAGACGAGACGATCAAAGAGGAAGATCCGATTTCTACCGGTTCGATTTCGTTGGACATTGCATTGGGCGTAGGCGGATTTCCGCGTGGCCGTGTGATCGAGATTTATGGGCCGGAGTCTTCTGGAAAGACGACTTTGACGCTGCACGCGCTGGCGAATGCGCAGAAAGCGGGTGGCGTGGTTGCGTTCATCGACGCGGAGCATGCGCTGGATGTGAAGTATGCGCAGTCGCTCGGAGTGAACATCGATGAGTTGTTGGTCAGCCAGCCGGACACCGGTGAGCAGGCCCTGGAAATTGTGGATATGTTGGTGCGTTCCAATGCCATCGATCTGCTGGTTGTCGACTCGGTAGCTGCGCTGGTGCCACGCGCGGAAATCGAGGGTGAAATGGGTGACAGCCACATGGGCCTGCAGGCTCGTTTGATGAGTCAGGCGCTCCGGAAGCTGACGGGTACGATCAGCAAATCGAAAACCTGCGTTATTTTCATCAACCAGATCCGCATGAAAATCGGCGTGATGTTTGGCAATCCAGAAACCACGACCGGTGGAAATGCGCTGAAGTTCTATTCTTCAGTACGCATGGACATCCGACGGATTGGCGCGATTAAGGATGGCTCGGATCTCACAGGGAACCGTACGCGCGTAAAAGTGGTAAAAAACAAATGCGCACCGCCGTTTAAGGAAGCTGAATTCGATATCATGTATGGCCAGGGCATCAGCCGCGCGGGCGACGTGCTCGACGTGGGATGTGAGCTGGGCATTGTGGACAAGGCGGGCTCGTGGTTTAGCTATCGCGATGAGCGGCTGGGCCAGGGGCGTGAAAATGCCAAGCAATTCTTGATCGATCGGCCAGAAATGTTGCTGGATATCGAGAATCAGATTCGTGATCATTACGGCCTGCCGGCAGCGAAGCCGGAAATTGCGGTGGTTGCTGCTCCCGCAGAATAAGTCAGGCAGATAGAAACGATCTAAAAAATTACCTGTGCAGTCACCGGGTTGGTCGAGGCGATTGCACGGGTTTTTTTGTGTCTTTTAGCGAAAATCCTGGAAGAACAAGTCATTGTGGACATTGTTTTTCGGGCTGAACGGGTTTTTTTAGCGAAAAATTACCGGAAGTGTCGTTGATCGCAGTAGTATGAAAGCTGTTGAGTTAATCAGGTGCGCATGCGACTATCACGTCGGTTTTGCGTCCTATTAACATCTTATTTTATCAACACTTTTATAAACCTAAACGATAGCTGACATGGATCTGAACAGGATTTTGCAGGTCGCAGTAAAGGGTGGCGCGAGTGATATACATCTGAAAGCCGGCTTACCGCCGATTTTCCGCGTAGACGGCTCGTTGTTACCGCTTCGTGATGCGAAACGACTGACGCCAGAAGATCTGGGCAAGGTGGCTTCGGATATCATGTCAAAGTATCAGCGCGAGGAGTTTCAAAAAACTCTGGACGTAGATCTTGCGTATGGCGTGCCCGGAGTGGGGCGGTTCCGCGTGAACTGCTTTCAGCAACGAGGCTCAATCGGTCTGGTTTTCCGTATCATTCCTTTCAAAGTCAATACGGTGGAAGAACTGCTTTTGCCGGAAGTTGTGAAACGACTGAGTGAGGAGCGTCGTGGTTTGATTCTTGTCACCGGCGCAACGGGAAGTGGTAAATCGACAACCATGGCGTCGATGGTGGATTACATCAATCAAACGCGCACAGCGCATATCATGACGGTCGAAGATCCGATCGAGTTTTTGATTCGTGATAAGCGCAGCATCATCAATCAGCGTGAGATCGGTAATGACACCAGCTCGTTTGCGCGCGCGCTCAAAGCCGCATTGAGACAAGATCCGGATGTCATCATGTTGGGTGAGATGCGAGATCTGGAAACGATTGAAATCGCGATGACGGCTGCTGAAACCGGACATCTTGTAATTTCTACGCTGCATACGGTGGATGCGGCGGAATCGATTACGCGTATTGTGACGGCATTTCCGCCGCATATGCGTGATCAGGCACGGTATCAGTTTGCGAACTTGTTTCGTGGCGTAATTTCGCAGCGTTTGGTTCCGCGGGCCGATGGCAAAGGACGTGTCCCGGCTGTTGAGGTCATGTTGTCTACGGCGCGGATCCGCGAACTGATTCTGGAAGAAGCAACAGCACGAATTATCACAGAGCAAATGGCCAAAGGTTTCGATAACTACGGAATGCAGACCTTTGATCAATCTTTGATGTGGCTGTTGCAGAACGGGTATATTACGTACGAAGAGGCACTGGTTCAGTCGAGTAATCCCGATGATTTCGCGCTTCGAGTGAGCGGAATTGGCTCAACCAGTAATGAGAGTGCGTGGCAAAGCTTTGAAGCGGATCACGTATCCAGAAGAACGACCGGCGGTGATGATTTTGACCTGGATGATTTTGATATCGAGCGATTTTAACCTGACCGGCTTATCGCCGGTTGCGTAAAATTTCGCGGAGCTCTCAGAACTTGATGAATAAGAATGAACGAACGAGAAGGGGTTTTCCGGTGACGTATTGTCGTAAAAGTATGGGATTTTCTCGCGGAATTTTTCTTGTGGCGATGGTGCTGGTTTCTGCACTGGTCACCTCATCCATCTGGACTTCGGATGCAGCTGCACAGCCGGCACCGCAGCCTGTGCGGGTGGTCGTTCTGGATGTTCCTGAAGGTGGCACCGAGCGTTTGTTGACGGAGCTTCAGTCGGTGGAAGGGCTCGATGTTCGTGATTCTGATTGGTTCATGGGGCAGGTAAAAGGCCGCGGATTCCGTGCAGAAACGATCATGGAAAGAGCCGGAGATCTTCGTTGGGTAATGAGTGGCAGCAGTATTGATTTTTTGCTGCATGTCGTGCTGAACGAAGAAGAAACCGGTTATATCGCTCATTTTATTGAGGCGCAGTCCGGTCAGCCTCAAAAAAGTGTGCAGGTCGATAAGAGTGAATCGGGTTTGTCAGGTGCTGGTGCTTCGTTTTTGCGGCTCGAAACGGAACGACTTACTGGCATCGTCAAGGCGGTCGGGGCTGAACCGCGTGCGGAAGAAAGTGTAAGTCTGCTCGAAGACGAGGTCGAAGCGTCGGATGATCCAGAGGTTGTTCGTGCACGTGCCGCGAGCGAAAAGCAGGCCATTGCGGATCGGTTGAAGCGCGACTGGCTCTGGCTTCGCGGTGGTTTTCGCTTGACCGGTAAAGACACGCTGGTGGCAAGCCGGCCGATTGACAAGGACACTTTTGATCCGAAAGGAACTTATGCCTATCCATCGAATATGATGGCCGGAATGGAGCTGGATATCGAAGCGTATCCTTTTTCTCTTTCCAATCCTGAAATGGCTTCGGCGGGAATCTATGCTAACTACTATCACGGGTTTGATAGTGCTCAGATACCATTGGAGGATGGTGATATTTTGTCTTTGCCCATTCACCATTTCGGAATCGAGGGCGGCGCGATTTATCGGATGGATTCGCCGCTTGGCACGGCAAGTTCGCTGATCAATCAGCAGGTACGGTTTAAGCTCGGTGTTCGTTATACGGCATCTGCTGTTGGTGAGAATGAATATGTGCCCTCTCTGAGTATGGTTTCGCTGGTGCTTGGAACGCGGTTGTCTTTTCCGGTCGGCATGAGTGGTCTTGCCGTATGGGCAAACGCAGATCTTGTGCCGCTTGCGTTTGTGGGCAATCAGCAATTGCTGTTTGGGCAGAGTTCGCACAGCTATGGTTTTGGTACAGAGCTTGGTTTTTTGTATGAATTTATGCCGAAGTTGGGCGCGTCCGTCGGGTATGGTTTCCAGATGATTCGCAGCGGATACCAGGGCGAAGGCGAGTTAGACGGATTCGTCGATGCGCTGGCCTTTGAACTGGTCCAGGGCCTGCGTATCGCACTTACGTATCAATATTGATGTTTTTCGTAAAAAAGAGTGTATTCTAGGCTTTTTTTACTAGAAAATATCGATACTTTGGGTAGCGGTTTTTCGGATTTTCACGGCAGGCGGTGAACGAATATGGTCGATGCAGACCGGGAAGCTCGTCGCCTGTTGTCAGCCGTGATAAGGTAACAAGAGTAGTTTTTGAAGCGGTTGCTGACCGCCCCCACCGTTCGGGATCGGCCAGACTACACGCAATCTGAACGTCAAGAGGAATTTTTGTGACGGAACCAAATTTCTCCGCAATTCGTGCTCGCCTTCGTTACGAGTCGGTCGATGAATTTATTGATGGCTATTCGCGCTATGTAACTGCCGGTGGCATGTTCATCCCGATGATGCCTGCAAAATTAAAGCCTGTAGGCACAACGGTTCGCTTTCAGTTTGTGCTGGGTGATGGCGCAACGGCTCTGTTGGGCGAAGGTATTGTGCGTCAGATCCGCGGGCTGGAATCAGAAGATGCCGATAGTCCGATTGGAATGCTCGTTAAGTTCACAAAACTTAGTCAGGATTCCAAAGTTTTGATCGATCGCATTGTCGCGCTGAAGGAAGTTGAGAAGTTGGGCGTCGATCTTTTGTCGGATGAAAACGATGCAGCCAATTTTTCGAACTCTGACGCCATAGAATCCGGGGTGCAGGAAGCAACCACCGGGAGTTATTCGCTGGCAGATCTGGCGCATTCCAGTGTCAGAGCAGGAATCGAAGATAGCGATGAAGATCTGGGTGCTTTGTTTACCGATCGGACAGGGCGTTTGCAGGCGTCAGAATTGGCAGGGCTTGGTGCCTCGACTTATGGCGAGAAGCCTGCGGAGTCGGTTGTTGAAGACGAAGATATTCATGAAGATATTCATGATGACGCTCTTGCTGAAAGCCAATCGATGACGGCTCACCCTTCGCAGGATTGGGGGCCGGAGTCCGAGGAAATCGGTACGGCCGGGTCGGGTGAGTTGAGCCTCGATCTGTTTGGTTTTGATGCGGATGATTTTGAAGCGCCGGAGTCCGAGCAAGTTTTTTCAAAAGAAGACGCATCGGCTGATGTTGATTTCCATTTTGAATTGGAGCTTTCTGAGCCTGAATTTGACGCGGAAGAGCCCGTGGCCGGGGATTCCCTGGTTTTTGATGGAGGCGAGGAGCAAGACGAGCAGGATTTGATGGATTTTCCTGCGTTCTCTTTGTCGGAAGTTTCTGCGGATGCAGCAGCTGAGGATGCTTCGCAAGAGGTCGTTGCTGAAGAACAGTTGAAAATTGCTGGCGAAGAAGATGCAGCTGATGTTGTCGAGGACGACACGATTGCTCCGCGCGTCGTTCGGGAAACGCGTGGCGGTTTACAGATCCATTCGTTTGATGGCAGCGCTGATGAAGCGGTGGATCGTGACTTTGAGCAATTTGCGCTTGGCAGCGAAGACGACGTCGATTCGATGTTTGATGACGTGTTTGGCAGTGCCTTCGGTGGTGCTTTCGGTGATTCAGACGGCGAAGATGAAAGTGCAGAGAACGCTGTAGAGTTTGCGACTTCTCAGGCAGAAGAGGAAGAAGAAGAAAAGTCGGAGGTCGGGGAAGCGCACGGCGCTTTGGATGAGATTGCGGCCGAAATCGAGGCGATGGAAGATGCAGGGATGCTGGACGAACCTGCCTTGTTGCAACCCGTGTCGATGCCGCCTGCAGCGCCCCTGGAAGTTCCGTCTTCGGATGCTGAGGTTGAAGAATCATCGGAGGACAGCCTGGCGGCTCTGCTTTTTGGCGAGGAGAGCGAACCGGTTTCTGCTGATGGGTTTATCGTGGAGGAAGCCGCTGAAGCTGCACCAGAAGCTTTGGAGCTAGAGAGTCTGCTGGCGGATCCTTCTGCACCTGAATCCGTAGAAGAAGTCGAAAGCGAAGAAGCTATTGGGCTTGTGGAATCGAGTGCTTCCGAGGGTTCGTTTTCATTTATCATGGATGAAGACGTTTCTGAGGAGATTGTTGACCAGGTTCCGCCACTTCCGCCAGTGCCTGATTCAGAACCTGAGCCTGCGCCTGTGGCAGATGCTGTTGAGGAGAAGCAGGAAGCAGATCCTTCGGAGCTTTTGTCATTGCTAGGCGCTCTGGAAGACAGCGGTGCTGAGGACGATGGTGGCCTTTCGCTGGGTGAGGGTTTATCGCTCAGTCATGGGTTGAATGTGCCATCTTCGCCTGAAGTTGATGACGAACCTGATAGTTTGTCGGCACTTTTGGCGAATGCACAAAAAGAGTTGGAAGCTAAAAGCGCGGTTTCAGAGGAAGACAGGCAGCGCGATGTTCTTGATGAATTGCTGGGCGATGATGATTTGCCGCTGCCGCCGGTTGTAAATTCTCCGTTTGCTGTGCCTGAAATCATCGTGGAGAAGAAGCGCAAAGGGTTTATTTCCAAGCTGTTTGGAAAGGACTGAGAAGTTATCGCTGGTGAAATGAAAAAAAGCGCTCCTGGATATCGAAAATATCCGGGAGCGCTTTTTTGTTAGAGCAGAAAGTTCGGATGGAAGAGATCCGATGTGGCTTAGTGGCGGAAGTGCCGTCGGCCGGTGAAGATCATGGCGATGTTTTGTGCATCGCAAGCCGCGATAACTTCCGGGTCGCGTTTGGAGCCGCCGGGTTGAATGATGGCGCGGATTCCGGCGCGGGCGGCTGCGTCGATCCCGTCACGGAAAGGGAAAAATGCGTCGCTGGCCATTACGGAGCCTGCGGGAGAGCTCGCGCATTTTTTTATGGCGAGTTCTACGGAGTCGACACGGCTCATCTGGCCGGCGCCAACGCCGATGGTGCGGCCTTTGTTGGCGAGGACGATGGCGTTGGATTTGACATGCTTGCAGACTTTCCAGGCGAATTGGAGGTCTTCGAGTTCGGTGTCGGTGGGTCCGCGCCGTGTCGGGATCTGGAGGCCGTGTGTGGCCAGCGTAATCCTGGGGTCGGGCGTTTGTGCGAGGATTCCAAGGGAAGTCGCACGGAGCGCCAGGCGTGGTTGTGTGGGGTGTTTCCAGCGGATCAGGCGGATATTGGCTTTTTGCTGGAGAATTTCCAGCGCGTCGGGTTCAAAATCAGGCGCAGCGATGATTTCGAAGAAGTGTTCGTTCATGCGATGGGCCAGCGCACTGTTGACGGTGCGGTTGAGTGCGACGATGCCGCCGAATGCGCTGATCGGATCGGCTTGAAGCGCCCAGATATAGGCATTTTCGAGGGAATCGGCGTGGGAGCAGCCGGCAGGATTGGTGTGTTTGATGATGGTGGCTGCGGGACGTTCAAACTCCCAGATAAGCTCGAGCGCGGCATCCAGATCGACGATGTTGTTGTAGCTGAGTTCTTTGCCGTGGAGTTGTTCCATACCGCCGAATGCGGGGTCGGCGTGGTTTTTGTAGAGAGCAGCGTGTTGGTGCGGGTTTTCACCGTAACGAAGTTGCTGATCTTGCATCAGCGTGAGGTCGAATTGCGGGGGCAATTGCGGCAGCTCGGCGTTTTTTGCAGCGGGCTTGTTGGAGGGCGCGGCGCTTTGTTTGGCTTCGAAAAAACGAACAATGGCAGCGTCGTAATCAGCCGTATGTTGGAAGGCCTTGAGGGCGAGTTCACGGCGCAGGCTGAGGAGTCCGGTATCGTCTGTGGCGCCGGGGGAAGTCGCGGTCAGGGTTTCATAAACGCGCGAGAAATCGCCCGGATCGGTAACGACGGTGATCGAGTGATGGTTCTTGGCGGCAGCACGAATCATGGCCGGGCCGCCAATATCGATATTCTCGATCGCCTGATCCCAGGGGCTGTCGTTGGAAATGACGCTGGTGAAAGGATAAAGATTGACGACCACCAGTTGAATATCCGGTAGGTCGAGTTGTTCGAGCTGCTTGCGGTGGCCGGGGTTAGAGCGATCGGCCAGAAGCGCACCGTGGATGTAGGGATGCAGCGTTTTTACGCGGCCATCGAAGAGTTCTTCGATGCCGGTGATGTCACTTACGGGCAGGACATCGACGCCGCCGTCGCGGAGGTGCTGGGCTGTGCCGCCGGTAGAAATGATTGTGAAACCGAGGCTGATCAGTTGCTTTGCAAAGGCCAGAATCCCGGTTTTGTCAGAAACACTGAAGAGGGCAAAAGGCTGGTTTTTTTCAGGCATAGGATTGGCTCAAACAGTCTTGGGTAAAGGCCCGGTACTGCTGTGGCCGAAATTAAACAGGAATCGCCGATAAACTCAGTCGTCGTATTCGTCACGGAGCTTCTCAAGTCCAGTCGATTCCACCTGACGGATTCGCTCCCGGGTGAGATTAAGCAACTCGCCGACTTCTTCAAGTGTCATTCCACCACGATCTGCTACATCAAGTGCGCAGGTTTCTGCGAGCTCCCAGACTTCGAGATCGGGGAAGTTGAGTTTGATCGAGCCTGTGTGGGGATTTACGTCCAGATACAGATGGTATTTGCAGGAAACAAAGGGGCAAGGACGTTCGCCGGTGCGGCAATCTGCGCGGTCTTTGGGGCGGAGAGCGTCCAGATCTTCAAGTACCGCGGCGATCTCAAGGCGTTCTTCGTCGCTGAGTTTTTTGAGGGCTATGGTTTTGCTTCGCCGCAGTCCCTTGCGGGCACCGCGCTTGTTGGCGGTTCGTTTTCGCGTCTTGTTTTCGGCCATTGGTAGGGACTGCCTGGGTAGGGGAATATCGACCAACTACGAGGTAACTTGCACAGTATGTTCGAGATGTCGTTATTGTCAACCGCGTGCATCGTTGAAAAAACGCCGTTTGGCTAAAACAGTAAGATTTCTATGAAGCGTCTGTAAATTCTGAGAGGAGGCAATGCCGGGAAAAAATCAGGTGCGCAAATAAGCGCCTCGGTGAGGCAATTCGAGGGTATGTATTTTTTATAAAAAGAATATTAGAAATTGATAGAAAAGTGAAAAATGACGTGTTTCGAGGCGGCAGCAGTCTTTGATGAACGTTGTTTGGGCCAGTGCTGATGCGGCGAAAGCGGTTGCCGATATTTTGGTGAGAATTTCTGAGTCGGTTTAATTTGCACAGAAAGTATGGAGGCAAATGGCGAGCATCCTTTCCATGTGGGCCGTTCAATGATTAAATCGCCGCGGCCTGCGTCCAAGGAAACGGAGATTTCGCGTGTGCGCCGGCAATAGGATCGCGGCTGGATGTGGTTTCCCTTTGCGATTTGTTCGGATGAACGCGGTTTTTATAAGCGAAATCCGAGACAATTGCTGGCGCAAAGTACAGGGCTTGCCGAAGGGGCTTGAAAAGTCTTCGTTGTTTTAGGCAACGCCTGAAGCCATCGGCTTTACGAATAGAATCATGGCATTACTGGACGAAATTGAGTTTCGGGTTTACCGCAGCCACATTAAGATCCCGCTGATCTTTTTTGTTCCGGTGCTCTGTATCCTGAGCGTGTATGTCCTGGTTTATTTTTTTCTAAATTCCGGGTGGTTTCTACAGACGCTCAACAACAAGCTGCATGACGTTCTGGGGGGCTATATTGAGACGACAAATCTCGATATTGAGCCGAGTTTGACGAAAGTTCATGTGTATCAGGCGAGTATGTTGACGCCGGAGCGTGAGCCGGTGATTACGGCGCGGGCGATTCATGCGACGATCAATCCGCTTTTGTTGCTAAGGGGGCGGGTGCAGTTTGATAAAGCGCATGCGGTCGGGGCGTGGGTGAGCTTGAAGTTTGGCGAAGGCGAAGACGGTACGTTCAATCTTTTTGACGCGTTGGGTTTTAGCGACGACGACGAAGAGAAGGAGGAAGAGCCGGAGGTCAGGGAGCCGCGCGGTTTTTCGATCGGGTTTGCCGATATTCGGATTGAAGATTCAGAGTTTGAGTTTGTGCATTCGATATTTACGCTCAAAATACCGGACGTAAATATCGAGAAAGGCTCGGTATTTGTGGAGCCTGCGACGTTGTTGATGACGGTGGATCATCTTCTGGTTCCCAGCGCAGATTTTGTGTTTTATCCGCATCTTTTTCGTTTTGATGAGCGTCATGGCAACTGGACGTTCACGGTGCGTGACTTTGAGGTGCGAAACTGGCGCTGGGCAAATGAGGGGTTTCTGGTTGAGCAGGTTCTGGCCAATGTCGAGGGTTTTGAGCTGGATGTGAACGGGCGCATGTCGTTTCCGTCGGGAGGGCCGGAGGAGGGAACGCAGATGCATTATGATGCGCGAGGTAAGCTGACGGCGCCTTATTGGAGTCCGCTGCTGAAGTATTTTTTGCGCGAGAATTTGCATTTTGAGATTCCGGAATTGACGGTGAGCGCGGCGGGGACGTTGGAGGAAATCGATGGGGAGCTGGAGGTTTATTCGAGCGTTTTCGAAGTTGCCGGGCTATTTTTTGAGGATATTCGGGCGCGGATGACGCTTGAGGATCGGTTTTTGACGATGAAGGAGGGCAGCGCGCGGGTTCATGGCGGGCGGCTGACGTTTCCGTATGCGTATTTCAGTCTGCTCGATACGCGTTACGGTGTGATCGCGGATTTTGAGGGAGTGAATCCGGCAGGTGTGTTGCGTGATTTTAAGGTCGATTTGCCGTGGCTGGAGGGGCGTGCAAGGGGCGGGGTAATGCTGGTCGGCGAGATTCCTTCGGGGCCGGAATATCGTGGGGAAGGGCCGTTTCAGCTGCGGAATCACACGGTGGGGCGGTATGCAGATCTGGTGTTGACGCGACCGGTGACGCTGGCGCGTCAGAGTCGTGAGCTGGTGCCGGTGGATGTGGCGGTGTTGAGTGCGGGGAGCACAGCGTGGGTAGATCTGTCGCGTGTGGGTGTGCCGTATGCACGGGTTGGGCTGGGGCGGGGAAGTGATCAGGCGGAAATCTGGGATTTCCAGATGAATTATCAAACGATGATGATGGAGCGCACTTCGCTGGGCAAGGAAGCGCGCGTGCGCGCGCGTTTTGCGGACGCGAGCGATCTGGCGGCCAGTTATGGGCTGCCGGGGTTGAGCGGCGCGCTGGATATTGATTTGAAGATGCGTGGCATGATCGGGATGCCGGATCTGGATACAAAGGCGGTGCTGACGGAACCGGCTTTTTCGTGGGAGGGAGGGTCAGTCGAGGGAGAGCAGGCGCGGATGACGTTTGCACTGAGGCGCGGTGTGCTGGAGCTCGATGAGTTCTGGTTTACGTCGCGGGCGGGCGACGCGCGGCTGCGTGGGGAAATCGGTCTGTTGGAGGTGCCGACGTATTATACACGGCGGGCGGATGAAGAGCGTTCGATGGTGCCGGAGGTGCGGGCGGTCAAACCGATGGATCTGAAACTGTCGGTGCATGATGGGCGTTTGGAGCCATGGGGCAGGTTGTTTGCGCCGGAGCTTGCACTGGAGGGCCTGGCAGATCTGGACGCGAGTATTCAAGGGACTTCGGCGCGGCCCGAGGGCAAATTCGGGGTTTATATCCGGGACGGCGCCGTGCGCGGGCAGCGGATACGGGCGTTGAGTCTGGCAGGAGAACTCGATGAGCGCGAGGTGCGGGTTGATCTGCTGGAGATCGATGCGGAGCGTGCGGGGAAGCTGCATGGGAAAGGCCGTTATGGGTTTGATGGCGGCATGGATTTTGAGCTGAATCTGGACGACTTTAATTTTGAATATGTGCGTGAGTTGCAGGATTTGCCGGTTCAGGTCGTCGGGCGCGGTGATGCGCAGGTGCAGGGGACGGGAACGTTGGCGAAGCCGGATATTTCGGGCAGTTTGCGGTTGTATGAGCTCGGGGCCGGTTCGCGGCGTGTGGGGGATGTTGCGCTGGTTGCCCACACGGCGGAGAACACGATTCATCTGGCGGGCGCGTTGTTGCCGTGGGTGAATGTGGCGCTGGAAGTGCCGCTGCAAAAGGGCAGTCCGTATTATGCGAACATTCGGATGGATGCATTGAATGTGTTGCAGGCAGTGCCGGAAGTGCGCGGGCTGGGGATCATCGATGATGCGCTGGTGACGGGATCGGTGGAGGTTTTTGTCGCCGAAGATTTCTCGAATTATCAGGTTGTGGCGGATCTGATTGATGTGCAGCTCGAGTCGTTCGGGCAGACGATCAAAAATCGGGGACCGTTTGTGGCCGGTATCAATAACGGGGAAATTCTGCAGATTCAGCAGGCTGTTTTTGGAATTGGCGGCCGTTTTGTGAGTTTGCAGGGTGGTCTGGTTTTTGACTCGTCCTTGATTGACGTGCGTCTGGAAGGCGATCTCGATCTGGGGCTTTTGAACAGCGCGCGGCTGGCGTTTCCGCGGCTTTTCCCGGATTTCTTTGTGGAGTCGCAAGGGTTTGTCACCGTGGACGCGAATATCCGCGGTGTGCCGGGCAATATGGCGGCAGAAGGGCTGTTGACGTTTGCACCGTCGGAGATCGTGTTGCGGCCGCTGCCTGAGCCGCTGCTGATTTCCAGCGGCGAGGTGCGCTTCAATCGTGAGGGGATTTTTATTTCAAATGCTCGGCCGCTGCTCGGGCAGGCGTTGGGGGGCATGGTCCGGCTGGCGGGCAATATGCGGATGCCTGAGTCGGGCGAAGATCGATTCGATCTGCGGATGTGGAGCCATAATATGAGCTATCGAATTCCGAATATGGCGGATTTGACGTTCGATACGGATTTGCGTTTGCAGGGCACGGATATTGCGCGGATGGAAACCTGGTTTGTGAGCGGCGAAGTAAACGTGCTGGACGGTCTGTATTATCGCGAGCTGAATGTGGTGGAAAAGCAGCTTACGGACCGTGTGCTGGGCGCATTCAATCGACGTGCAGAGCGCTATGATACGAATTTTATCAACCAGATTCCGGGCTTGAAGGATACGGTTTTTGATCTGGATATTCGTGCGCGCGATGGATTCAAGCTGCGCAATCAGATCGATCGGATCGGGCTTGATCTGGAATTGCGGGTGGATTTGAAGCTGCGCAATACGCTGGTCAATCCGCGGGTGGTCGGTGATGTTGAGGTCATTGATGGCAGCGTGTCGTTTCAGGGAGAGCGCTTTGAAGTGCGTTCGGGAACGGTGCGTTTTGCGGATAGCCTGGATAATCCCTGGGTGGATATTGTGGCCGGCGCGGACGTGCGGAACACATGTCGTGATGGCGAGGTTTTTGATGAGATTTCCTCGGCGATGTCGCTGAGTGCGAATATCGATACGAGTCGTCAGCAGTATTATCATATTACGCTCAATGCGCGCGGGAATCTGGACAATCTGGATGTGCAGTTTGAGAGCAGTCCGTACGCAGATCAGCGCGATATTTTGAGCATGTTGTTGACAGGATGTACGGTGGACCAGTTGACGGCATCGAGCGCGAGCCGGCCGACGTTGGAAATTGCGCTGGGGCCATTGCTCGGGCGGTTGGAACGTGAAATTCAGGATGTCGTGAAGGTTGAAGAATTTACGATTATGCCCGGTGTGGAGCGCACCCAGTTGCGGATCGGCGATACGCTGACGCGCAGGTTGAGCTGGCGATTTCAGCTGGATACCGGATTTGCCGAAGCAAGCGGCGGCCAGCAGTATCAGCTCGAATATAAGTTGAGTGATAACTGGTCGGCGGAACTCAGCGAGCGTAGCCGCTCGGAAACCAACAGCTTTTTGCTCGATCTGAAGCTGAAGTACCGGCTGCCGCTGGATTGAAATCGAGGAACATGACGCAACGTAGTCAGGCTGTGGAGAGTAGCGGGAAAGCAAGGAGAACGAGCCTATTGGGTATGGTCGTTTTTTTTGCTTTCTTGTGCCTGCCTGTCGTGGCTCTTGCGCTCGAAGAGGAATCCGGGACGGCACATACTTTACACACTTCGGAACAGGAAAACTCCGGGCCGAGCGGTGCCGAAGATTCTGCCCGGGCGGTTCAGGTTCCTGGCTCCATGCCGGGCAGCAGCGACAGCGCTCGGCAATCGCGGCGCGCGGCGCGTGAGGCGGCGGATGCGCCGTTTGTCGGCAAGCCAATCGGGCAGATCAATCTGGTGTGCGATCTGGATTTGTGCAGAAATCCGATTGCGATCGATCGATTCAAGGAGTTGAGCGGGCTGTATATCGGGCAGCCTTATTCGACGCAGGGCCAGCGGCGCGCGCAGGAACGGCTGGCGAAGACGGGATTTTTTCAGTCGTTTGAGTTCAGCAAAGAGCTTGCGGGCGAGCGCGTCATGCTGACCATCGCGGCGCGCGGTGCGGTGCTGATCCGCAAGGTGAGTTTTGAGGGGCTTTCGCCGCCGCCGTTTGAGTCGGAATTGCGCAAGTTGCTGATTTATCGCCCCGGCCAGGCTTATGCCGAGGATGACGACAAGGCCGAGGCGCAGCTTTCGAGTCTGCAGGCGATGTTTGAGCGCGAGGGATATTTCGGCTCCAAGATCGAGATGATCGTCGAAAACGTCGGGAACCAGAAACATCTGGTAGATCTGACATTCAAGATTGATAAGGGCGAAGGGCTGTCGGTTTGCGATATTGGCCTGCGGGGTGTGCGCGCGATGCGTTATTCGCAGGCGCGTGAGCTTTTGCTGACGAATCTGCCGTTTTTTACGCGCCGCGTTCCGCTGGTGAAGCCTACCTTTACCACGCAGGATTATCGTGCCGGGCGCGATGCGCTGATCCAGCAGTATCGGCGTCTCGGGTATTTCCGCGCGCGGATTGTGGAGCAGGCTGTTCAAACGGATCTGGATGCGGGTTGCGCCAGGCTTTTGTTCGATATCAATGAGGGGCCGCACTGGAAATTGAGTTTCAAGGGCAATCAGCTTTTTGATGCGGATGCGTTGATTTCTCAGTTGCCGTTTTTTGCGTCGGGATATGTCGACCGCGAGGCGATTGCGCAGGCCGAGCACGAGATTCGTAAGCTGTATGAAACCCGTGGCTATCCGTTCAGCCGGGTGCAGGGGCAAGAGATCATCGTGGATCGCGATACGCGCTCGATTGAGTTTGAAATCCGTGAAGGGCCGCGCCTGAAAATTAACAAAATTCTGATTCACGGTAATGAGAATCTTGCGGCCTCGGAAATCACGCAGGGATTTGGCACGCAGCCTTACGAATTGTTTGCGGCCGGCGGTTATTTGCAGACCGATCAGTTGTTGGACGACTTTAGCAAGGTCGAAGCTCTGTATCGGGAACGCGGTTTTTTGCAGGCCGTGGTCGAGCGTTTTGTGCTGGAAACACTGCCGTCCAACGACGCCATGAACGTGCACATTTATATTCGAGAAGGCTACAAAACGCTTGCAGAACGCGTGGATATTACAGGTGCGCGCGTGGTTCCGGCGGGTTCGCTGCAGGCTTTGCTGGGCGTTTCCAATGGGAAATCCTTTGTTCCGCTCAATGTGCGCGCAGATCAGGCGCGAATGATCCAGCATTACGCATCGATCGGTTATCCGATGACGCGGATTGAGACGAGTTGTCGTCTGCTCGGCGGCAGCGAAGTCGCGTGCGACGCGCCGCAGCTTGCGCCGGAATGCAGGGCGACGAGTCTGGAGGATTTGCGCTCGATGTGCACGGCCGAAGATGAGCCGCGCCATAAGCTCACCTGCGAAATGATCCGCGACGATGAGCGGTGCAAATTCGAGGGCGGCGCGATCGAAGCCAATGTGCGAGTGCGCCATACGATCGAGGAAGGGCCACGCGTTCGGGTGGGCGAAATCTTGTTGAAAGGAAACTTTCGCACCAGCGCGGACCTGATTTATCAGGAGCTGCCGCTGAAAACCGGCGAGCGTTTCAATGTCAATAAGGTGTTGGAAGGTCAGGCCAATATGCGTTCGCTCGGGCTGTTCGATTCGGTCAGTATCGAAACCATCGGCCTGGAAGAGAATCTGCCGGGGCAGGGCGGCAGTGTGGACGACGAGCTCACCGCAGCGCTTGTGATTAGTGTGGAAGAATCGCGCTCGCGGTATCTCGATTTCAAGTTCGGCCTGGAAGGGCGCGACCTGCTCGGCGATAGCCGTCGCTTGCTGGTAACGGGCGAGGTACAGTACAATGACAGCAATTTGTTTGGATTCGGGCAGCGCTTTCGACCGCGTCTGATCGCAGCGGTCGATGCGTTTGATCTGTGGAGTATCGGCTCCGATACGATGAGCGATCTGGGCGCTGCGCAAAAGTTTTCGAACCTCGATTATCTGGTGGGCGCAGAGCTGATTTATACGCATCCGCGCTTTTTGAAGCAGTGGTCCAGGGTCGATAAGTTGTTTTTGACGATTACGCCTTTTTATATGCTCGATTTGCTCGGCGTCGCCAACGACGAGGTTTTGCGCGAGGAATGGGGCCTTCGCCTGGAGCTTCGCAAAGAGCTTTTCGAGCTGATGGATCGCCTGACCTTGACCTTTGGAATCGAGGCCAAACAGGCCGCGACGTGGACGCCCGACGATCCAATGGTGGGCAATGTGCGCATCTTTTCCCCGCGCCGTGCCACCGGAAAACTCAGCCCCGAAGTTACCCTGGATCGGCGCGACAGCCCGCTCAATCCGCGCAAGGGATATCATCTGCAGATCAAACCGCAGCTTGTCAGTGGCGACGCGCTGACCCAGGGCGCCGAAGACGCGCTGGGGGATTCGTACCTGCGCCTGAACTTCGCCGCCAGCGCCTATTTCACGCTCTGGAAAGATCTGGTGTTCGGTCAGAGTTTCCGCTTCGGGCAGATTGTGCCGCTCTTCGATCGCCAGACCATCGTGCCGCCCGATGAACGCTTTTACCTGGGCGGCGTGGGCAGCGTGCGAGGTTTCCCGACGAACTCGCTCGGCCCCGTGACCGGTTATCAACACGGGCCGGGCGGTGAACTGATGCTCAATTACAATGCCGAATTTAGATTTCCCCTTGTAAAGCGCTGGAACGTGTACGGAGCCACGTTTTTTGATGCCGGCCTGCTCACCGATTGTTTTGACGAGGGAAACACACGCAGTACGGCCGGCTGTTATAAAAACGCATTTCCGGCCACGGGCGCGTTGAGCAACATTCGAACGACGGCCGGTCTGGGATTGCGTTATCTGATCGTCGATCAAATTCCCGTACTTTTCGATTATGGCATTGTCTTAAATCGTCGGCCGGGCGAAGACTTCGGCAGCTTTCACTTCAATCTTGGCTACACCTTTTAACCATTTATTACCTACGGAACCAGCAGTGAGTATTTGTCGTAAAGCGGTGCTTTTCGCGTTCAGCCTTTTCATGATGGCGCTCGTGGCCACTGCCCATCCAGACGCCGCCCAGGCCAGCCAGCCGCCCTGGGGCGAAGCTGGCATCAGCCGCGGCGAAGACCTGTCCATCCAGCTTGTCACCTTTGAACCCGGCGACGATATCCCCTCCTGGTTCGGACACACCGCACTTGTCGTCGAAGACACACGCCTGCGCACAAGCCGCCTCTACAACTACGGCATGTTTTCCTTCGACAGCGCCATGCTCGCCAAATTCGCCATGGGACGCCTGGAATTCTGGGTCGGCGACTCCCACGTCAAGCGCACCTACGATTTCTACGCCAGCATGAACCGCGGCGTGCGCATCCAGGAACTCAATATCTCGCCGGAAAAACGCGTCGAAATCGCGCGCTTTCTGGCCAACAACGTCCTGCCCGAAAACCGCGACTACCTCTACCACCACTACGACGACAACTGCGCTACCCGCATCCGTGACGTCATCGATCTGGCCACCGACGGCCAGTTCGCAAAAGCCGCCGAAGCCCCGGCCCGCTTCACCCTGCGCGAACACACGCGCCGCCACGCGCGCCACAATCCTCTCATGGACGCGCTGCTCATGTTCCTGATGAACAACGAAATCGACCAGCCCATCACCAACCGCGAGGAGATGTTTTTGCCTGCAGAACTCGAAATGTCCGTCGATAAATTCGAGTACACCGACGCCGCTGGCAACCGCATTCCGCTCGTTGCCAACCGCACTGTCTACGCTACCTCTACCCGCGCTCCCATCCCCGAGGAACCCTCACTCCTCTGGCCCTTTGCTCTCGCGCTTGGCCTGCTCGCGGGCGGTATCGCCGCAACACTTGGACACTTCCAAAAACGCCGCCTGCTCGGCCTCTACACAGCACTCATCGGGCTTTTCCCCGGCATCCCGGGCCTCGTCCTGGCTCTGATGGGAACCTTCACCGACCACAGCGTTACCTACTGGAACCAGAACGTTCTACTCGCCAATCCGCTCACCTTCCTCATGCTCCCGCTTGGCCTGATGTACGCCTTCGGCTCCGAGCGCGCCACCCGCTGGCTCCCCAACCTCTGGCTGCTCCTGGCCGCCACCAGCCTGCTCGCCTTACTTCTATTTGGCGTGGGGCAGTTCGTGCCGGTTCTCTACCAGGATACCAGCATCCCGCTGAGCTTTTTGTTGCCCCTGAATCTGGGTTTTGCCGCGGCGTTTGGAGAGAAATATGTGTCTCGCGAGAGACACGCCTGCCCGCCCATTCCTATCCAATAAAATCAGGCAATATGCACCGGCCCCACCCGTCGGCTGACGCCGAGGGCTAAAACAACCGACTGGCTCCGCTGAGGCTGACGCCTCGCTACGCGGTGCCCTTTCCTTACCTACTTCAATTTCTTCGCGGCCTCGCGGCTTCGCGCGAGACTCGCCTTTTACTCACACCCCACCTCATACCCATCTACCAGAACCAACTCATCCGCCGAGCTGTGCGGTGTGTAGATCACCCGCACCGGATGCCCACACGCGCCCGGCAGCTTGCGCAGATCCAGGTCGATGCGCCCGTCATCAGACTCGGTTTCGGCCAGAAGCGCGTCATCCAGGAAAACTCTAATTCTGCCGCCCGGTTGTGACTCGCTACAAACTTCTTTGGAGCGGTACGGGCGCTCGGTGACGTTGACCCAGCGCAGCGAACTCGGCCGGCTCAGGCTCTGCGATGCAAATTCACTGCCGCTCGCCAGAAATAGCACGCCAAAGAGAATTTCTGCGGCGGATTGCTCCCTGGCCAGGAAACGATCTTCGCCGGTCTCATGCGTAAAAATATCGGATTTTTCGCCGGCAGCCTGATCCAGCACACCGCTGCCGATGCCGGCAATCGTATTGCCAACGGTATCGGCGCCACTGCTGTGCTTTTTTCTAGGACCATAGATTTTATTGTGCTCAATCTGGTCGAGCACCAGCGTGTAGCAATAAGGCTGGTACTCAATTTCCGCCCGAATCCTGTCTCCCTCCACCATCCCCCCGCTCACAATAAACTCGCCGGCGGCCGGACGCGTTTGCTGGATCGGCGGCTCGAGCACGCGACTGGTATGTTCCACCGTCGTCGCTTGACCCGAAGCGCAGCCCGCAAGCTGCGCGCTGCAAGCCAGGATAAGAAATAAAGGATAGAAGCGAGCAGGAGAACTGTTTTTGGTCATAAGGGCACCCTGAATGTGGTTACGAGCAGATAGACTCAATGCGTGGGAAAACATGGCATGAAATGCAGCCTGTGGCCAGCTCGCCGTGCTTTTGCCTTTCTAAATCAAGGGGTTGGAGACAGAACGAACGTTGCCAATAGATGTGAACACGGCGCAAGTTCCGTGCATGGACTGGCTTCCGGTTTTGTTTGCCAGGAGTGCGCTTCGCGTGTCCTTGCCCGATACAAATGATTCTTGCGCCCCGAACGGTTCGGGACGTGATCGACAAATAATTCTTGCGCCCCGAACGGTTCGGGACGTGAACGACAAATGATTCTTGCGCCCCGAACGGTTCGGCACCCAAGAAGAATGTTTTCGGGGGCTGGCGTTTCGTGTCAGCGGACGCGTGCCGAGACGACGGTGCGGTCGGGCTTCTGGGTCTGCAGGGTAAGTTCTTTGAGTCCGGCGATGTTGTTCCACTGCAGCGTAGTGGACGTGGATTTGCCAGGCTTTGCGACTGGAATTTGTAGTTTGGCCAGAGACTCCCTGGCAAAGGGGAGGTGCCCGCTGAGAATGGTGAAGGTCAGGCGCGCGGATTTTTGCTCGATGAAGGAAACCTCGATTTGCCAGGCGTCGCCGCCGTAGGTGCAGCGTGGAAATTTGCCGGTCGAGGGCATGGTCATGGTTTTGCAGCCTCTGGGTTTGCCCAGCACAAGCTCGATATCGGATTGGGTTTTATGCAGTAAGAAAGGCAAGTCCAGCAGGCTGTTGTGGGAGGGCAACGGTGGATCGAGCCGTTTCTGTTTGCGAAGATTCACGAGCTGGCTGCGGATTTGAAGACGGTTTTTGGCGACTTTCTGGAGGAACTTTGCGTCCGGTGCGTTGGGCGAATCCGGCTGGCGGGTTTGCAGGGCGTAGTAGGCGGCGCCGATCAGGGCTTTGTCGGCGTTCAGGAAATCCTTTTCTTTGAGCAAGTCCTCGGCAGTCATCAGAGCGAGTTGGCTATGTTTCTGGCTGCTGTAGTGCCCCCAGGTATGCAGCAGCGGCTTGAATTCACTGGTTTTGCGGCCAATCCAGATGTGACCGGTGAAGCCATCGGGCAGATTCAGACGACCGCGCCGGGAAGGCGTGGGGAGGGCGAGCCCGTAGGCAACGTGGGTGCACTGTTGGAGGATGATGTCGGCATAGTGTCGGGAAATAGGCGCGCAATCTTTGGCCAGGATTTGTTTGATAGCCATCTGCTCCCAGGATGCCACATAGATTGTGTCGTCAACGTTTTTGAGCTGGTAGTTCTCAACGCCGTGGAGTGTGAAGTCGATGAGCTGAGCCTGCCTGTTTGCATTGGTGGTGATGGCGACACCGGTTTTTTCGGCCGGCGCAAAAGGAAGCTGCCCCTGGAGCGTATCGCAGGTTATTCGGGTTTGTGATTGGTCAAGCTGCCACTCGGTTGCGCATCCGGGCAGTTTGCGCGGCGAAACCTTTTGCCCGATCAGAGCTTCCCAGGATTCCAGATCGTTGGAGTGCATGGTTGAGGTGAATGCCAGCGCCAGCAGGCCAATAAGACAGCCAAGCGTCAACAGCGTTGCACACCCCAGACCGGCAAGAATTTTGAGCCACGAGCTTTTTTTAATCATGCGTTCCCCTTTTCAAATCGCGTATTGTGTTCCCCCAATACGTCCCGGGCCTTGATAAAACGGCTACTATGTACAGCTACGATAAGGGGAACGGTACGTCTGAAAAGGTTTGGCGTAAAGCCAAAAAGCGCCGGCGGGTAGCCGGGGCCTCAGTGTTTGCGGGCCGGCCTTCGTGTGGAGGCTTGGCGCCGGAGGGCGACCACGGCCGCGAGACCGGCGAGTCCAAACAAAACGCCGGCGGGGGGCGGTGAGGCCGGCGCCGTGATGTGGGCGCAGCCGCAGCTTCCGGTCATGGAAGTGGTATGGTGATGGCCCGGGTTTTGTGGGTCGTCGAAATCTTCGTCCATAGTGTCGACGAAGTCCGCGCCGCTGGCGTCCTCCAGGTGTGCATCCGGGGAATCATGAGCATCCAGGTCATCGAATTCATCGATGTCGTCGTAACCGCCGGCGTCTTGCGGCTCAGGGTTTGTGGGATCTTCTGGCTCTTCGGGTCCTGGATCTTCCGGATCTTCAGGATCTTCCGGATCTTCGGGTTCCGGTTCACTCGCCCGCGCCGGCGGATCGACGATCTGAATCGTGGCGTACTGCGCCGGGCTGGTCCAACCCCGGGCGTTGCTCCATGCCGGCCCCAGGACGTTGGCGGCAGCCGTGCTTGTTGCGTTGGTCGTGCAATCAAACCGACTAAATCCGCGCGCGCACAGGTCGGCTTTGCCGTCGCCGTTTACGTCGGCGTAGCGAATCGTCGAATAGTAATGGATCTGGTTCCAGTCGCCCGCGTCATCGAGCGCCAGGCTCGCGATGCCCGAGCCCCAGCCGTTGCCATTCCACGGATAGCAGGTCACGCGGGCGTTGGCGCGCGCGCAGACGTCGAGTTTGCCGTCGCCGTTTACGTCGGCAAGCTGGATGGTCGAAAAGTTGTCGTGGTCGTCCCAGCCCGAGGCGTCGGTCAGAATTTCGGCCGAGACAGCGCCACCAAAGCTTGTGCCGCGCGAGAGGTGGCAGCGAAATCCGGCGCCTGCGCGTGCGCACAGATCCGCGCGGCCGTCGCCGTCCACATCCGCCAGCCGAATCGTCGACCAGTACGGCAGCCGGTCCCAGTTGCCTGCATCACTCCAGCCTGGTCCGGTGACTTCCGTGCCAAAGCCGTTGCCGGTCGAGAGCCAGCAGCGCATGCCGTCTTTGGTACGCGCGCAGACGTCGGCTTTGCCGTCGCCGTTGATATCACCCATCCGAATCGTGCCGTAGTACTCGGCCTCATGAAAACCGTTCGCGTCGTTCAGCGCGGCCAGCGCGGCAGTGCGGCCCGAAAAAGCATTGCCCTGGCTCATATAACAGTAAAAACCGGCCGAGCCCCGCGCACACAAGTCGTCTTTGCCATCACCGTTTACGTCCGCCATTTTGAGCGTCGAATAATAAGCCGGCGTGGCGTTCCAGCCGCCTTCGTTGGAGAGCGTCGGCCCGTCAAAGCCGGCCGAAAATCCGGAGCCCGTCGACAAAAAGCAGCGCACCCCCGTGTTGTAGCGCGCGCAGATGTCGGCCTTGCCGTCACCGTTGATGTCGCCATACCGAATCGTCGAATAGTTCGCCGGATTGCTCCAACCCCGGTCAAGCGGCAGCGCCGGCCCGTTGACGCGTTTGGAAAACGGCGGCGTCGAGCCCGCCAGATAACATTCGATGCCATCCGGCCCGAGCGAGCAGGCGTCCGCCAGCCCGTCGCCGTCGATGTCGGTTGTCGTGCTGGCATTGTGCGCGGCCGTTTGCAGCGAAGATTCCTCAAACGAACGGTCGCAAGAACCCGGCTGCGCACTGCCTTTTGCAATGATCGCCAGATGATTGGCCACCACGCGCTCCGAGCCGTCCGACGGCCGGTTCAACACGCCCACGCCATCGACCCACAACGCGCTCGAGCCACCGCCGTCCAACTCCACCGCCGAATACGCCCCCAGGCCTTTCATCAGCGCCGCCATTTCCGTACACAACATCCCGCGGCTCACCCCCGGCTGCCGGCCATCGACCACCGCCAGATACAGTGTCTTCCGATCTTTCGACAACCCCATCATCGAACGCGGATGCCTGTCCGAGCAGTGCGCCATGATCCCCGGCCCCGAGTTCTGGGCGAGCGCCACGCCGTTTTCGACCAGCACCGAGCGCCCCGAAACCACCGACCGCATCCACTTCTCCTGATTGCGCGTCTCCAGAAGCCCCGAGAAATCCACCCGGTTCTTCCCAAACGCCATATACGCCTTGGAGTTATTATCCGACGTCCCCGCCCAGTGCGCCCCCTCGCCGATCGCAAGCCCCGTCGGGCTGTAATCGCTATAACTAAAGAAATCCCCGTTGATCGCGGCCTGCGCCCCCACCGCCCGCCCGAACGCCGACGGCCTCTGCTTCCGCTCATTGCTCTTCGTCGCCCGCACACTCACGCCCGCCCGACACAGGTCGATCTCCAGCGCATGGATGCGATTCGGCTCCGACGTCGTCCGCAAAAGCCGCCGCATCCCCGGATGCACCGTCGTCCACGTATCCGCCGCCTGCGCCTCCACCGGCAGCGAAAACAACGCCGCCCAGATTCCCGCTAAAACCACCAACAGCCGCCACCAATTTTTACCATTCATCACCAGACCTCCATACGTTGCAATCCATTTCTATGCACATGGGGAGAGTAGCATTGTGTGGGGTGGGGGTGAAGTGTGGACGGGGATGTGCAGATGGATGTTACAAATGTTCCCAAGAGACAATCCTAAAAATCCGTGCTAGCTCTACGCGTTAGGTAACAACACTTAATGAAAATCCAGCGTGTAGTGGGAGATAGCAGGTAAATGAAACTGAGTGATAGTGTAGAGTAGCCTGTCTAGGGATAATAAACTAATAGAATTGATTTTAGCCAGATTTGTTTGTGAGGTAGATGGTAATGTATCAAGAAAAGCTTGAAGATAATGAAGGTTGTCTTGGGTGTGCATGGTTGTTTTTTCTTGCAGCGCTCATCACTGTCCCTTGTATTGCCTTAGGAGACGGTGGTGATGCTGAAGGACATGTTGGAGGTGCAATTCTTTTAGTAGTTGTTCTAGGTGGGGTTGTATTTTGGTTGCAATCAGCTAATGGACCGGCAAAGCAAAATAATGCTCATCGAATGGCGATTTGCAAAAGACAGCTAGAAGAAGTTATTGTATCGGTTAAAAATAAATGTGTAATTAAAGAAAAGGATGAGCTAATTGGATCAGGGTATTCATTTGCATTGCTGTTTGATAGGAAGAAAAGTCAACTGATTTTGATACAGGGTAAAGCTGGTGTAGACCCATTGTCTGCTAGTGAACCTCTATATTATCCTCCAGTAATAATTAATTCCGAGCAAATCGTTGAGGTGAAAATTGTTTTGAATGACGATGCAGTTATGGAGGTCACCCAAAACGATGGAGTAGAGCGTGCAGTTGTTGGTGGATTGTTGTTTGGAGGTGCAGGAGCAATAGTTGGCGCATCGAGTGCATCACAAACTTCCACTTCTGTTATGAAGAAGTTGAGTCTTCATATGATTGTGACTGGGACAGAGAACTCGTCGTATGAACTCACGTTTCTTGAGTTGGATAAGCCAGTTCCTCAAGATAGTGAGGCCGTGAAACCGACCTTGAGGTTAGTTCGTGAATGGTATGGAGTTGTAAGGTCTTTGATTTTTTCTGCACAAAAGTTGAGTGGTAAGGATAATAGTGTTGAGGCATCGAGCGCAAAAAGCAGTGACGTAGGGGAAAGCACGATGCAGCTTAAAGAGCTGATTGATATGCATGAAAAAGGCTATATCACTGATGAAGAATTCCACACGATGAAGGCAGAAGTTTTATCGAAATATAAGGCGGCCGATAAGCCGGTAATAAGCATGAAATAGATGGAAATGTCTATAAAACGATACAAACACTTTTATTGGTGTTGTAAACGTCCTTTAGGGGCAAATGGTTTTTCTTTGAAATGTAAAAAGATGTAAGGGGAGTAAGTGATGAGTAGTGAAAATGATTCTTCAAATAAAAATGGGAGTCCAACAATCACCAAGGATATGTTGGTGAGTCTGGTTCAGAAGGCAGCGAAGGCGATCGAAACGTCAGTTGGGGTAATTCATCTTTATGGACTAAGGGCAAAAGATGTTGATTTTCTATATGATCTTACCATTGAAGATTCATATGAAAGATTTAAGGAGCTTTTGCCTCGGATTGCAAGTTTATCTGCAGTATCGGAACCTGGAGGAAAACGAGAGCCATTGGCGCAGGAATATATTTCCCAACTTTCTGAAGGTGATTTAGAATTATTGGCAGAGGCCTATGCGCAGTTAAATGAATTCGAAGATACTCATTTAGGAGCCGACAATAGAGCAAGGCTTCCACGAGATGAGGAAGAAACAGCGGTTTCTTATTTAGACCGGTTACTTAGAAAGCAACTAGAAATTTATACTGAGGAGATTAAGGAGATTCAGGCATCAATGCTGGCTGCTCAAAATGATACAAATCAAATAGTAGCAAAGATGTCCACGGATAATGCAATGGTGACAAAAGAGGCTATGGCGTTAATAACTTCTAATATGAAGTATTTATCCAAAGCAGCAAGAAACGCACTGTTAGAAGGCTCATACAAAAACCTGCATGAGTTTAATAATGCGGTAAATGCTAAGGCTCTTGAGGAAGCACAGAAGTTTTCCGTTAACCAGCTTGGTATAGATTACCTTGCAAAGCATCAAAAGGATATTGCTAAACTTAATGATGTATCCAAACCTTATAGTAGCTTTAACAGTGCGGTAAACACAAAACTTCTCGAGGACATGGACAAGTATTCATCTCAATTAAGCCATAGTGCTCTTGATTATATACGATCGAGCAGTTCCGCCCTTAATGAAACACTAAAGAATTATGGAGAAATCACGAAAACATGGACAAGTTCTGAATTTTTGCCTCAAACACTTGCAAATACTTATCGTGCCCCGAATCTTAAAAGTGGATATGATATGCTGCAAGATCCTTTCAAAATAGATTATTCCTTAGAAAACGATGACATCTCATTAGATTCATTAGATGAGATGCGTAAAAACGTTACTAATGGGATAGACGCCCTTGCTCGTGCTCAAGAAAAGACAACTCGTGAGAGACAGGAAGAGCTGGAGCTAGCTCGAACAACGAGTAAGGGAACAACAGAATTAACCCTTGTTTTACAAAATTTAGCAGATACTGTTGCCAAAGTGCTTAAACAGTTTGATGAACGAGCAGAACAAGCTACGCATGACAGAAATGAAGAATTAGATTTAGCTCGGATAACAAGTAAGATGACAGCTGAATCAGCTCACGTTCTGAAAGACTTAGCAGAAGCTGCTGCCGAGATGCTTGACCGATTTGATGAGCGTTCTCAGAAGGCAGATCAGGACGCACGTGAATCTGCTAATTATTTAAAAAATGTAGCATTAAGTACTAAAGAAATGGTCGAGGAGTCTAGGCGTCAAGCAGAAATTTCTGATGCAAACACTCGCCACTCTGCTAAGAAGTTGCAAAGCATAGCACTCAATACTGAAAAGATGGTTGAAGATTTTAAAACGCAAGCAGAGGATGCAGAAGTAGCTAGTAATAAACAAATTAACATTGCTGTTTCAGCTATAGTGGTTACAGCACTTTTCGCGTTCGTTGGTCTGGTTGTAACCATATTTGGACTATATATGGAAAATATAAGTAGTAAGGCCAATGAAAACTGGCAGACAGAAGTTCTTTCTACCATGCATAATGGCACCCCTCAGCGAGATATTCATGAAGAAGAAATCAAACAGCTTAAAGCTCAAATAAAAGAACTGATCAAAATAGTATCAGAACAGCCGACTGTGACAAAGGCCGTTGAAATGTCTGACACTAGCGATCCAGAAAAAGCACCAATCGCCAAGACCGTTGATGAGTAGTTCATAATGAGCCTTTAACTCATGAACTCCTTAACCCTTAAACGGCCGCCACCAACGCACTCAACAACCTGGTCTTTTTAACAGTCGCCGCCTCGATCTGTTCTTCCAACACGTCACACATCCCCATAAGCTGGTCGATCTTGGCAACGATGCGGTGTTGTTCAGGCAGGGGTGGGAGGGGAATTAGTATTTCTCCAACATCACTTAATCTAAGGCTATTTTTTATACCACGTTGTGGAGCATCAAATTGACGTTTTACTAAAGCAGTTCTCATTAGTTCTGGAAAATACAGATTTCTACAATGAGGCATGAATCGGAGTAAACATGTATGTTGATTAATATATGCCTCTCCGAATTCTGGTGGAATTAAACCAAGGTTTCCTACATCACCTGTAATTGATATTAGCAAGTCATTTTCTTTTAGCCTAGTTCTGGCCCCTTCGCCATCAGAAGGTGGATTGACATAACGAATAGTATTCATGCGAAGCTGATAGTTTCCGCGTGATAAGTTTCCCATAGTCACAAAAACAGCACCAGATTCCGAGTAATATTTTGCCCAGTCACGCGAACCAGATGTTATTACTTTGGCAATATCCCAAATGCGGCACCACTCCCAACTCTCCGGTATCTCGTAAGGCACTTCTTCCGCCTTAATCTTCGGCAACGCCTTAGGCTTCTTGATCACCCCTTCCTTAACCAAGCGCCTTTTCTCCGCCTCGATCTCTTTCAACAACTGGCTGGCTGGCGGATCATCAGGATCCTGCGGCACCAACTTACCCATCACCGCAAGCTGGAGAATGGCTTTGCGTAGCTCATCGACGTTTTCTTTGATGGAGTAGAGTTCGGTGAAGTGTTGGGTGATGAAATGCCAAGCGTCGGTGAAGCTGTCGTCTGTTTGGGCTTCCAGCAATTGATTGAGGGCTGCGGTGTGGACGTTGCGGCGCTTTTGTTCGTACTCGTCGCGTAGTTTTTCGAGTTCGTCGCAGCGCGCCATGAGCTGGTCAATTTTAGTGACGATGCGGTGCTGTTCGGGGAGAGGTGGGAGGGGTATAAGAGGGTGAGTTATATCAGCAAGTCTTAAATATGGGATTGCCGAGCCTCTATGACTTTTTGTGATTTCGGCTAAACAATTCTTAATACCATAGTAAGTGTGCTTTAATTCAGATTTTATTGGCTCTATTATGTATGTTCGCTGATAAGCATCAAACTTCCCTCGATAATACTTTATGTTGAAGTCGCCATTTCCTGCGAGCAGGACAGCTTCAGTGTTATATGAGTAAGTATCGATCTCTGACGGCGTATTAGAGCAAGTGAAAAAAGGATACATGCCATCATCTACTGCAGCATTTGCATTCAGCTTTCCAGTAGAAATATTTGTGACAGCTCCAATTCGCACCCACTCCCAACTCTTTGGTATTTCGTAAGGCACTTCTTCTGGCTTGATGGCTGGCAATGGCTTGGGCTTTTTGATCGTGCCTTCTTGCACGAGGCGTTTTTTCTCCGCCTCGATCTCTTTTAACAACTGGCTGGCGGGAGGATCGTCAGGGTCCTGAGGAACGAGCTTGCCTTGCATGGCGAGGGTGAGGATGAGCTCACGGAGTTTTTTGATGCCGTCGGGGGCGCTGAAGGCGGTGTCGAAGTGTTGTTCGAGGAGCTGGGCGGTCTGGTTATTCATCTTCTTTTTTGTCTTTAACTGAGGATTCTATTTGTTTGATTACTTTGTCGAAATCGCTTTCGAAGAGGCGATCTTGAACGATGCGATATTTTTCGAACTCGCCTTCGGCATGTTCTTTCGCAATTTTTGCAGATATTTTGCCAGCATTTTTAAGGATATCGCGATCAGTGAGTTCGAGAAAATTATCCAGACGTTTGGCCCAGTCTTCCATGGTGGTTGGGATTTTTCGTAGCGCACGATCTTCGGCAATATCGAGATAGGCGTTGACGATGCGACCTAACGCTTCCAGCTCTTCCTTGTTCAGGTAGTTCTTGGCAATGGCCACATCAGATTTTAGTATTTTACCGTCGGGTGCATTCGCCCATGAAGTCAGCCCCATATGTGATTGACTGCTGTCAGCTCGTTGGTGAATCAGTTCTGCGGCAGTATGTCCATGGATTGCAAAGTGTAATTTATTCTGCACTTTTGCGAAGAATTCCTTCGTCGTAGGAGCTGACTTGTTATAATCCACGCTGGTCGCATAGATATCGGTGATTTTCTGGTAGAACTGGCGTTCGCTAAGGCGTATTTCTCGAATTTCTGCAAGCAGTTGTTCGAAATAGTTTTCATCAAGGAAGGTGCCATTCTCCATGCGCTTTTTGTCCAGCACATATCCCTTGATGGCAAATTCTTTCAATACTTGGGTTGCCCATTGGCGGAATTGGGTTGCTCGGACCGAATTGACGCGGTAACCGAGAGAGATAATCGCATCGAGATTATAGAACTCTACGTTGCGGGTGACGTCGCGGTTCCCCTCGGTTTGAACTATTCGGAAATTCCGAATAGTTGCCTCGCGACTGAGTTCATCGGAGTCGAAGATGTTCTTCAGGTGCTCGTTGATGGTGGGTACGGTTACATCAAATAGCGTGGCCATCAACTTCTGGCTAAGCCAGATTGTTTGATCTTCATAACGCGCTTCGATGCTTTGTTCGCCGGCCTGACCAGTGAAGATCAGGAATTCGGCAGTGCTATTGCGGATTAGCTTTTTATTATCTTCGCTCATGGTGTTCTCTCGAGGGCTGCCATCAGCTCGGTTTTGAGGGCTTGCTGGGCTTCGGCGAGCTGGCGGGCGATTTCGTGGTATTCCTGAATGAGCGCGGCGGGGTCGCCATGATCGACGATGATTTCGTGTGGGTTCTTGCAGTCGAGGTTGTAGCCGCGCTCGACGATTTCTTCGGCAGATATTTTCCAGGCATGTTCGGTGGTTTTGCGGCCTCTGCGCTCCGGTCCGCCCCACCATTTCTTTTCGCGGTCGAACTCGCCGATGGTGAGGGGGCGAGTGCGGGAGTAGGCCTTGTAGCCGGGTGGGTAGGGGTGTTCGAAGAACCAGACGTCCTGAGTGGGGCCGCCTTTTTCGAAGAAAAGGATGTTGGTGGAGATGGTGGTGTAGGGCGAGAAAACGCCTTTGGGGAGGCGGACGATGGTGTGGAGGTTGAACTCTTCGAGGAGTTCTTTCTTGAGGGTGGCCTTGGTGCCTTCGCCAAAGAGGAAGCCGTCGGGGAGGACGACTGCAGCCTTGCCGGTATTGGGTTTGAGGCGGTGCATGATCATCGCCATGAAGAGGTCGGCGGTTTCGCGAGTCTGGTATTTGCGGGGAAAGTTGGTTTCGATTCCGTCTTCTTCCTGGCCGCCGAAGGGTGGGTTGGTGAGGACGATATCGACGCGATCTTTGGGGCCGTAGTCGCGGAGCGGGCGGCTTAAAGTGTTGTCGTGCTGGATATTGGTGGGCACGTCGATGCCGTGAAGCATCATATTGGTGACGGCGAGCATGTGGGGCAGAGGTTTTTTCTCGACGCCATAAATATTGGATTGCAGGATTCGCAGGTCGTCAGGTGTTTTGACTTGTTTTTTGAGGTGGTCGATCGCGCAAGTGAGAAAGCCGCCAGTGCCGCAAGCGGGATCGAGAATGGTCTGGCCAAGCTGCGGGTCGAGGATATCGACCATGAACTGCGTCACAGGGCGGGGCGTATAATACTCGCCGGCATTGCCTGCGGATTGGAGGTCGGCGAGGATTTTTTCATAGATATCGTTGAAGAGATGGCGGTCGGTGGAGGAATTGAAATCCACGTCGGCTTCGATGGCGTTGACTACCTGACGAAGTAGCGTGCCGGATTTCATGTAGTTGTAAGCATCGGCAAATACTGAGCCGACGACCTTTCCGTGCGGTGAAACACCTGCGGCAGTGGCGAGCTGCTTAAGAGCGGGAAAGAGTTCGTTATTTACGAAATCAATCAGCTCCTCGCCGGTGATGCCTTCATCGTCTTTGGCCCAGTTACTCCAGCGCAAATGATCTGGGATAGGAGATTGATAGTTGGGAACGGTGAATTCCCATTCTTGTTCTTTGTCGTCGAAGATTTTGAGGAAAAGGAGCCAGACGATCTGGCTGATGCGTTGTGCGTCGCCATCAACACCAACGTCTTTGCGCATGATGTCCTGGATGGACTTTACAAGTGTACCGATTGACATGTTTTCGTGTTCCGATTGTGAAAAGATTTATGCGCTGTAAAGCGCTTGTTGAAGTTCGTGAAGGGCGTGCTGGTATTTGTCCAATCCGCCAAAGCTGCGAATGAGTTCTATCGGGGTGCCGAGTTGCGAGAAGGGCGCGATAGTGAGGATCTGTGTTTCCTCGATGGGACTTATGCCTTCGTCAGCGTATTTGTCGAGCAGGGCGGTGAGCACGCGCTGGGCTTGCTCGCCGTAGCGGGCGAAGTAATTGCGCTTTTTGACCTGTTCGGCGCGCTCTTTGCGGGTGAGCGGCGGTTGGTCCCAGGCGACGTGACATATCAAATCGAAGGGATCTAGTCCTCGGCCGATTTCTTCGGCGAGTGCTTCGAAGAAGATGCCTTCTTCCCTGAGAGCGTCGATAACAGCTTGTTTTTTGTCAGCGCTGCTCCAGCGGACAAGGAATTCATCGAGTGAGCGGAATTCTTTGGCGAGAGCTTTACGTGTGTAGTCCTTGAGCGATTCAGTAATCAGCTTGCCATCGGCATCGAAGTATTGGACGCGTTCGGCGGCGACGCGGACTTCGACGTTGGCTACGACATAACGTCGTACGCGGGAGCCGGTTTCGTCGGAACCTCCTTCGAAGTCACCTCCAAGGTCATCTTCAAAGTCACCCGTGAAATCTTCATCGAAACCACCGGGTAGATCGAAGTCGCCGTCGATGATGGATTCATCGGGCTCATCGGGTGGGACCAGTGGATCGCCAGGTTGTGGCACGTAAATTTGCTCAGGTTCTCCGTCAAAATCAGGGTCGGCAAAAAGCTCCGTGGCCTTTTTGAAGTCCATGATGGTGAAGTAGAACTTGTCGTAATCTTCGTTGATTCGGGTGCCGCGCCCGATGATCTGTTTGAATTCGGTCATGGACTGGATGCGTTGATCGAGCACGATCAGTTTGCAAGTCTGTGCGTCGACTCCGGTGCTCATCAATTTGGAGGTGGTTGCGATGACCGGGTATGTGCTTTCTGGAAAGATGAAGTTATCCAGCTCAGCCTTTCCTTCTTCGTTATCGCCGGTAATGCGCATGACGTATTTGTGGTTCTGGGCCACGAGGTCGGCGTTTTCATTGACCAGTGCCTGCCGCATGCGTTCGGCGTGGTCGATGTTGTCGCAAAAGACGATGGTTTTGTCGAAGCGATTGGTTTGCTTTAAGAAATCACTGATCTTTTTGGCGACCAGTTCGGTGCGCTTTTCGAGCACAAGGGTTTTGTCGAAATCGCGCTGGTTGTAGATGCGGTCTTCGATTTCCTCACCGTATTTGTCGACCATTCCTTTGTCGGGACGCCAGCCGGTCAGGTCTTTGTCGAGGTCGATGCGTACGACTTTGTACGGTGCGAGAAATCCATCATCGATCCCCTGACGTAAGGAATACGTGTAAATAGGCGCGCCGAAATAATCGATATTGGAGACGTCTTTGGTTTCTTTGGGAGTGGCGGTCAGACCAATCTGGGTGGCGGACGAAAAGTATTCGAGGATTTCGCGCCAGGCAGAGTCTTCGGCAGCGCTGCCCCGGTGACATTCGTCGATCACGATGAGGTCGAAAAAGTCCGGGCTGAACTGCTTGTAGATATTGCGCTCTTCCTCGTTGCCGGTGACTGCCTGGTAAAGAGACAGGTAAACCTCAAAGGATTTGTTGATTTGCCGTTTCGTGATTTTGGTCATCGTCGCACCAAACGGCTTGAAGTCGTTGGTCATGGTCTGGTCGACGAGGATGTTGCGATCGGCCAAAAACAGAATGCGTTTCTTAGCTTTGGCCTTCCAGAGTCGCCAGATGATTTGAAACGCAGTGTAGGTTTTGCCTGTGCCAGTCGCCATGACGAGCAAGATGCGGTCTTGACCGCGAGCCACGGCTTCAACGGTTTTGTTGATTGCCAGGAGTTGGTAATAGCGCGGCGTTTTATTGCTGCCATCACTGTAATAATCTTGTGTGACAAGCTCGCTTTGTTGCTCAGTCAGGCCGCGATGCTCGGCCCACATCTGCCAGAGGGTTTCAGGGCTGGGGAACTCATCCAGTGACAGTTCACGCTCCAGGATACCGTCGGTGGCGATTTTGTTGTGGAACAAAAAGCCGTCGCCGTTGCTGCTGAATACGAAGGGAACTTGCAGCATCTCGGCGTAACCCAGGCCTTGTTGCATGCCGTCGCCAAGGGAGTGGTTGTTGTCTTTGGCTTCAATGATGGCGATGGGGATGTTGGCTTTGTGGAACAGCACATAATCAGCGCGCTTGTTCTTTGCGCGGGTGTGCATTTTGCCACGAACGATGATGCGCCCATTGGTGAGCGAAAACTCTTCGCGAATCTGTGTGCCGATATCCCAACCTGCTCGTTCTAAGGCAGGTGTGATGAACTTCGTACAGATATCGCGCTCAGAGAACTGCTTTTTCTTCATCGGCTCCACTCCCATTTTACGTCTCGGTTTGCCGAGCCACGGCATGATGCCGGGACCATAGCATGGTTCGATAGAGGGTAGCAGTCCTAAATATGCGAATTGTATGGTGAGGTCGGAGAAGGCTTACAATGAGGCGTGGTGACGTAGAGCCAGGCGGTACGGTTACGTGGAAACCAGTGGGTTGGTGGTTTCTGTAGTTTCGAGCGTTTTCATCTGTTCTTCCAAGAGCGTTTTTAGTTGTTTCCCGGTGGAGTCGGTCCAGGAAATGAGGCCGTTTCGGCTGGAGCCTGAGACGATGGCGGCGGCGGTGCTAGGCGATGTGCATATATAATCTTCGGTGAATAGATAGGCATCGTTTGAGGGGATGACTTGTGATGTTTCTATTAGAAAGGCGCGGGTTTTTTTGGCGTTGGCGGGGATGGATGACGTATCCGATGTAACCATCTGGGAGCCTTTTAAGATGATGAAGCCTTCGTCCGTCTGGAGGCCGCGCGCTTGAGCGTTGGATACGCCAAAGGTTAAAACTCCGGAGTCTTGAGGTTTTGTAGTTATGGAAGATTTGTTGTTAGACGAAGACTCCAGGTTCTCGGAGATAGTGTGTGAAGCCATGGGTTCTAATATACGGTATCCCAGGGCGCCGAGCAGTATCCTCATTTTCTGAAGGAATTCATGCATGACGGCGCGATCTGCGGGGGCAAGCGACGGGATCGGAGGGAATTGTGAGTTTTCCAGTGTGTAACGTTTGTTGTGTTTCGCCTGAATGATGAGCTGTGCCTCTAAATACAGGGCATGGGCTTTGGTCAGGTTGTAATCTTTGCTTGTGAAGACGACCGCTTCGTTCCAGAAATCTTTTTGCAGGTGTTGGCCAATCCGGTGATAGGTATCGTCGGATTCCCCGATGTATGCCACATCGGTTCCGGCCGAGCCGAACAAGAAGTAGACGCCGGTTTTTTTTCCATTCTTATAGTTTTCGGCTACATACTTATTTACTTCATTGATTCGAGTGCGAGGGAAAGCAATGGCCTGGCCTGTCCAGTTGCTGAGTTCTGCGTGTCGAACGCCGGTAACGCTTCCGTCGGTAAGAAATATCTGGATGACGCTTCCATGATTCATGAAGAAGTCCTGTTCTATAGAGAGGTCGGTGCACCGCGTTGTTTGGCTTCAACAAGCGTGACGGTCGAGTATTGCGTGCGCATGTACGGGCGTAAAGTGCTGTTTCCTGACCAGGGTGGAGGGATGAGGCGTGGTGCACGCGATGGGAGGTCGCTCGCCGCGTGGCTGAGTGGCGTGGTGAGCGATGATGGGTCGCTGGTGGTGAGACTTTATGGCGCAGTTGGGCGATGGTGAGTCGCTTGCGGCGCGACTGAGTGGCGTTGCGAGCGATGGTGGGTCGCTTGTGGTGAGACTTTATGGCGCAGTGAGGCGATGGTGGGTCGCTCGCAGCGCGACTCAGAGGCGCGGCGAGCGATGGAGGATGGGATGGAGGGGGGTCGATGGATCACAAGTGTGCAGTGATCGTTGGTAGGGGATCAGGCTTCGGAGAGCTCGGTGGTGGTTTCGGTTTCGGAGTCGGAGTCTTCGAATTCGGTGCCGGTGTCGGGGTCGACGTCGGGGGCTTCTTTGCCTTTGCGGCGGCTGCGGTATTCGGCGGTCAGGTTGTTTTGTTCGTCGAACATTTCGAGGTATTCGGTGCGGAATTTGAGGTCGTCGGGTGAGTCGGTGGGGTAGAGGCCGAGGACGCGGGCGACGAGGCTGGCGAGGAGGGTTTGGCCGTCGTCTTCGGCGGTGCGGACTTCGTCCCAGGTGACGTCGCGGCGGACGAAGCCGGTGACGGCTTCGCGGTAGTCGGCGGTGAGGGTGGTGATGAGTTGGATGAATTTGGCGAGTCCGAGCTCACGGATTGTGTCTTGCCAATCGGGTTTGGCCCAGGCGGTGAGCATTTCTTCGACGGTGACGAGCTGTTCTTCGTAGGGTTGGTGGGTGATGGCGCGGACGCCGTGTGGGTAGAAAGCGGCCAGGAACTTGCGGGCCATGACGGCGTCGGGATCGTCGCCGGGCATATCGGCGAAGTTGGCGGCGTGGTCACGCACGCGGGTGATGGCGCGGTCCAACTGGTTGTCGAGTGCGACGGCGTCGGGGCGGCTGCGCTTGGACTTGTCGCGCTCGGTGTGCCAGAGGCGGACCAGTCGGAAGGTTTCGCGGGCGAGTTCGGCGGCCTGTTCGAGTTCGGTGACGAGGGCGGCATTGCCGTGTTTTTTGGCGACCCGGAGCATGTCCTCGATGACGACCACGCGGCGGCCGGCGGTCAAGACGTAGCTGACGATGAAACGACGGATAAAAGCAGGCTGAGACATGATGATTCTCCATCCATGCCGAACGGCTTAATCGGCGGTCCATTATGTGTGGCAAGACCTCCCAATGGTTTTGCCTTCTGTACATCTACTGCTCGAAACGAACTGCGTGATTTCGAAAATGTGGGGGTAGCCTAATCATATTTTTTTGATGCTGGCAAGGGGCGGGGAGAGGTGAAAGGCGCGGTAAAGGTATGGCAAAGGCAAAAGGCGCACGCGAAGGCGCGAAGGCGCGAATGGCGCGAAGGGTTTTTGAAGGGAGGAGGGGGCGTGAGCCGTCCGAAATAACGAGGTTGGGGACGGATCACGCCGGTAAATACAAGGATTAATAACCCAGGCAGAGTTGCATCTGGGCGGAGTCGCAATCATTGCCCATGATGTTGCCGGATGGGAGGTCGGCGAAGCATTGGATGGTTTCTTGGGACCAGGCGCCTTCGCAGCCAGCCATGCATTCGGCGCGGTGTGCGGTGTTGGCCTGACCGCCGTAGACGCAGCCTGTGAATTTCATACAGGCGCGCTGGCAGTCCATGCAGGCGACACGGGGATCGCAGGGGCGCCAGGCGATATCACAACTGCATCCGCTCATGCCCCAACAACGGCTCTGAGGGTAGATTCCGCAAGCAGCATCCGTTGAATCACGGCGTCCGTAGAGACACATTTCTGCGATATCGTGGCAGGTGTCTTTGGAGCTGGCCGCATTCAGGCAATCGATCTGTTCACTGGTCCACTGGCCGGTGCTGGCCATGACGCCGCAAGTTGCTTTGCAGGTTTCGGTGGAGTCAAAGGCGTTGCATGTAAGCAGGGACTGGCAGACCTCGTCGCAGATCGAATCCTGTACCAGGCAACCTTTCACGTCCGGGCAGGTGCCGGCGGATTTCAGGCAACTGATGGTCGGGTCGGCAAGAGTAACGCTATTGTATTGATTTGCCTTGCAACGTGTGTGGCAATCGGTCGAAGGGGGGCCGCCAGGACCTGTGAAGCAGGATTCGACCTTGTTGCAGATCACCGAGCAGTCGTCCTGCGGCGTGGGATCGGTGCCGGGGTTGGGGGCGGGAGAGGATGTGTTTGTGCAGGCCGGGGTTTGACCGGAACCGCATGATTGTAATGCGGTTATGATCTCTGTGGAAATGAGTGCGTTGCAGCTGTCAGTTTTGGTGTCAAAGGCATCGATGCACCGGCTTTCTGTAGCTGAATCGGGGCAAAATTGAATGCAGCTGTTGAGAGCTTTGTAGGCGTCTCGATTGCAATTCATGTAGGCGATGTAGCTATCTGGATCGCAGGAGACTGCGGTTGTCTGGCATTCGGAGAGGCTGAGAGGGTCTGGCTGGTTTTCGTCGATGCATTGTTGTCGGGCGCTGCCGGGTTCGGATGTCGCACAAGTGCAATAGGAGGTGACAATGTCACGCCTGGACTGGTTGACTTCGTCGATTGAGTTGGTGACTTGATGGGCTTTGTCGGCTTGCAGGTTTGATGATTTGTCGTCGCCGCAGCTCACAACCATGATGCTCAGTAAGGTGAACCCCAGATAGAACAGTAGCTGTCGCATTCGTTTCTCCTATCGAAGTAGAAAATGTGAGATTTCCAGACCGAATTTTGGACCCCTCGCCGCCTTTTGTGGCTGCGAAATACTGCTTGTTTGAGATGGGAGGTACGGTAGGCGGTCTGGAGAGGTCTGGCAAGGAGAAACTGGGTAGGTCAGGGGAGGTCAGGGAGCGGCGTTTGGTTGGGCGGTTGTGGGTGGTGGTACGGGGTGGCCGAGGGTTTCGGCGAGTTGGAGCCAGTGGGCGGGGGCTTTGGCGCGGGTGACGAAGGTGTGGCGGTCGATGGTTTTGCCGTTGATCTGGATGGAGGCGATTTCGTGGTCGATTTCGTGGAAGCGTTCGTGGAGTAGGGGGATGGTCCACTGGGCGAGGATGGAGTCGAGGAAGGCGGGGGTGGTTTCGAGGCGGTGGATCAGGCCGTGCATGAGGTCGGTGAGGAGGGCTTTGTTGAGGATTTGTTCCTGGGGGGACGAGAGTGAGGGTAATTCGTCGGGGGCCAGGGAGCGAAGGGCCAGGAAGGGGGAATGGTTCTGGAAGTAGTCGGCCAGGAGTTGGGAGGCGTTGGGGGCGAAGGGGATTTGTTGGGCGATGTGTTGGGCGCGGAGGCGGAAGATTTCGTGGAAGCGTTCGATGGGGTCGAGGGTGTGGAGTTTGAGCAGGATCTGGTCGACGAACCGGGCGATGAGTTCGGGGGTTTGAAGGGTCTGGTAGAAGTGTTTTTGGGCACGGTCGTCGATTTTTGCGCTCATGTCTTTCGGGGCGTTGAGAAGGGAGTAGAGCACAAGTGCTTCGGCGCCGACTTCGGTGTGGAAGGCGTCCATGTGATCGTAGAGCTGGTCTCGGAAGCGGGGAAGTTGGGCGTGGCCGTATTCTTTTAAGCCACGGTACACGGCGAATTGGAGTTCGTTGGCGGCGTAGAGGGAGCCGTAGGTTCGGGCAAAGCGGTCGCGCTCGGCAATGAGGAGGGGGCGGGTGTGAATGAGGACATCTACATCAAGATTGGTTTGCCAGACGTCGTTGATTTCGGGGGCGTCGGTGAATCGAAATGGGGGGTTCATGGATAGTTACCTGGCTGGTTTTCGGGTCTTTGTGGGAGGCGGTAACTATCCTGAGAATGGTGCGGGATTTCAAGTCGGGGATTTATTGGAGTTCGTTTGCCGAGGAAAATTCAGGGGGCGTTGCGTCGGGGAGTAAGATTGATTTGCCCATGGCGCGTTCGACGAGTTGGGTTAGTTGGCGACGGCGGTCTATGATGAAGTTGTCGAAGTCGTCAGCTCGGAGCAGCTCGGGGGAGAGTGCGTGGCTGGCGAGTAGTTCGTCCATGGTGTGGTCGGAAAACTGTGTTTGTTTTTCTTTCTGGAGTTCGGGGATGTAGTGCGAGGGGGCTTTGCCGCCGATTTTGCGGTTGGCGCGGTAGGAAATGGGCGTTTTGTTGAGAATACTGTTGTAGCGGTTTTTGGAGATGCCGTGTTTTTCGCACCAGGCGCGGGGGAAGATGTGGTGGATGTCGAGTCCCATTTCTGCGGCGTCCAGTTCCTGGATGCTGGCGTTCCAGAGCCAGTCTTTTGCGCCTTCGCGTAAGACGAGTACGTTGATGCCTTTGTAGGCGGCACTGTTTCGGGAGCGTAGTGAGTTAAATCGATCGGGATGAAAGCTTGCGTCTTTTACGCTGCGGGGCTCTGACGAATCGTCGTTAAACCAGGTCAGGAGTTCTTCGTAATCATTGGCGATGCGGGTTTCTACGGCGCCGCCGTAGAGTTCACCCAAGACTCCACACCAGAACCACCTGGCGAGTTTGTCGTAGATGCGTGGCTCGAGCCAGCGTGTTTTCAGGCGGGCGAGCACAGCGGCAAGGGGGACAATTTGTGTGCCGTAGGGTAGTTCTGCTCGGTTGTAGAAAAACTCTTTTTGTAAGAATTGGCCGGCGAGTTTGAAGCCTGCTTCGACGTCGTCTGCCCAGTTTTGCCAGGCGGAGAGTGGTAATTGCAAAACATCTGAGCGCTTGGCGCTGACCGGGCGTACTTGTTTGCCTGTTTTACCGTTAGCGAGGTCGGCTTTGCGGAGTTCATGGGTATAAAGCAGGCTGACGGCTTGAAGGAAGTCGGTGGCGGCGATGCCTTTTAATAAAGGATTTCTTTCGATTCTCTTTTTGCGTGAGTCGAGATTGCGTATGTCAGAGCCGAACCAGTCATCGCGCAGGTTGTAGCCATCTGCTGCGTAGCTTGCGGTGATGAGTTCAAAGACGGACAGGGAGACGCCGCCGGTATTCACTTTTTCGAATACCAGACATACGGCTTCTTTGGTCGTTTCTTTTTTGAGTAGGATTACGGGCAATTGATAGGTGCGAAAAATATCCAGAATTTGACCTCGAAACTTCATATAGAGGCCGAATTTGTCTGGATTAACACGATACAGTGTGGATTCCCATTCGTCTGCATTCATGATGAGGCCGCAGGGAAAGTACATGTGTTTGCATTCGAGCTCGCGTGTGGAGAGGTCAAGCTCAACATCACGGCCAAAATTTGTTCTCAGCTGTTTTTTCTCATCAACCGCGATGATTGCTTCATCGAGCGTGAAGGGTGACTCCACGGCTTTTTCGATATCGAAGTAATAGTAGCGATTTATATTATCTTTTTTTGCGGTGCGGGTTTTTACTGGTTTTTCGGCGGAAAGCGCCTGGGTCAACGTGGTGAGTCGCTGTTGACCGTCCAGAATGAGTTTTTCTGGTTTTTGATTCGGGGCAATAAGTGATTCTGTGCCTTCGACGGGGCGTGTTTGAAAGCGAACATCGCCGCCGGTTTCGAGAAGCATAACGGCGCCAATTGGAAAGGATCGAGCGATGCTTACGAGCAGGTCACGAATGTGATCATCGTCCCAGACCCAGCCTCTCTGGAAATCGGGTAGTTGAATTTTGCCTTCGCGAATATCACGTAACAGGTCATTCAGGGATGATTTGGTGCTGTCGAACGTGGTCATTTTTCCTCCGCCGGTTCTGGTTTGTGTGCTGGCTTGTAAAGTACTGTAAAGGGGAGGGGCTGGCCAGTACAAAGTTGGTCTGAGGGAGTGGGGGGGATGCGGGGTTCGGGGGTGTGGCGTGAATTTCGGGACGGCGCGGCTTGAATGGCCCCGGCAATCTTGTGGAGAGGTTGCCGGGGCTTTGGGGTTTTGGGGGAGTTATTCGGAGCTACGGCCGACGGCGGAGAAGCGGACGGTGGGCGGGTTGATGTGGATGAAGGGGTGGTCTTCCATGGCGTGGCAGGTGTTGCAGGCGGTGGTGAAGGCCTGGAAGCGTTCGGCGAAGAGTTCGGGGTTTTTCTGATCGATGGCTTCCTGGAGGGGTGGGACGTCGTTTTTGATGAAGTTGGTGGAGTGGGTGGCGCGCTCCGGGCGGCGGGCCATGCCCTGTTCGAGGCTTTCGACGAGGTGTTCGAGCTGGTAGTCGGCGTAGGGCCAGTTTTGGTCCTGAGCGGCGAAGTAGAGTTCGTTGTAGCGGTAGTGGATTTCGCGCATGGAGCGTGAGAAGCCCTGGAGTTGTTCTTCGATGGCGAGGAATTTCTGGGCGTCGGAGGCGGGCATCCAGCGGTATTCGGTGGGGGAATCCTGGGTGGGTGCGGAGGTGGATGGGGGTGTGGTGGAGGGGTTACAGGCGCTGACGATGATGAGGGCGGCCAGGGGGATGAAAATGCGGGAAAGCGGGTGCATGGGAGTCTCCGGGTGTGTGGTTGCGACAGGGGAACGGTATTTATTGGAGTTCGTTGTGGGTGATCGGCTCGTATGCCCGGGCGTGGCAGGTGCCGTCGGGGTTCTGTTGGCCGGTGATGTGGAGTTCAGTGGTGTGGCGCGGGCCGCCGAGTTTGAAGTCAGCGAAGGCGCGTAGAATGAAGGTGTCGGGGGCGCCGTCCTTACCGGGTTGGTGGATGGTCTGGTAGGCGAAATACCTGGGATCTGTGATCTGGACGTTCAGGGCTTGCCAGCCGGGTTGCTGCCAGGTGTCGGCGGGTGCTTGCCAGCGCTCACCGCCTGTGGGGCCGATGTCGTCGCAGCAGGGTTCGTGGGCGGGGACGGGGTTTGCGGACGGGGGAAAGTGGCAGGTGCCGCCTTGTGCTGCGGATTGCTCGTAGTAGGCGATGGCTTCGGCGCTGAGTTGTGAGAAGACGATTTGTGCTTCGGAGGCTTTGGAGCGGGCGATGTATTTTTCGTAGGCCGGGATGGCGGATGCGGCGGCAACGCCGAGCAGCATCAGGACGTTCTGGCGTGGCAGGGCGATGTCGACGGCGAGTGTTTCGGGGGTGCGCTCAAATTTGAGGGCGGCGGCAAGGCTCATGGCGAGATGGTAGCCAGAGATGAAGCTCGCGCGTGCGTAGGGGGTGTCGAGGCCGCCGGTGTTGTAGAGGGCGCGCAGGTTTTCGGGCATGTCATAGCGGTAGAAATTGAATATGTGTTCGTAATGATCGAGCGCTTCGGGCTGGCCTTGAAGGTGGGCGCGCAGGGCGCTGTCGCCGTAGTCGAGCACGAGTGTCCGGGGGGCTGGCATGGAGGTCAGTGCGGTCAGTGTTTGTTGCATTGCCTCGTCGAGATGACCGGCCAGGACGAGATCGTTGCTGGTGGTGGCTTCGAGCAGGTTTTGAAAGGAGTTAAAAAGTGCGGGCGTGCTGGCAAGGGTGTTGCTGGCGGAGGCGACGGCCTGGATGGCCTGGCTGGCGGCGTCGGGCGTTAAGAAGATTGCGATGCCCTGCTGGTTTTCGAGGGGTACGCCCCAGAGGGAGTTTTGGGATTCTCCCAGCAGTCCGGGCTGGAATTGGTAGGCGATGTAGCCTTTGGCCGGGGCTGGCTGGTGTTTGTTCAGATATTCCATGTCCAGGTCGCCGGCTAAGATCAGGACTTGTCGGCTCAGGCCGATGGCAAGGATCACGGAGTCGACCTGTCGGATGTCCACGCCGATATGGGGCAGAAGTAGCTGGCTGATGTCCTTTTGGAATGCTTCAAAGTGGGTGTCGCCTCCGCGTTCGGCGGTCGGAAAAACGTTGTGGGCAATTTCCCACAGAGCGTGTGGGGAGCCTATTAAGACGGCTACGGTATCGGCAGGCATCCATTGGGCGTGGGTTGACAGGAGTTCGGCCGATTGCAGTCGGGCGTCAGGATGGGGAGCGGCTTGCTCGGCGGCGGGATGCGTGTCTGGTGTTTGTTGTTTTCCGGAGCAGGCGCTGGCTGTGAGGGCAAGAGTGGTAAGGAGAACCAGGGGAATGCGAAACAGGAATTGGGGGGAGAACATCAATTTTTACTCCGGTTTAGTGAGGGGTGAAGTGCTGGTCTGGGGGACTCCTTAGCATAGAGGTGGAGAAAGTTGGATGGAATTGTAGGGTGGGTTTTGCACAGCCGGGGGGCGATTGCGGCCAGAATCCTAGAATGAGCAGAGTTCATTGAATATTGACCTTGCGGCGTTCGTAGACTATAGGCCTTTCCCAAGGATCTTCATGATGAAAAAGTTATAGGTTGGCTGATACAGCCTTCATTTGCGATTGCGGCTCGGGCTGTACGACGTTTATTGACTCCCGATTTTGGTGCTGAGGAGGAAGAGAATGCAGAGAGTTTTCTGGCAAGGAATGGGAAAAAATGTTTGCGCTGGTTTGATGGTGCTGAGCCTGGTGGCCTGCGGTTCAGAGGAGCAGGAGCGCGATAACAACAGCAACGTCAACAATGTTAACAATGAGCAACCCAGCGATGTGGTGATGGACTGGGAAGGGCCGGTCGAGCAGCCGACGTTGTGGGAGGGGAGCGTGACGGTTCTTGGCAACGTGCCGGTTTCGTCAAAGCTGACGATTAAGCCGTGTACGACGGTGTATATGTCGGCGGGAACGCGCATTGATATTCAAGATTCCGGGTCGATTCACTCGGTTGGAACGGAGAAGTGTCCGATTACTTTTCGTTCGGCGAAGACGTCGCCGGAAGCAGGTGACTGGGACCAGCTTGCGATCGACGAGACGGCGAGTTCGGATAGTGTGTTTGAATACACGAGCATTTTGCATGGCGGAGGCGGCGGCGACTGGGGTGCTTTGTACGTAGACGGCGGCGCAACGGTAGCGGTGCGCAACGGGCGTTTTGAGTCGATTGCTGGCATCGGTACTTATCTGGCTGACGGAGCAAGGCTCAAGGCGTTTTCTGATGTGCATTTCCAGGGCACTGGCAAGGCACCGATCTTTATGGATATGAATCTGGCCGGTCACCTGGAAAATATTACCGGTGAGGAGCTGGGTGAGAGCTGGATCGCGCTTTCGAATAGCGGTGTTGAGTCGTCGGCTGTCTGGAAGAAGCAGGGGCTGCCCTACAATGTGACCTGGGGCTATAGCAATATCAAAGCGTCACTGACGATTGAGGCGGGTACGACGGTTTTGATGAGTCCGGGTACTTCGTTGCATGTGGTGGATGGCGGCGCAATCAAATCCCAGGGAACTGCGGAAGAACCGATTGTGTTCACGAGCGCAAAAGATTCGCCGGAAGCGGGAGACTGGGATCGGATTGAGATCGACGCGAGCGCCAGCACGGACAGCGTTTTTGAGCATACGCAGATTATGCATGGCGGAGGCTCCGGCGACTGGGGCGTGCTCTTTGTGGATGGCGGCGCAACGGTGACGGTGCGCGATGCGCGTTTCGAGTCCATTGAGGGAATCGGCGTTTATCTGGATGATGGTTCCAGGCTGAAAGGGTTTTCCAATGTACATTTTAACGGAATTGGAAAGGCGCCGCTTCGGATGGATATGAATCTTGCCGGTCAGTTGGAGAATATTACCGGTGAAGGGCTGGGAGAGCACTGGATTGCATTGTCCAATAGTGGTGTGAGTTCGCCGGCGGTCTGGAAGAAACAGGGACTGCCCTATAACGCGATCTGGGCGACCAGCAATATCAAGGCACCGCTGACGATTGAGGCGGGCACGACGGTTTTGATGAGCCCGAATACCGGTCTTGCGGTTGTTGAGGGTGGTTCGATCAAAACGCAGGGCACGGCTGAGGAGCCGGTTGTGTTCGAGAGCTCGAAGTCTGGTCCGGGTGCAGGAGACTGGGAATCGATCTCGATTGATTCCAGCGCCAGTCGCGATAGCAAACTTTCCCATACGGTGATTCGTCATGGTGGTGGAAACGGAGACTGGGGCACGATTTACGTCGATAATAATGCCGAAATCGAGCTGGAGCATGTCACGTTTGAGTCGAATCATACTTGCGATGTGTATGTGAATGACAGCGGTCAGGTGCATGCAAGCGAGACGGAGTTTGTTTCCTGCCGTTGAAACAGATGTGTTTGCCTGGCGCTGATTTTTTGGGGTGTCGGGTGGTTTGATTGAAGTCTGGCCCCGGCAATCTCGTAGAGAGGTTGCCGGGGTTTTTGTTTGTGGGGGGAGGGGGATGTGAGTTTTAGAGAGGCGTGTGGGGGAAGGTTGGTGCACGAGGCTTACGAAGATTTAGCGGCGGGATGCGATGATGTCCTGGAAGACGTCGGTGCAGGGTTTGGGGATGGGATACGCGGTGGAGTAGCTGCAGGTAATGTGGATACTTTCGCGGGGGGTATCGACGATGGCGCTGTAGTACATGGAGCCGGGAGTTGTGAGGACGCCCTGGTAGGCGACTTCGTGGCAGGTGGTCTGGTGTCCGCCGATGTTGCAGGGGGCGGTGCGGTAGGGATTATGGAAGCCTTCGATGCCGTTGTCGTTTTGCCAGAAGGCGAGGAATTCTTGTTGTTTATGGCGGGTGATTGTTGGTGAGCCTGTGAGCCATTCGATGCCGCCGCTGGGGCAGCTGAAGTCGCCGGGGCGGTAGAAGTAGCAATCGCCCTGGGAGATGAGGGGGACGCCAGCGAGCAGGACCGGGGTGTTGGATTTGAGGCCGATGCCGGTGAGGTCATGGGTGGCGAGGGTCTGGAAGTAGTCGCGGCAGCGGTTGTGATCGAGGGATGTACCGCGTTGCAGGCAGAGCATGCCTATCTGGCCGAGTTTGGAGGGGGCGATGATGAAGCGGGCGTTGGCGATAATGGCGCCGTTTTCGTCGTGTTGGGTGCCGAATAACGCGGGTTTCTTCTGGCGCAGGACGAAATTGTTCGCTTCAAGTTTGTGTCGGCCCAGGGTTATGGAGGTGTTGGGGCTGCCGAAGTACATGACGTCGTCGGGGACGATTTCTGTGGCGTAGGTAGCGGCGAAGGACGCGAGGTAGGATCTGCTGCCGCGTGCGGCGGGGCCGGTCTGGAGTAGGAGTTGGGTGTGGCCGCAGTCGATTTCGATCCAGCCGGAGATGTGGGGGGTGAAGTCGCAGTCGGGGAGCGGGGTTGGCGCGGATTTTGTGGGAGCGTAGACGGTTTCGTGGAATTCCTCGATGTAGTCGTCTTCTTCTTCGGTTGATTCGTCGTCGTGCCAGATAGCGTGGGTTTCGTGGTCGGATGCGAGAGGTTCTTCGTAGTTCTCTTCGAAGTCGTCATCGGATTCTGGTTCGTCGTGGATTGCCAGGGAGGTTTCGGTCTGGGCGGGCGTGGCTGTGTGATAATGGTGATGATGTATGGCGCATCCGGTAGCGGGGACGGCGAGTAGAGCGAGGAAAAGGATAGGGCGTGAGAGGGGAGAGAGACTTCGTTTCATGGTGCACTCGTCGGGGTGTGGTGGTCGTTTGGGGACAAGGAAAGAACAGAAGACCGACGGGGCCGTGGTGACGTTTATTCAAGGGGGGCGACGAAGTCTGGTTTGCCCGTTCGTGTGTGGAACGGGGTATGCGTGTCGTTGGGTTCCCGGGTTGGGATGACGGTGGATGCAGCTCAGGGGTGGGGCAGTGGAGCGCCGAGCTTTTTGGCGAGTTTGAGCCAGGCGGTGTCGGCTTTGCTGGAGGCGATGTACTGGTGGCGGCTGGGGAAGAGTTCGGGGTTGTTGGTGTGAAGGTGGTTGAAGATGTTGTCGATGTCGTCGTCGACTTTGGGGAAGCGTTCGTGGAGCAGGGGGACGACCCAGCGGGTGAGGACGAGGTCCAGGAAGGTGGTATTTTGTTCGAGTCGTTCGATGAGGCCGTGGATGATGTCTTCGATGAGTTCTTTGTGGACCTGGATGGTGAGATCGGAGTTGATCTGGTGCAGGTAGGTGCCATCGTTGGGGGTGGAGAAGAGTTTGTCGATGATTGCGATGGCGTTTTTTGCGAATGGGATGTTGTGAGCGAACTGGGCGGCGCGCAGCCGGTATATTTCGGTGATGCGTTCGGTGGGGTCGAGGTTGGCGAGTTGGGTGAGGGGGCCGTGGATGAATTGTTGGATGAGTTCGGGGGAGTCGAGTGTTTCTTGCAGGAGGTGTCGTTCAAGGGAGGCGTAATCGGCCAGGGCTTCGGTGATTTGTTGCGGGGTTGCGTCGTAGTCTTTGATGGTCATGTAGGCGGTGATGTGGTCGTTGTGCATCTGGGGTTCGAAGTTCAGGAAAAAATCGGAAACCGTGTAGTAAAGGGAGGGGAGCAGGTGATAGCCGTAGGCCTTGAGTCCATAGATGACGCCTCTTTGTAGTTCTTGTTGGGCGTAATAGGAGCTGTAATGGGTGGCGAAGCGATCGCGCTCGGCAAGCAGCGGAGGTCGGGTATGGATGAGCACGTCGATATCGAGGTTGGTTTGCCAGACATCGCCAAGATGGGGTGCGTCGGTGAATGCAAAAAGAAGCGGCATGAGGGGCTCCTGATATGGTGTGGTTTAGTCAGGAAAGACTGCCAGAGCTTTTTGCTGGATTCAAGTAGGATTTGTGGATGTATGGGGTGAAGCAAGAAAAGAAAACGCCCCGGTTCTTTTTAGGGAACCGGGGCGTTTTTGATGGAGGCGGCGGGAGTCGAACCCGCGTCCGCAAACCTTCCGCTGAACGCTTCTACGTGCGTAGTCCATAATTAGAGTTTTAACTCCCTTCCTCGCTGCCAATGGACAAAGCCACGATTGGAGAGTGCGCTTCTAAATTTCGGCCGCAGGTCGAAGAACGAAGTCCCTTTGGCCTAGCCTGCTAAGTGACGTCCGGGAGAGCCCACAGGCAAGGCTAACCAAGACGGGGTTCCCTTGGGAACCAGCTGGTGCTCTTTGCTACTTACGCAGCGAGAGCTACCTCAACGTTATCGTTGGCAATTATAACATTTCTCTATGGTTATTACGGAGTCACGAGAACCTCCGGCACGCCACATCCGCTTCCATGCCCACGTCGAAGCCATTGCGCCCCCGAAAAGGGTGTGGAACGAACAACTGACTAACTTCTCAATCTCCGTTCAGTGAGGTTGTGAAGTCTGCAGGAACTATGAACATTTCTGCAGGATAGTCAAGTGATACAACGAGAGAGTGCGAGAAATTATTTCCTTCGAGCATCGGCATGAGCGCGTGCGATATCGCGTGCGGCTTCTCGTTTGCGGCTGACTTCGCGTTTGTCGAAGAGTTTTTTACCGCGGCACAGTCCGATCAGGCATTTGACGTTGCTGCCTTTGAAGTACAGCGCGAGCGGGATGAGTGTGTAGCCGGATTGGTCGACTTTGTTTTTGAGTTTGTTGAGCTCGCGGCGGTGCATGAGGAGTTTTCGCATGCGTTCGGGCTCGTGGTTTTCGTGGGTGCCGTGAGAGTAGGGATTGATGTGGGCATTGACCAGGAAGAGTTCGTTGCCCTGGAAGCGGGCGTAGGCGTCGGTGAGCTGAACTTTGGCTTCACGTAGGCTTTTGACTTCACTGCCAAGCAGCATCATGCCGGCTTCGAATTCTTCGTCGACGAAGTAGTTATGGTACGCTTTGCGATTTTTTGTGATCGACTTGATGGCCGGGGCGGGCTTGCCTTGAGCGTTGGAATTGCGCGGATTACTCATGACGGTCACTCTGGGATGCAAGTAAAAAAGTAGGCAGAAAACTGGGAAGTTGGGATTGCGCCAGGTTGTTTAGACGATAAACGTTAACGGTGCAGTGTCCAGGGGTATTTCCGGGGCAGGGGAAGATTTTGGTTAAAAACAGTGAAAGCCGCGTCTTCATCCGTGCGGGGTGAAGATGCGGCTTTCAGAAAGAGCAGGGTACCTGGAGGAATCAGGCTTTTTTGGGAGCCTGGTTGCAGGCAAGGCGCTTAATGCCCGACTCAAAGACGACTTCGACTTTGGTGGGAGAAAGCAGTTGGATGACAAATCCGATGCCGAAGCGAGGATGGTCGACGATGTCGTTCTCGGTGAGAACGGCGTGGATGTCGAAGGGTTTTGCCTGGGAGATGTCGGATTTTTTGTTGAGTTTCTTCCATGCCTTGGCCTGACCCTCGGGGGATACAAGCTCGGCGTCGCTGATGATGCCTTCGATGATGCTGGCTGCTTTTTTGCGTGCTGCAATTTGCATGCGCTTGGGATTTGCGCGAACAGCTCCTTCGAAGTGTGTGTCGATCAAGACGGTTTCAGGTTTTTCTTCCGCAAAATCGGATTCTTCCTCAAACTCATCGATCTCGATGTCTTCGTCTAGATCGGGTTCAAAGTTGTCGTCGATATCGGCTTCAAAGGTGTCGTCGAAATCGTCTTCTAATTCATTGGTCATTGCTGCCTCGTGATCAAAGAATATCCGTGTAAGGCCGGGATTTCTTGCGCGCCGTTATATGAACGGCACGTTTGTATAAGTCAAGGAGAATTAACGCGGGAAAAAGCAAGTCAATGCTGGCATTTTCGGAGTAGGTACGAGCTCAGGGGTGAGCGTCGGGGTCGTGGGATGGATTGGCGTCATGATCTCCGGTGGTATCGTTTTGTGGGACGTTGGAGTTGTCCGGATTTTGCTCGGCGGCGAGCCGTGCTGCTTCGTGGAAGCGATAGCTTAGTTCCAGAATATTAGTCAGGGGAATGGCTGCGACGAGGGTAAAAGTTCCGCGCACGAAGTTTTCGCTACGGATTTCGTAGGGAAGTTCTGCAAAAACGGCCGGATCGGTGTCGGGTGGGAGGTTGCCGATTTTGGCGGCCAACTCGGCGATGAGAGGCGTGAGGGCTTCGCGCGTCTGGGCCAGGGCCTGGGCGCTATCTTCGGGGTTTGCGGGCAGCAGGCGTCGGCTTACGGGGTGTGCCAGGGTCAGGAGAACGGCGTTGCGTTCGACGTCGAATTGCTGGCTGGCGAGCAGTTCGGGTTTGAATTCGGCTTCGAATCGGGCGAGCGCGGCATCCATGAAAGCTTCACGGCGGAGGGTTTCTGCGCGCGTGATGGCGGCCTGCCGGGTGGTGGGAAGTGTGAGTAAATCGGGGATTTGTTCGAGTTTTTCGGCGGCTTTGAGTTTTTCGCCGCGCTCGAGCAGCTTTTCGGCCTGTTCTTTGTAGAAATCGACGAGCATGGTGTTCAGGCGTGCGCTGCGGGGATTGCGCTCGATGCCTTTTTTGACGACTTCTTCAAACTTTTCGGGTTCTTCGGCGGGTGAAAGGCTTTCGGCCCATCGACGGTAGAGATCGTTGAACTGATCGGCCATCAGTTGGCGGTTGGAGCGTTCTTCGGGCGGAATCTGGGTGACAGGGCGATCAAAGCCCAGGTTGTTCCAAAGAGCTAGCAAGGATTCTTCGGCTCTGGGGTAATCATCGCGCAGCAGGTGAACGTCGATCATGAGTCGGCGTGCTTCGATCATGTTGGGATCGGCCTGTAAGGCTTCATTGAGGCGTGTTTCGGCCAGATCGGGATTTTTTGCAGCGAGTGCTGCGCGTCCTTCCCGAAGTTTGTCTTTGGGATGATCTTTGCAACCGGCCGTAAAAATGGCGAGGAGCGTGCAGAAAATCGCGAATCGAGCGAACCACAGCATGCTGTGCGTATGCTTACGCGTGAGCAAGTACATGAAACGAGCTCCATACAATAGATAGTATTGGGTAAGGCGTTGTGATGGCGGAGCGCATGGTTTTTAATGGGATCAGAAATCGCATTGCAGCGGATCGGACTGCGCAGTCCGGTCGTGTTCTTTCTGTATATAACCGGGGATGGAAGGGGGGCAAGTTATCCGCCTGGAGAGACGAAAAAGGGGCTGTGGTGTGGGAAACAGAATTTCGTGGTACACTCGTGCGTTGACATGATCGCTGGTGGTGGCTACTTTGCCGGGCACCTGACAGGGCGTCGGTTTCATGTGTAAGGTGCGTTGCGTATTTCTTGGCATGAAAGTCCTGCGAATCCCGAGATCTCCCTCCCTTTTTATCTCATCTCACGTCAGGTCGATCGCTGGTATCTGGTAAGAATAAGGTAGCGGCGATTTTTGTAGTACGTTGTTGGTATCGTTCACTCATCCTAAATTTTGTGCAAAGGGTTACGTCTTATGGCTATGTTCGATGTTGTTGCGAAGGGATTTCGTGACGTTCG